>JBAVPB010000075.1:0-26956 GCA_049692655.1 Chthoniobacteraceae bacterium | reverse complement strand
CATAATCGGCCAGCACGACGTAGTCGTCAGTAACTACCATGAGTCGACGCTGCAAGACCGGCCCGGTATAGCCTGTCAACGATCCGTATTCCGGCGGATGCTCCGGGATCGGCACGCTGCGCCCCTCTCGCCAGCATTTTTCGGCGAATGTCTTCACCGGCACGTAGTCATACACCATGCCTCCGTAGGGCGGATAAGACCAGCGTGCAGTTGTCTCCACCGCAGTCGCCTGCATCATTTTGCCGGTGTGAAAAAGCAATCGCTGGCCAGGAGTCGCTTCCTGCATCTTCTGGTCCACAACCACCATGTTGTGGTTATCCGAAGTCTGGCAGTAGAACTTGTACATGAACGGCTCATAAACCCAGAAAACAGACTCGGGATTCCAGAAGCTGCGTCCATAGCGAATCAGCGAGAGCAGATCGGTGCGATCAAAGTGACCGTGTGCCCAGCCGTGAGTGCCATAGTGGAGCACCGCCTGGATCTGCTCGCGGATCGGGCGGTTTTCCGTCTGCGAGCGGAGCATGACCAGGCCTACATTATCCGCGTAAGCGGAATCGCGATATTGTTCCGGCGTCTTTTCCGGAAGGTCAGGCACCCCATAAAGAAGATCGCGTTTTCCCGTCCCGCGCTTGATGATCGCGGCGTAAGCGGGATCGCGGAAAACGTAATAAGCAATCTCGAATGGTTGGCCCACGACTTCCGACCGGTCGCCAGTGACCTTGTTTTCCGTGGAATCATTTACCCCGAACATGATCCCTCGATAATCCAGAAATGGCAGCAATCCATTCCACAAATCGGTGATCTGCCGATAGGGCCGCCGAATCGGTCCAAAGATATCCGAGTTCATTCCAAAGGGTTTCCTCCGGGCTTCGGCATCCGCATCCTCGGAAATCCCTCCACCATTCAATTCTGACACAAGCATGATATGGGGCGAGTAACTTGCAGGGAGCCACATGTCCTTGAAGTTGACTCCCCACGGCTGCCATGCAAGTGCAGCCTGTGTGAACTCGCTTGCACACCACATGTTGTAACTGATCGTACACTCATACCACCAACCGTCGTCCATCGTGCCTTTGGAGAGTTGATCACAAATGCCTCCCGGCCCCGAGAAGAAACGCTGCGCTGTGACAAGATCCTGCATGGCCAGAGCACAGTAAAACGCTCCTGTTACTTCCGAGAGATTCCAGTTACTGATTGATGCTCCGTCGTTCGCGCGCTCCATGCTCTCAAGAAATATACGCAGTGTCTGCTCGATCTGCTGCCGGTCGCTATCTGTCAACACGCCGGAATCGAGAACCATGTCATAAGCCATCGCGATGTGCTGGAAGAAATGCCCCTCCTGTACCAAACTCTGGTTACAGCCGCGAAGGGTCTTGGAATAGCCATCCTCTGGATTGGACAAACGCCGGAGAAAGAGCGCAACTTTTTCGGCATAAGACTTGTTACTAGTAAGCTGCCAGGCGATGCCGCTTGCCATGAGTCCGTTCTCACTCGTGGTGGCGAAAAGGAACGGCCCCATCGTGTCATCCGGATCGTTATGAGGCGGTTTCGCCACTTCGGGAACATTCCATGCCTCGGCACGTTTTATATAATCATCTTGCAGCGATTTCGCCCAAGGGTATTTCTTGACCTTCTCGCGCACCTCGTTCCAGCGCTCCGGTGTGTGCATGATATAGGGGTGCGGCAATTCTCTGGCCGTAATGAAAGTAAGCGTGGCTGCCTTGCCAGCATCGCCGTTCGCAATGGCTTGAAGCACCTGCTGCTCGTGTCCCTCCGGGGGAACCTGTGCCGCGACCTTCACACTCACCTTGCAGGCACCACTCTCGCCCGGCCCTAGTTGAAGCACGGCGGGTTCGGCAGATGCCTCCATGGTTTCCCAGCCATAGTGCATAAAAGACAGCACAATGGATTGCGGTTGGTTGGTACAGTTATAGACCGATACCGGATATTCGACGGTCTGGCCTTGCGGAGCGGACTTGCCGCGTACCGGGCACTCGAGTGCCACGGCAGGCGCCTTCACCACGCGCACGTTGCGGACTTGAATCTGGCCGGGCGCACCGCCATCCGTGAACCGCGGCGACAGCACGAGTTGCTTGATGAATTTGAGAAATGAAGTCCGTGCCTCCTCAAACTCGAATGCGCTCCACGGCAGCGTCACCGTATGCCATCCCTTGCCGCTGACGCGGACGACGCTTTTGACTCCGTCTTCCACTCCATGGCTGCGGCTTGCAGGTTTGAGAAAGACCGCCAACTCGACCTCGCGATCCAATGGCAACGCAATCTCGACTTGCACCCCGTAATACGCCTTCCAGTCTGCGGCGCTGTCGCTCAATGTGCGGAATCCGTGCTTGTAGAAGCCGAACGGCCCGTCGGGATAAGTGAACTGGGCGTCGCCCGGCACGGAAATCTCCGCGATACCCGCTTCCTTCTCTGGTTTCACGCCCGTCCAATGATCGAATTTTTCACCGCCAAGTTGCAGCCAGGCACCCACATCCACCGCCATGCAGGTACCGGCTGCGAGGCGCAGCAACAGTAGCACGACAAAGATCGGAGTTTTCTTGAGGGAATTTGTCTTCATGTTGCGGGTGGAATTTGTGTTTTTACAACTCACTCGCTTTGCAGCGACAAATTCGCCGGTTGCAATCCCTCGGATTTCGCATGCAGCACAACCGCGCCGGGCTGCCCGGCCTTTGCCCTTACGATTACCAGCGCGAGTCCGTTGAACGCCTTCACCTGCTTCGCCTGAAACGAGTCATGGCTGGTGGCGTCGCCGTTGTCCACCCCGATGATTTCAGCCGGGCCCGATATGTCAAACTGCACCAGATTCTTCGAGCGCGGCACCATGAGACCGTCCTTGTCCGCAATGGTCACGGTGACGTACGACAGATCCAGGCCGTCGGCTGCGATTTTCGGGCGGTCGGCCTTCAGCATGACTTGCGAGGCGGGGCCGGTTGTCTTCACGATCTCCTGCGCCCACTCCTTTCCGTCCTTGTAAGCGACCACCTTCAATTCGCCCGGCTGATATACCACGTCGTCCCAGCGCAGCCTGTATTCGTAATCGCCCTTTTTCTTTCGCCCGAGCGATTTCCCATTGAGGAACAACTCCGCCTCGTCGCCGGATGTATAAACAAACACGGGCGTCACTTGGCCAACTCGCTCCGGCCAGTTCCAATGAGGCAGAATGTGCGCCATGGGAAAATCGGGCCGCCACTTCGATTGATACAGGTAGAAACGGTCTTTCCTGAATCCCGCCAGGTCAATGATTCCGAAATAGGAACTGCGCGAGGGGACCGTCACTTTGTGGAGCTGGGCAAGTTCCTGCTCCGCTTTCGCCTTCTCCGCCGGGTCATGGAAATTCAGCAGAACGCTCGAATCCTTATTGTAAGGAGTCGGCTCGCCGAGATAATCGAACCCGGTCCAGACAAATTCACCGGCCACGAACGGATTCTGGTCCTGCGCCTTGAACTCCGCATCCGGCGTGGTCGCCCAACGGGGCGCATACAGATCGTATGAGCTGACCTGAAAGTCGGTTTTGGCATCCGCCTCCTGGCTGCTGGGCGGAAATGCGTATTCGCCGCGCGAGCTGACCGTCGAGGAGGTCTCGCTCCCGAAGATCGGGATGTCCGGATGCGCAGCATGGAATTTTCCATACTCCCCCGGCTTGTAGTTGTAACCAAAGACATCCACGCCGGTTTGATATCCGTTGTAACCTCCATGCACATCGCTGCACGCGAACGTGGTGGGCCGGGTGGGATCCTCCTCATGCACGATGGCGGTCAGTTCCGCCGCCATCTTTGGCCCTTGCGGCTTCGACTGCTCGGGGATTTCATTGCCGATGCTCCAGAGCACCACGCACGGATGGTTCCGGTCGCGGCGCACCTGAGCGCGCAAGTCCTTCTCGTGCCAGTCGTCGAAGAACTGATGATAGTCATTCGGGGTCTTGCGCATTTCCCAACAGTCCACGTACTCATCCATCACGAGCATTCCCATGCGGTCACAGAGGTCGAGGAGTTCTGGCGCAGGAGGGTTGTGGCTGGTGCGGATCGCATTGCACCCCATCTCTTGTAGCAACTCGATCTGTCTTTGCAGGGCGCGCACATTGATCGCTGTACCTAGCGCGCCGAGATCGTGGTGATCGCACACGCCGTTGAGTTTTACGTGCCTGCCGTTGAGAAGGACCCCCTTGTCCTTGTCGAACTTGATCGTGCGAATGCCAAAGACGGTCTGGCAATGATCCGCCAGCTTGTTGTTTGAAAAGACACTGGTGACGGCAACGTAGAGGTTCCGGGTTTCAAGGCTCCAAAGCTTCGGACGTGGCACATCAAGGTCTATTTCCTGCGCGCCGGATGTTTGGGAAGACGCCACCGCGCCACCTGTGGGCCCTCCATCCGGGCCAGCCTCGAAAATCTCCGTCTTCACAGCGGCGCTCGCCGTTTCAGGTTTGTCCACCTGAACCTTCACATGCACTGTGGCCGAAGCCTCATCAACGGCAGGGGTGGTGACATAGACGCCCCAGTGTCCTACATGGATCGGCTCCGTCTTGACCAGCCACACGTTTCGGTAAATCCCGCCGCCCGGATACCATCGCGACGAGTTTGGCGGATTGTCCAACCGCACAGCAATGACGTTCTCGCCGGGCTGAATATAAGGGGTGAGATCGAGCTGGAAGGAAGCGTAGCCGTAAGGCCAGCCCCCGACGAATTTACCGTTAAGCCAGACCATCGAGCAGGACATCGCCCCGTCTATCTCAAGAAAAAACTGTTTTGATTTTTCAGCATCCGTGACGTTGAAATGCTTGCGATACCAGCCCACTCCCCACCATGGCAGCTTGCCGGTCTCGCCGGGATACTCCTGCTTGAAAGGGCCTTCGATCCCCCAATCGTGCGGCAGATTGAGTTGCCGCCATCCCTTGTCGTCAAATCCACTCTGCGCATAGGAGATTTCACCGCCGGGATTCCCCGGAGGTTTCGTTTGCAAGGCAGCGCCGGAGTCCTTTCTTAATTCGTTGCCGGTGGCTGTAATCCAGTCCTTGATTTTCGGGTAATCCAGTTTCCCATTTGCATCCTGCGGATCATTCTTCTGAAAACGCCAGTCCGCATCCAGTGACACACGTTTACGCGGCCAATCCTGCGCGTTCAGCGGCATGGAAAACACTGCCATGTCGAAAGCCATGAAAACCATGGCGGTTACCAGGCCGATGAGGTGGTGGGTTTTCTGCATATTTGAAGTGCGGGAACCGGATCGATGTAAAACGTCAGATTGCCGGGGTGATTTTGAAGATGATGGCGTCGTCGCCAAGTGGGTGTTGCGGAAGGTGAATGGTCACGGCTTCATCGGATTGAGACCACTCGATCTTTTCGCTGCTCCCCAGCAGCGTGATGTCGCCAACTGGTTTGTCGAGGAGTCTGGCGGCCGTGCCGAGCGATTTAATTTTCAGATCCTGTTTGGGCCAGCCGAGCGCGATCGCGTAGAGCACATTGCCCTTTGTGGTGAAGCGGATGTCATCGGCAGTGAAGGCTTTTCCCTTTCCTTCGTTGAATCCCTGCGCTTTCAACGGGGCAGCCGAACCGGACGCGGGGCCTTCGCCAGATATCTTCCATGGGCGCGTGCCTATAATGCCCTCCTTGTTTACATCCATCCACTTCGCCATCCCCTCGAGAAATGCCACCTCGTCGGAATCAATGCTGCCATCGCCCCGTACCGGGATGTTGAGCATCAGGTTGCCGTTCTTGCTGACAGTATCCGCGAGCATCTGCACCACGGTTTTGACGCTCTTGTAACGATGATGGTCAAACAGGCCGCGGTTATAGTGCCAGTCCCCGATGCATGTATCGGTCTGGTAGGGCAAGGGCTGTATCTTGTCGCTTACGCCGCGCTCAAGATCCCATACCAGGCAGTGGCGCTGTTCCTCGCTGAGGATTTTTCCGTTGATCACCGCCTCGTTCCGTCCGCCGTGCCACTTCATGCTGCTGTTGTAAAAATGCGCGGCGATTTTCAAGCCCACGTCGCTGATCGGATAAAGCGGCAGCACGGTGTCGTCGAAATAAATCTGGTCGGGATGGTACTTGTTGATCAGATCGATCGTCCGGTTATAAAACTTGTCAATGTAAGCCTTGTCCGGGGGCGTGCCCTTGTCCCAATCCCAGTGCAGCCCGCCGGTGACGTGGTTCTGTGCATACAAATCCTGCGGATCGAGCCCCTCCCACCATTGGCCCTTGCCATCGGCCTTGGTGAGTTTGCCGTCATATGGCACGCCGGCGAGCGGCCCGGCCTTGTCCGCCCCTTGGGAAGTCTCAAACCAGCTCCATGCATGTGCCGCGTGAACACTGACGCCGAACCGCAGACCATACTTGCGGGCTGCCTCCGCCCAGAGACCCACGATATCCTTCTTCGGCCCGATCTTCACCGAGTTCCACGGCTGGTATTTGCTATCGTAACAATCGAAATTGTCGTGATGGTTTGCCAGCGCGAAGAAATATTGTGCGCCGGCACGCTTGTAGAGCTGCATGAGCTTGTCTGGGTCCCAGTTCTCCGCGTGCCAGATGTGATCAATGTCCTTAAACCCCACCTTGGAAGGATGTCCATAATGCTCCACCTGGTATTTGTAATCATGGCTGCCCTCCATGTACATACTGCGCGCGTACCAGTCCCCCTGCTCTGGCACGCACTGGGCCGACCAATGCGCCCAGATGCCGAATTTCGCATCACGGAACCACTGGGGACATTCGTATTGCTTGAGAGATTCCCACGTCGGCTCAAATTTTCCCGTGGCCATCGGCTCGAGTGCTGGTTCCTCTGCGTGTGCTGACTGAAAGGAGGAAACAGTAGTCAATAATGCTGTTGAGATCGCAATTAATGTTTTTGTGTTCATAGTATTTTTGTGTTCATTTAGTGAAGTGATATTCAAAGTTCATCAGACACCCTGCGGCCAGAATTGATCCACAGTGTGAAGCCACTCCTCAACCATCAATCCGTGCCCCGCATAGGTCGGATGCACACCGTCCCAGATCCAATGTTCCGGGGGAGCTTTGCGGCAGGCTTCGTCAAAGGCTCTTTGAAAATGTACAATGGGAAGACCGTACTTTACCGCCAACTTTTCAACGACTTCCTGGTGCTTTTTTAATTCCGCCCGTATTTTTGCAAAATTGTCCTTATACTTGCCTACCGGAAGCATGAATGGCTCGCAGAGAATGATTTTTACCTTTGGTAAAGCGATCAGGGTATCCGCGATTAATTTGTCGTACACCTGCCCGTATTGCTCAGCTTGGACACCGCCAGTTGTATCATTCACACCAATCATGATGCTGATGAGGTCTGGCTTGATGTTGAGAGTATCGTTTTGCCAGCGTGCCGCGAGATCCGCGACTTTGTTTCCAGCTATGCCGCGGTTGATGAAGGTGATATCGCGCTCCGCTAGTGAAACCCCCAGTCGTGCGGAAATAATGTAGGCATAATCCTGCCCCATGGTGTGATTGTAGTCACTGCCTGTGCGAGCGCGACCTCCATCTGTAATTGAATCGCCTTGAAAGAGGACTACATCGGCCTTGTGAAACACAGGAAAGTTGTCCGCCGCAAACACTACAGATGAAATCGCCAAGGCAGACAACAAGAATGCGAATAGTTTCATGTTTTGTTGGGGAGGTTGGAGGATTATATGAAAAACACCGCGTGATCACCAAAGCGATCCAGCGCTGCTGGAGTAAAGCTGTCCGTAATCCTACTATGATAGAACTACAATTCCGGTTACACTGTTAACCAGAAATGCTTATCGGCTGGTTTTGACGTGTGTTTCATCGGGAAATTTATCGCTTCGGAACTGTGATAGATCGAGTTGAAGACAGCCGGGGAGCGAACCTGTTCCCTTCGGCCGACAGGCAAGGCACCTGTCAGATCTCGATTTATCCACACTCCCATCATGCACTAAAAAGCCTGCGAAGACAAAAGGTAACAGGTATTGACAACATTGGTTTTTGTATTTTGAACGCCCTGCTTTCGTATCTCAATCAGGCATTGTCGTTCATTTCAAAATAATCGAAGTCTGCCGCAGTGCGCGTCCCACCGAGATCCTGCGCGCAGAGTCCCGCAAACGCCCCGGTAAAATGCAGACCCTATCCGTAGTCATCAGACAATTTTGTTGCATCGAGAACAGGCCCGACCGACTGCCATTGAGTGCCATCCGGGGATGCAAAGAATCGCAGCGATGCGTAATCCAGCACAGCGCGAAGATGACAATGCCTCCAGCCCGCGATCGGAATATTGCTCTCCAGCAACTCCTCATAGACCCCATCATCAGTCAGGACTACCCCCAAAACCTTCCCGGCGGATTGCGTGAAATGAGCCGGCTCGAATTCCACGGATGTTTGCACGGTGCAGCGGAAGCTTTGCAGCCTCCTGGCAAGAAGACTTTGTTCGTGAATGGAAAACAGCGATTCCCGGCCTCTTAATCTCAGCCACCCCGGGCGCTCATGGAGCGAAAGCCACGATTCGTCCACGGGAACCCGCAGAGAATTCCAGTGGCAAGACAGGGTGGAAGCATCGAAATCATCCCGTGAAGCTTCCTGCGGCCATGGCTGCGCCTTCAAACCTGCGGGAGCGGGCAGATCCACTTGCGGGGCAGTGCCGCCGCCAGCCAGCCTCAGCCAGCCATCCTCCGACCACGCTACTTTTTGGATCGCCGTTTCACGTCCAAGCATGCACCGACGCTCTTTGCCCACGGAGCGGCTGCACAGATGGGCCAGATACCATTCGCCCGATTGCGTCTGCACCAGTTCGCCGTGACCGGCTTTTTGCAATGCTATCGTCATGTCATCCCTCGCGGTAAGCACCACGGATTGCGGGTCGCACTCGTAGGGGCCCGCAATGGAACGGGAGCGGGTCATGGATATTGAGTGGTTCCAACCCGTACCCCCTTCGGCCAGCATGAGGTAATAACAACCATCCTTCTTGTAGAGATTCGGCCCCTCAATCAGTATGTCTTTGCGCAGGATGTTGTGCACAGGCCCCGTCACTTTCCGCGCGGCATGATCATACTCCTGCAGGATGATGCCTCCGAAACGGGATTGCCCCTTGCGAAAATCCCATTGGATATTGGTCATCCACTTGCGCCCGTCATCGTCATGAAACAACGACGCATCAAACCCGCTTGAATTAATAAAAACCGGTTCGGACCATGGCCCGTGGATGCTATCAGACGTAACGAGATAATTATGATGGTCCTTGAAAGGACGTCCCATGCCCCAAGTCCGCACAATCGTATAAACAAGATAAAACGTTCCGTTTTCATAACTCAGGGAAGGAGCCCAGATGCCGCCTGAATCCGGTACCCCCACAAGGTCTGGCAGGGTTTTTGTCTTGAGACCGTGATCAACCAGATGCCAGTTTACCAGATCACGCGAATGATGGATCGGGGTTGAACCCCTGAAGAACGGGATTATGGATTTTATTCATTTTTAGTCACGCTTTCAGGCCGGTCACCACGATATAAAACCACAGTTGAAGCCGGCGCCACTTTCAGTGTCTCCGCCGCAGGAATCATTTTGCCGGAAATCAGGTCCAATGCTGATCGAAATTCAGGCGGGACATTCATCTCATGGCTGCGATCCACGGTCATGTTCATGCCCATGAGGTACGGGCCGTAATGTAGTGTATAAAACTCGCCATTGCCCGCATAGACATTGTTCCCGCCCGCCTTGATTTCACCACCCGGAGGAGGCTTGGCAACGGGAAGTTCCTCGCCTGCATAAGCCGAATGCAGATTGCCGGGGTATTTCGGCCCTCCATTTCCAAACGCAAAATTTATCCAGTCCGGGCGTTTGTAGGTCTGGCCGCTTGGGGAGAATTTAGTTCCCTCCCTCACCACCGCAATACGGTCGTGAGGCGGAGTGATGTAATGGATACGAGCAAGATTATTGATCCCCTCGCCCGCGCGCCAACATAGCGAGGCATAAAGAATGTCACTGCCATGCTTGAGCGCAACGACACCGTCCTGCTCGTCGGCAAAAACAAAATCGGGCTGACTCCACGACATCGGCAATCTCTGCGGGGACGGAGGCTGCGAGCTGAGCATTTCGTATTCATCCGGTGTATCGAGCAGGCCCATAGTCACCCGAAAATTGTGATCTGCCATCCGCTCCTCGACTGACTTGAAATACTGGTTGTCCTCAAACATCTGCTGCACATATCCAATCTCTCTCGGATCGAGGGTTGCCGCCGCTACGTAAAGCGGTGAGGCATCCCAGGTGGTCCGCTCGGCGTAGCACACAGAGTGAATGCGAAACATTCGATCCACGTCACGATGACCGCAAAGATGAAACAACGTTTCATAGTTCAAGCAAAGCAACCTGTCCGGAGAAATCATTTCCCGCCACCGGGCAGACCAATTCCGCCCCATTCACTACTGCATTCCCTCGGGGGAATTCCGCAGCCACCCTCCAATCGCTTCCGGGCAGCGGCACAACCATTTCACCGGGGGCATCTTCAAAAGCGTGCGCAACCACCAGAATGGAACGGACGTCCGCAGACACACGCCGCACAGCCTGCCAGCCTCTCGGATGACGCCAGCTCTCACCAAGTTCTCCAAAGTGCCTGCTGACGCCGTGTTTGATCACCGGCGCAGCCTTGCGATAAAGCTCGCAGGCTTTCCCGACGAGTTCCCATTGCGGTGCCGAAAGGAATGTAATCTCCCCGGAAAGGCACATGCGCCCGAGAAAGGTGGCCGCGAGGCTGTAGGCCAGACGTTTTTCGCTGTCGGACCGGTGCAGGACCGCCCATATCTGGCTTTGCCTCGGCAGCAGCAGCCGGTGCAAGTTCGCCGCAATGATCGGGATTTCCACGAGCTCATGCGCATCCGAAAAAGAGGACATCGCCGTACTCGCAAGCATGGACGGTTCGAGCCGATGGCCACCCGAGGAGCAATTCTCGATCACCAGATCCGGCAGTCGCTCGCGGATTCGCTCAAAAAAACGCTGAATGCCGCACACGTGCTTGCGCAGGCCTTCGCCAAGGCCATCCGGGTCTTCGCTCCCAAGGCCGATGGTCTCGTTGTAATCGACCTTTAGGTAGCCGAAACCGCATTCATCCAGCACATTGATCACTTTGCGCGTGAGATACTCGACAGCCCATGGGTCATTGAGATCCCAGAAACGGCGCTCGCGTACCGTAATCGGCAACCCATCGCGTTTCAGCAGGTGATCCACGAGTGAGAAGGCTGTTGATTGCGAGCCCACTGTCTCCATCTCGAACCACAAGCCGGGGATCAAGCCTCTTTCGCGAATCGCCCGCGCCGTCGCAGCCAGTCCGCGCGGAAAAAGTTTTGCGCCTGGCACCCAGTCGCCATGTCCGCTGCTCCAGTCATTACCCTCGCCTTTATACCAACCGGCATCGATTACAAGGTAGCGCACACCGGTTCCCTGCAGACGGTCTGCAATGGCCACGACTTTCTCATGCTGTGGGTCGCCCCAGGTCGTGCACCACTCATTGAATACGATGGGAAGATCGTATTCGACCTGCGGGTGGGTGTCGGCCGCTTGATGCTGAACAGCCGTAAGTCTGTCGCATAAATCGTCGAGACCACCTTGCACGCAGGCAACGGTGGCCGGCGGCGCAGCAATCGATTCGCCGGGCGCGAGCGTTTTCATCCAATGTCCGAACTCACGGTCAGCAAGGCCACCGGAAAGACAGACATCATCGTGCTGGCGAAATATTTCCATCTGCCAGGATCCCGCCCACGCAAGCTGCGCTCCCCACGTTACACAGGCCACCGTATCTTCGACCGCCACAAATGGAAACCACTTGCGCACGGGCATCGAGCCCACCTGTCCGAAACGTTCGCTGAACATCCCGGCGCCGCTCCACGAGCGTTCGAGGTGGAGTTGCTCTATGGATCGGGTTTCAAGCCGCCCTTCCGCACTCCATGCCGACCGAAAACGGTGCACCCGTAACCGGCCCGGCGCATCCGCGGCATCAAATGGTGTGACCCCGCCGAGTGAAAAACTGCTGAGCATTTCGAGGGTCACGGGACGGTCGGACTCGTTGAAGAATTCCGTGATAATCTCCACTGTGGCATCACCCTCACCCAATGTCATGCAGTGTTCGATTCGATACGCGGATGCGCTTTTCAATGTTGTGGTGATCGTAGTCCTTGCCTCTTCCTGCGTCACCTGCTGGCCTGCGTAATGAAAGGCATCCACAGAGGGGGAATTGCGCATCGTGTGCCCCTGCGCAAACGCTCCCGGATAGGGATCGCCAACTATTTTCACCTGCACAAGTGGATCAACGACAAACGCGGAAGAATTCCCATGATCCGGTATGGCATCGATATAAGGCAGGCCGGCAAGGCCACACCTGCGGGTTTTGACCCTGCCAAGAAGGGCTGTCGGAATAATATCCATCCCGATTCTTCCTGATGTATTATCCCGCAGAAAACGCACGGTCGTATCTGCAAAAGCAAAACAAGAAAACGGAATGATATTCATTTTAGAAAAACTATGTCAAACGGTGTGACACACACCTGCGTCACCGGCAGTATTAGCCTTCAGTCCTTCGGGCACAACGCCACGGTTTGTAATTTTTCAAAAACAGCGAGGTTCCAGGAATCAAGCCACTCCACCCTGAGTTCCTCGCCTTGGACCCGCAACGGCAGCCATACATAGCGTGAATCCCGCAGGTCATGTCTGTTCCAGCGATCCGCCATGAAGACAAATGCTCCTGGCCTGGCAACCACAGGAAAAACAAATGTATCCTGGGAAGAAAAGGTCGTGTCCGCATTCTCCCCGATACAGGGATTTCCCTTCACCTTCCATGGCCCGTGAATGGATTCCGCCACTGCGTACTCCGCGGCATTCGGACTCCAACCTGTCGTGCCAGAAGTAATGATGTAATACCTGCCCTCGTGCTTGAACACGGCTGCAGACTCGCGGCCGGTATTCTTTTTTCCATGGTCGAAATGTCGGGAGTAATTGCCGGTGAACGCGAGATAATTGTCGTCGAGATCGGAGATGATCGTGACACTGTTCCAATCGGAGGAATGCACCATGTATGCCTTTCCATCATCATCCTGGAACACGGTCATATCCCGGGAATCTTTGCCATTGGGTCGCACGCTGTTGATATATTCGTACGGCCCGGTCACCCGGTCGCTCACGGCGACACCGGCGCTCGCAGCGATGTAATCCCTGGAATCAACGTGCAACCACATCACATATTTCCTTGTGATCCGGTTGTAGATAACTTTGGGACGCTCGGCCACCTTGCGGGGATGCAGGTCGTGGCCGGGGTCATTCACCATGGCTTTCAGCACAATGCCCTCGTTCTTCCAATGGAACAAGTCTGTTGAGGAATAACAGTTTACTCCGATGACGTCGATACGATGATTCCCGTACGTGTCGCCGTCCTTGTTCTCGCCAAACCAGTAATAGACGCCATCCTCGTGGAACATTCCCCCTCCGTGTGCCTGGATCGGGCTGCCATTGGTATCCTGCCACCTCTGTCCGGGAAAAAAGCTCGGTCGCGATGTATCCATCCAGATCGACTCACGCCAGTTTGGCGGCCTTTTCACGGGTGATCTGCCACCTTAGTGGCTCGCCCGCCACATACCGGCGCAATTCATCCACCATATACCTGCCCAGACGACTGATCTCCGATCCCATAGAACCCGCGATGTGCGGCGTGAGCACAACATTGGGCAGCGTTAGCAATTCACTGCCGGGCTCTGGCGGTTCGGGATTGGTAACATCCAGCACCGCAGTAAGATCAGGCCGCTTACGCAATACATCGATCATTTCCTGCTGCTTCACGATTGCTCCTCTCGCCGTGTTGATGAAGGTGGCGTTTGGTTTCATGGAAGCCAGAAGTCGCCCGGTAATCAGACCGCAGGTTTCCGGAAGTTGCGGGGTATGAAGCGACACGACATCGGCATGAAGAAAGACCTCCTCCAATGTACAGCGCCGAACCATAAGTTCATCCGCCTCGGCTTCGGTCAAAAACGGGCAGTATACGATACGCTCTACATCAAATGGCCGCAGCAATTCCAGCGTCTTTCGTGCGATCATTCCGCACGAGACCAACCCGACTGTGGCATTGAATGCACCCCGCACCGGACGAGTATGATCTCCCCATCCATTGCCGTTTCTGGTTTCCCTCGAAAATCTCCAGAAATGCTTCAAGCTCAACAGAATTGTGCTCAATGTGTATTCAGCGACAGGAACCGCGTTGGCGGCATAGGCACTGCTGATCACGATATTCCTGTCCCAAAATGCTTCCGTGGTGAATTTTCGGATGGAACCGGAACCGTAGAACACCGCACGCAGATTCGGGGCTGCTCCAAGGAAATGTTCATCCATCAAAGGTGCTCCCCAGCCTGAAAAAACAATATTCGCATCGGCCAGGACTGAAGGGTTGGCCTTTATAGAATCTGAAGTCTGAGGTGGGGCATAAATATCCAGAACCTCTGCAACACGCCGTTGCTCCTCCTGGCCGTAGATCAAATCCACTGATGGGGCGTCCAGTATATACAAACCTTTCAGATGACTCATTGGAGTGTTGTCGATAAATTCAATAAACCCGGAATGAAACGATGCGATTCTCGCTTCTCTAATCGCACAGACTTCTCGTCCTCGTCGCGATACTGATTCCGAACGAACCCATTATTCACCCATCCAGATTGCGTGACTAATGATTATCCAGTCACACTGGTTACTCTGGCTTTTTTTATTGGGATTTCACTAGAGAACCGCCGAAACCATTGAACGTAGGAATGCGTTGAATTTCACAAAGATGGATTAAAACACGATTGGCAGGCAGATTAATGAGCCGCAGCTAAGCGGAACAACCGGGCCCCGTGTGATGGCACCTCCGGGATGAATTCCTCCTGAAATGAACCAGTGTTATTATGTGCCCAAAGATCGCACACGCGCACGGGACCAGTGAAACCTAGTGTACTCAGTTTCACCGGCACCCCTGCAACGCCGTCTTTGGGAGAGCCTTTGGCAGCATCTCTTGTATTAAACACAGCCAGGTATTTGTCCTGCGTACCTGGAACATCAGCAACCCATGCAATAAGGCCGTCGTCCGTGCGGAAAAGTTGATGGCTGTTTTCACTATGCTGGTTTACGGCGAGGACTTCATCGTTGGTAAGCAGCGCCATGGTGGCGGCATCGAGCTTTGTCATGTCTGCGCCGAGAATAAGCGGCGACCGCGCAATGGACCAAAGGGTCACCATGGCAAGCTGCTCATCGGGTGTGAAATGTGTGGAGCGACGACCGAGATCAATCCGCCCGAGAGTCAGCATATCGGCGTCCGGCCATGCCCCGGGCCGGCGGTAGGCCGTCCAGTCGTTCAACCTTTTGAACTGCGCGAGCAGATGGGGCCACTTATCCCAGAAATCGTCGCTAATCCTCCACATGTTTGCATGGCTCGAGACGTGGTCGCCTTTGCCAAGCGGGGTTTCGCCGGGTGACGTGCTGAAAACGATGGGACGCCCAGTCAGGTCGATCGCCTTGCGGATCGCCTCGATCTCGGCTTCATGGTAGGGACGGCTCAGGTCATCGACCTTGATGAAATCGACACCCCAGTCCGCATATTGCTGAATCCTTGCGTTATAAAATTCCTGCGCTCCGGTCTTGCTCATGTCCACGCCATACATGTCGTCGTTCCACGAACACGTTGATTTGAGATCAGCGATATCCGCGGCATGTTGGTTCGTGCCGAGGACCGGTGTGTTTTTTTCCACCGCCTGCCGCGGGATTCCGCGCATGATGTGAATGCCGAATTTTAACCCGAGCGAATGCACGTAATCGGCGAGGCCTTTGAAACCGGCGCCATTCGCGGCGCTGGGAAAACGCCCGGGCGCCGGCTGAAGACGCCCGTATCCATCCATCACCAGTTCGGGGCGCTTGCGATAGTTGAATCCATTGGCGCCCGGCTCGAACCATTGATGATCGACCACGAAATATTTCCATCCGTGGGGAAGTAAGTCCTTTGCCATGTGAGCGGCTTGAGTCCGGGCCTGCTCCTCGGTGATCGTGGTGGCAAAATAGTCCCAACTGTTCCATCCCATCGGCGGAGTTGGAGCCCAGGCGTGGAAGTCAGGAGCCGGACCTGGATCGCCCGCCAGCAATGTCCCTGAAATAAATAATGAACAGAGGTTAATCAAAGAGAGTCGATGTGTTTTCATAATTTAGCGGCTTGGCTGGCGCAGGCAGTCATAAAGTGGATGAACAAACGGCTCCTTATGTGAGCAAATATTCCAGATCGGTAGGCTGAGTTAATTCCCAGTTGTTCGGAATCAGCTTTGATGGTGCTGGCGTTGAATTTCATGGTCGGGTCAGAAAAGCGTCCATTCTAAGAGCGAAATTTCGGAGCCCTTGATGTCGTCAGGAAAGACGAGGCGCAGGTAGCGGGCAGTGACGGGCTTCGAAATCTCAATGGGCGAGCCGGTTACGGGCCGCTTTGTAAAATCGGCCAGTGTCTGCCATCTCTCGCCGTCGGCAGAAGCTTCCGCGGTAAAACGATAGGGCTTCCATGCATATTCGGGGCGGATGAGCTGGCGGGTAATTTGCTTTGGCCCGCCGAGATCGAGCTGAATCCACCCGCCTTTTGCGTCGCGTGCCGCGGCCCAATGGGTGGCATAGTTATCGTCGAGCACACACATCGGGCCGGTGAACGCATTGGCCTCACTTGAGGCGATGGTTGTCGCGGCGGCAGCGAGTTTCGCCTTCGACTCAACGCGGCCCTGCACGAGCGGCGGGCCTTGGTGCGTTGGAGCGACTTTCTCGATGCGGCCGTCGGCAGTGAAAATAATGGGATCGACGCAGACCTGCCGTCCGATGAACTGCGGGTCAAACGGAATGCTGTGCCGGTGGTAAAGGATGTAGTCGCGGTCGTCCCGCCGGAAGACGGCGTGGTGGCCGGGGCTGATGACGTTCAGGCTTTTGTCCGTGACAAGGATCGGGCTGTCCGGCCCCTCGGCAAATGGCCCGAACGGCGAATCGCCCACAGCGTAGTGGACGCGGTAATCTTCCTCGATCGTCTTCCCCGCAGAATACATAAGGAAATAATGTCCGTGGCGTTTCGCCATAAACGGGGCTTCGAAGTAGTTTGCGGGCGTTACATCTTTCACCTCGCTGTCAAACGTGGCCATGTCCGGCTGAAGCTTCACCAGCCAGCAACGCCCGTTTTTCCAGTCGTGGCCGGAGCCCCAGTACAGATATGCCTGCCCGTCGTCATCGAGGAAATACTCGGCGTCGATCATGTGGAAACCGGGCTTGTAATCAAACGGGATGAGCTGCTTGTGCTCGCCGAGCGGGTTGCGCCAGGGGCCGAGAGGATTGTCGGCCACGCCCGTCCACACTTCGCCGCCAACAGAAACGACCATGTGAAATTTGCCGTCCTTGCCTTTCATAACCGACGGCGCCCATACCCCCGCAGGATTCGACTTCAGGCTCGTGCAGTCCTGCTTCGTCGGCCAGTTGAGCGCACGGTAAGTCCAGTTCTTGAAGTCCGGCGACTCCCAGCACCCCAGTGTCTTGTCACCCCACGGATCGAGCGTCGCGTAGATGTAATTTTTTCCGCCATCCTGCAAGATTGACGGGTCGGCATAGTAGCCCGGCAGAATAGGATTCGCCGAGTGCGGCGCAAATCCGGCAACTTCGGCATTTTTCACTTTTGAAGAAAGCATGACTGATAAAAAGCAGATTTTTAAGCCAATTCCTATTTCGTGAGAGCGAATGTTCGTTCGACCTGGGCGGCGGTTTGAACCTTTGGATAGGTAGAACGGCCAAACTGCCATGCTACGACGGTAACTTTGACCGGATATTTTGCTCGCGGCGGAATTGCGGTGAACCTGAGGATATCGCCTGCAACTTCAGCAGGTCCTTCCAGGACAAAATAGGAAACGGGCACACCAGCATCGGATGTGGCATTTAGTTTAAGCGATTTGGTGTAGGACGGTTGATCCGGAATTTCAGGAAAAGTGATCTTCTGGGGCGTACCCTCCCTGTTCGGTGCGGCATGGACCATGGCTTGTTGCACCATGCTCTTGTATTGTTGGTCGCCGGGATGACTGGCAATCACCCACATGTCCTGGTTCCGGCGGTTGGCGGGGTATTCGGCGCGACCAGGACTGTATGCAAAGGTATCCGGCGCCATTTGAACAAAGGGACCCACTATCCGCGACAACTTGATCGGAACGCCATCCTTGGCATGTCCCAGCGGTGAACCAGCAGGCAATCCCGTCCAAAGCGCAGCTTTGGCATTATTCTCCAATACTGTATTAAGAAAGGCTGTCGCTAGTCGAAAGGTAACTCCATCTTGGCCGGCAATGAACCGAGGCGTGACCGGCTCGCCACATCCACTTTCCGCAGGAATATCATCACTGGTAACACTGATTAGTTGAGGCTTCTTCCCGCGCGACGTGGCGTAGCAGGCTTCTGTTGCGTCTGCCATTTCCTGGTCAAAGCACCAGAACGCCTGCTTGGGATCGCCCTTGTATTCCACATACGGCGCAGTCGGCGCAATTGGCACCTGATCTTTGCGCCAACGGTCAATGCGCCAGCCATCACTTGCCTCAACAGGCTTTAGCATGACAGGTTTGTCCAATGCGGCTTCCGCAGGCAAACGCGCCGCCGCGGCTTTGCGGATGAACATTGCCAAAAACGAAACCAACTCATCGGAGTAATCGAAGTGGCCATGTCCGGCATCACATAGAAAAGCGAGGGGAGTATTGGGATGCTTTTCCAGGAACTTGAATGCGGGAGTCAAGCGATCCTCCCACCACTCGTATTCCCCCATCACCATCAAGCCGGGTACGCCATCGATGTTACGGCCACCCCAGTCAACACATGGCTTCCCATTGCCGGTGAGCGTCGTCTGCGGAGCGTCGCCATGCACAGAAATGATGGCCAGCGTACGCCCGGGATTCCAAGCGGTGAAATTCCACGGAAAAGTGGCGCAGGCCGAGTGGCCGAGCGGCACCACCGGCGCAAAGCGCAACTCTTGATAACCCGATTCGTCCGCGAGTGCCGCCATCACTTTCTCAAAGTGACCGCCGGCACCCTTGTTGAAGTCAAATGTAGCGTCGAAATAAGGAACGGCCCAAGCTTCCGCAAAACCAAGCTTCGCCAGCGTATCGCGCATGACGGGGTGTTCAAGAATCCCCTGTTCGATCATGTTGTGATTTGCGAATACCATACCTCTCACCCGCTCACAATGCGGCGGTATCCACAAGTAAACCCGCGTATCACCATCTGGCACCGACCATTGCCATTCGGCCGCATTCAGGGTGCAGGCTTCCGCGCAGAGCAATAAAGAGCAAAGTCCGAAACCAATGTGTAATATTTTTGTTTTCACAAGATTAACAGGCTCAGTAAACACGGAACTCCCAAAGACCAGGCACGCCTTTCAAAATAGTGAGCCGGAGATACCGGGTGAGAACAGCCTTGGTATCTACATGGGGCGACTGGATGATTACGTCATCATGGCCACCGTACGGCTGCCATGTCTGCCCATCGACCGACCATTCCAGTTTGTAAGCGTGCCCTGCTGTCGGTTTCACAAAATAAGCCTCGGTGCGCTTGATCTCGCACGGCGAGCCGAGGTCGAGCTGCCACCACACGCCATGATCGTCGTCAGCGGCGAGCCATCGGCTGCCGTTGGATCCGTCGATCGCGTTTGCCGGAGCATAGGTCTCGATGCGATTGAGCCCTTTGTCGGCGCGAGGCATAACTTTAAGGTCGGGTTGTGCGCTGGAGGCGGTGGCGGTTTTACCAATTGCGAGATTTGGTGATTTATTAACGACGGGCCGGAGTGCCCCGACACCTTGCTTGGTAAGTTTCACTGGCTCGATCGTCCCGTCAGCGTTGAAGTTCATTTTGTCCGCGTAGATCTGTCGGGTCGTCCCGCCCCTCCCGTATTCAAGGTAAACGAAATACCACTGGTCGTCGCCTTGCGGGTGGAACGCGCAGCCATGGCCCGGGCCGAAGACTTTTTCCTCATGGTCAGTGGTGGTGATAATGTCGCGGTCGGGAGCCTCCCACGGGCCGAGCGGCGATGACCTGCTCATCATGTAGGCATATTGGTAGGATTCGTTTCCACCCAGCGTGTAGAGATAGTAGTAAACCCCCTTTCTCTTGAAAAGGAACGGGCCTTCCGAATAGCCCTGGCGCTTCGTGGGAAGGGTGATTTCCGGGCCGTCCGTGGAGACGAGATCGGGCTTCAGCTTCACCATCCTCCGGCGCGACCAGACCATGTAAGCCTGGCCGTCATCATCCACGAATACCTCGGCATCAATCGAACTTTTTTGGGCAATCGGGAAAGGCTGCCAGCCCGATTGTTTGTTGATTTCTTTACCGTCCACTGTGCGGAATGGTCCTTCCGGGGAATCGGCCACGACTGCGGTAATTTTACCATCCAGGGTCGGGTAGGAATAGTAGCGGTTATCCTTGCGGATGAGGCTGCTGGGTGCCCAGTACTTGGCATCGAAACCAGCCGGAAAAGAGGAGCCGTGGAAACTCCAGTTGAGAAAATCCCGCGATTTCCACACGACAGGCGTGCCTGAGGTTGCCAATCCGGCGTCCGCGCCATCGGTGGTGGCATAACAGTAAAACGTGCCGTCGATATCCACAATACTCGGATCAGCCAGGAGGTCGGGAATCAGCGCCTGACCGAACGGATTGCCAGCGGCGGCCACCTGCGCACCCAAGGTGGCTAGGGAAACAATTACGAGGCAGAATGGCACGAATTTATTCATAGTGAGTAAAACCCGGGTCATGGGGCACCCGGTTTCGGTTCTCCGAATGGCCACGTCGTCGTTGTTTTCTTTATTTCCTGCGGGTCGAGCGTAGCGGTGAGAGTGCCGTAACCGAGCTGGTCAAACCCGCCGCTGTTCGGCCCATAATCGCCGCCGCCGCCCTCGGGCCGCGCCTGTCCGGCCATCTTCGTCGTGTAGGCAGCCGGCAATCCCTTGAGCTTCACGTAATGGTTGTAAACCAGTTCCCATACAGGCCGCATGTTGCCTCTCGCGTTACTGCTGATCTCGGTCTGCGTCCATTTATCGCTGGAAAAAGTCTTGAAGGGCACATCCTCGCCCAGATTGTATTTGGCCACATATTCGCAGCCCGCAAGGAAGCGGTTGTTATCGTAGCCATACAGATCGTCCCCCTGCTTCCAGGCCATCTCGCAGATTGCACCCATGATTCCGATACCCATTGTGGTATGTCCCTGGTCGCGTCCGGCCTCCTGCCATTGCCCGAGCCCGTCGGGATGAACGTAGTAAATCGCGTTCCCGATCGAGCCCATG
Organism: Chthoniobacteraceae bacterium; assembly: GCA_049692655.1. Taxonomy (GTDB): domain Bacteria; phylum Verrucomicrobiota; class Verrucomicrobiia; order Chthoniobacterales; family Chthoniobacteraceae; genus DASZPK01. The sequence continues at coordinate 5,664 of JBAVPB010000075.1, read as the reverse complement.
CCCTTTCCTTGCTTGGCATAGCGGATTCCTTCCTCGTAGATGCTATGCTTGTCGCAAAGGACTCCGATGGCGATCGTCGAGGCAACATTGCATAAATCCCAATTAGCCCAGTAGTGATTGAGCGTAGTGCCGTTGTGACGTATCAGGAAGTCCTTGTTGATTGGATAAAACACCTCGAGCATCATTTTCTGAAAGCGTATGAAATCCTCCGGCTTCCACCCCTTGAAAGTGCGCATGATTTCGGCGGCATTGGCAAATTCGTAACCATAAATTCCAGCCGCCAGGTCCACATCCGTGGAACCACTGAGCTGCTTCAATGTCGAAGACCATGCGTTCATAATCTCCACGGATTTTTCCGCGTAGCGCCGGTCGCCGGAGATGCGCCACCGCAAAGCGCAGGCGTAGGCAGCGGCGATGTCGTTGAATAGCAGCCCGTAGTTTTCCGGTGCCGTCGCCAGCCTGTCCCTCCCCCTCACCACGTTCTCCACTGGCCTCGGCTTGTAATCGAGCGACGCATGATGGTTCGCCGTCAATTTTTCCCAGCCCGACTTCCAAGGCTCCCGTCCTATATGAGTTCGCATCCGTTTGAAATCTTCTTCATTGTGAAGCAGACCCGGATGGACAAATGCGCCCGCTTTGGCGCCTGCGTCGGCCGTCAGGTCCTCCATCGCGCCCGGGACGGCTTCTTCAGGACTGGCCGATGCAACTGGTGTCGCCATGGCCGCGGCCGTGGCCTCCTCTTTCGCCCTTGTCGCGGCTGCCGCGACAATCGCTCCGGCTTTGCTCATCGCCGCCATGGCCCGCTGCCGCAGATCGGTTTCGGCAAATGGCACGCGCGCCCCCCCCCCGTTATAAACGACTTCGACATCGGCTGGTTCAATGGCGGTCACCTGCGCCAGCGTCCCAACCGGTACCTTGGCCGAGCCAACCACCTTGCCGTCGAACATAGCCGGAAATTCCACCTCTTTTAAGAGAACGACCTCTTTCGGCCAATAATCCTTGTGCTCCAGAATCCACGCGAGCGGGTCAGGAGGAGGAGTCGGCGGCGGCGGGGTGACGGTCGGCGACGGGGTTGGTGTCGCTTCCGGCGTGGGCATCGGCGGCGGTACAGGTGTCGGTGAAGGAGTCTGCTGGGGTTCAAGCATCCCTGCATAGCGCAACAACCGCTTCAAGACTCGTTGCGGCGATTCCTCATAATGAATCGTGGCGCAGAATAACGCCCCGGCGGCGAGGACAATAAGGGATAAAAAGAATCGTCTCATGGCCTTGCGGATTCGTTTAGGAGGGCGCTGGTCCCCGTTGCATCCGGAGTCGATTTCAGCACGCTGGCAGCGGGCGAAGCAGCGGTATTTGAATAAGCGGAATATCCCCCGGTATTGTATGCTCTTACACGGTAATAATGCGGAGGCGCGCTGCTTATCCCGGTATTCAGGAAACTGGTGGCGCCAGCGGCAAGGTCTGCAATCTCATAAAACAAAACATTGTCGGATGAGGCCTCTATTTTCAGCCCGGTCTGGTTCGTTGCAATATTTGTCCACACAAGCCGGATCGCGCTGTCGTCGGAAACAGTCACGCTCAGTTTGCCGGGCGCATCAGGTGGCAGCGGAAGAGTCGTCGCATTCGCTACATTGTCAAACAACGCCATCACAGACTCACCAAGTTTGCCTCCGCCTGTCACGGCCAGCCCAACCTGATATATCCGCGCCATGCTCATGGAACTCTCACCAACCGGATACCACGCGATCCCATCCGGAGATTGAGAGGCTGTGAATTTATCCCCTTTCCTCTGCATTCGGAACCATGCGGGAAGCCACGTGTAGTCGTTCCCGCGCTGGATGGCCGCCTTCTGTCCCATGGCAGCCCGGATCCTCATTCGCGTCTGGCGACCACCGAGTTCACCTAGCGTCACCGCCACCATTCTTGCATCCGGCCCCGTGCTTTCCCGCATCATCAATCCCGCCGTATTGATCGTTCCCCGCCTACCGGCGAAACGGGCGGTAATCGTGAAATCCCCGGAAACAGTTTGGTAAACATAATGGCAGTTATCTGCCGCGTCGCCGATTCCCGTGCCGGATCCCGTCACGACAAAGGAATTTCCCGCGACCGTGGCAAAGGAATCGCCTTTGGCGACATCCCGGCTTCCAATATCCACGGCCGTCATTTCCTTCGGCAGGTCACCCCTGCCCACCGGTGTCGCGGCGACGGGCGCTGATACTCCGCTCGTGCCGCTCTGGTTTATAGCGGAGACCAGATAATAATACGTCGTGCCATTGCTAACCTTTTCATCCGTGTATCCAGGGGTCGTCCAAGTGGTCGTCGAGTAAATGCTCTCAAAAGGACCGTTGCTCGTCGTTGCTCGCGATACGTTATACCCTTGGGCGGTATAGGCGCCCGACGGGGACCACTTGAGTTCGACATGCCCCAACCCGGCTGTTGCCGTGAGATCCTGTGGCACCGGGGGCGTTGGCGAGGCAGGATACGGCGAGGCTGCCGCGTCGATCGTGAATGCAAGCGTCCCGTAACCGAAGATATCGATATTCCCGATCTCGGGACGCCTCAGTTCGGCTAAAAGTTTGACATTGGGAGACTTCAGTCCCTTCAGCACTACATAGTGATTGTAGAGCAACTCGTAATTCCAAGCTTCGAGGCGGCCATGGTAATTCAGTGAAATGTAGGACTGGTTCGCCACGTCCGCATTCGTGTAATACGTGTAAGGCACTCCTTTCCAGAGTGTGAATTGAGCTGTGTATTCGGCGCCAGCCAGCAGCCGGTTGTTATCGTAACCGAAAAGATCCAGCCCCTGGTTCCATGCTACCTGGCAGAATTCCGAAAGCTGCCCGATACCTAGTATCGCGTGCGCTTGGTCGCGACCGCTTTCCTGCCATTGTCCCAGCCCTCCAGGGTACAGAAACGGAACCGCATTTTCGATGCTTCCCATCCCTTTGCCATACTTGAAATAGGCCACGGCCTGGTCGAATTTCGCGCGGTCATCACACAACACGCCGATCGCCAGCACGGCAAGCATGTTGCACGCGTCCCAGTTTGCCCAGTAGCGGCTGTCCGGGGAATTTCCGTGAGTCGTCAGAAATTCGTTTGATTTCGGAAAACAATACTGGACCAGCATGTTTTTGAACCTCGCAAAATCCGCCTTCGACCAGCCCGGGTAGGCGCGCAAAACCTCGCCTCCGAGTGCGAAACTTCCCACCGGTATCGCACTCAGGTAATCCCCGCCAGGTGCAGCGTTAAGCGTGGAAGACCACGCATTGGCAATCTTCACGGCGCATTCCGCATATTGTCGGTCCCCGGATATATACCACCGCATTGCGTTGTAATACATGGCGATAGCATCCTCCTCGGCGCGCTGGCGGCTCGGCATGTTTGCGTTCGGTGCGGGCACCCATGTGGATTGGGCCTTGGGATCGGCTACCAACCTCTCCCAGTCATCGATCCACGGATGTTCGCCCGCTGCCACTTTGGTTTTCATCCGGTCAAGGTCCGCCTTGGTATGCAGGCCCCCGGGATGAACGAATGGGCCGCCCTCCGCCGCCGCTGCTTCGATTCTCGCGAAAGATACACAGATCGTGAAAATAATAAGACTTAAAAGAGATCGCTTCATAATATTCAAAACTCCAGTGCATCCGAATTGCTTAATGCTGATGCGGAAGTCATTCTGGAATGGGCCGCCACATGCACCCAATCCAACAATCGTTTCCACACCTGCTGTGGCGATTCGTCCATCCGAACCATTGCATAGTTGAATGCACCGAATGTGAGGAAAACGAGCAACCATAATATTTTCCCAAAACCTATGCCTCCGCTTTTCTTCGCAAGAGACACAGGCGGCGATGCAGCGATGACCGGGGATTTGGTGGTGGATAATTGAACGACAACAAAGTTTCCTCCACAAGCCGGGCAATCCGTCGCGTGTCCAAGCCACTCTTCACCCGCTTCCAGGTTTTGTCCGCAATGTGAACAGGAAAATTTCATGATGTGTTCAGGTAAACAAAATCATTTAAGTCTTACCTTGTTTGATCCGAATGAACGTGAGCGAGTTCGCCGGCGCCTCGTAGTCAAATGCCGGCCCGACGGTAATGGGCGATGCCTGCGGCTGGACAGCCGGCGGTTTGCCATCTTCGTTGACCACATCTGCTTCGTTGCCAGCCAGAACAATCTCGGTCGCCGTCGCGGGGATTTTTTTCGCGCCGGTGAGTTCTACGTGTAACAGCCTCGCCGCGTTGGCGCCGTTCACCAGTTTGAGAATTACATCGCCAGATTTGCTGTCACACACCGTCGATGCCGCGAGTGTCCCGGGCACGGTGATATCGTTCACTGTGGTGGCAAGGTAGGCATCGCCACTGTTCATGGCGAAAAGTTGTTGCACGCTGTAAGCGATCGTCGGGAAGACCCCCGTATTCATGAAATAAATAAGGTCCGGCGACCAGTGGATATGCAACCGGTTGGCGAGGAGCGGGGCGTAAGAGGCCATCTGCACCACATCCCCGTTGCGCTCGAGGCTTGTGAGGTAGGCTGCCTCGGAAATAGCAGACCGCAAATCACTGCGACTTTTCCCATCGCGGGCAGCCCATTCTCCAACATAGACTTTAGACTTGTTTCGATCGTAATTGTCGTAGCGATGAAGGTTGTCCCAGAACCATTGTGCTGTTTGGTAATAATGTTCGTCGACGATGGGCACGTGCAACTCATCAGCAAATTTCCAACCTTTGTCGTAATCATCTCCATCTGAGCTTGGTCCCACCGTGCCAATGACAGTAATCTCCGGGTGCTTCGCTTTAACTGCTTCGTAAATCATCTGAAAACGTTCCTTGAACACAGGGGTAATGTGGTCCTCATTGCCGATGCCTAGATACTGAAGACCGAATGGCTTGGCATGGCCCGCGGCGGCCCGCTTGGCTCCCCACGTCGAGTTGGCTGGACCGTTTGCATATTCGATCAAGTCCAGCACGTCCTGAATGTAGGCCGGCATTTCATCCAGCGGCAATCCCTGCTGGCCGGTGCCGCGCATACGGCCTGAGTTCTGACAACATACACCGGCAGCAACTACCGGCAGCGGCTTCGCACCGATGTCTTCACAGAATTGGAAATACTCGAAAAAGCCCAGGCCTACGCTCTGGTGGTAGCGCCATATATTTGATTGTCCCCGGCGCTGCTCAATAGGACCGATTGTGTCCTTCCACCGATACATGTTTCCAAGACCGTCACCATGCACGAGGCAACCGCCCGGAAAGCGCATGAATTTCGGATGAAGGTCGGCGATCGTCTGCGCGAGATCAGGCCGCAGGCCATTCGGGTGTCCGTGAAAGGTATTTTGAGGAAACAATGAAATTTCATCGAGCTGGACTCCACCTGCCGCCTTTACGAGCACTACGAGCCGTGCCGAGGGATCGGTCTGGCTGGCAGTGATGGTCGCAGAAAGGCGCTTCCACTCGGCAAAAGCCGTTGCCTCCAGCGAGGCTTCACCCAGAACCGTACCATCCTTGCTCTCCAGCCTCGCAGTCAACGGCAACGCTCCTGTAGTCTTGGAGTTCCGTCCAAATCCAACAGAAAGCATCCGTGCAAAGACGGAAAAATCATACTTGGCTCCGGCCAGTACTGAAATGCCATCGTAGCCTTCATTCATCACACCTACGCCGTCACCGGGTTCCC
>JBAVPB010000074.1:0-3652 GCA_049692655.1 Chthoniobacteraceae bacterium | reverse complement strand
GCTTTTCCGTGGGCGTCGCTCGTGCCTCGCTCAACCCACGGCTGCTGTGGCTGTGATGGCTTTGCCATCGGGGATTTATCGTCTGCCGGCTTCTTTAAGGCTGGTGATTTCTTTGATCGTGAAAGGTTTCAGGGATTTTGCGAATTGCTTCCTGAAATTTCCGATTTCGATCTTTGGGCCGGGTTTTTTCGTGGATTGTTTGATGGCGTTCACGTTGCAACCCGATAGCAGAATTCCGGTTGATTTTCAAACGGTTTACAATCGTGATGGATATGAATGACACCAAGATAAGAAGGGTTTGGTTGCGATAGGGAGAATCGGTCACCCCGCTTCGGGGGTTTATAGTTTGGTTGTGGTAGGATACCCGGGGTTACGCGGAGCTTCACCCCAGGCTTTAATTCCGTCGCACCCTTCGGGCGCTGGGGAGACAAGGGCCGTTTCTTAGCGAAGCAGTTTGAGTGGTGGTGCTACGTACTGCTAGTGACGCGTGCCTCCGCTGGGGACAGCGGACGCTACACCGGCGCTGCGCGCCGTTCATGACATGTGCGGCTTCGCCGGTTTGTTTGAATTGCTCTGCCAGCGGGGATTCCCGACGCCCCTGCCGGGGCTGATTCCAGTTTTATTCAGCAGTCCGGTGGCTTGCGCCGACCGGCTAATATCCGGCATCTCTCCGGGATTTAGGACGATCTCCAAGAATAAACATCCCCGTTGCAAGCAGACGGGGTATTTCGATGATTTGGTTTAATAAATCGGTACAAGCGGCGGTGAATTGATCCCAAAGAGAATAAATTTTGTGGTTTCGAGATATGGCCGGGTTTCACTTTTCTTTTTTGATTGGCGGGGATTTGTGCAAACATCGGGGGATGCGTATTCTTGTTGCCCCGGATAAATTCAAAGGGTCTCTCACTGGTGTCCAGGCAGCGGAGGCGATTTTGCGGGGGTTTTTGAAGGTTTGGCCGGATGCTGTGGTCCAGATCGCGCCTGTGGCGGATGGCGGGGAGGGGACGGCGGAGGCGCTTTACTCGGTGCGGGGTGGCGAATGGGTGGAGGTGGAGGTGGGCGATCCGTTGGGCAGGCGTGTGATGGCGCGGTATTTGTGGCAGGGCGATACTTTTACGGCGGTGCTGGATATGAGTGCGGCATCGGGGATCTGGCGGCTCGAAAAAAACGAGCGCGATCCGGTGCGGGCTTCGACTTTCGGGACGGGGGAGTTGATTTTGCATGCGATCCGGCGCGGGGCGAAGCATGTGGTGGTGGGGCTGGGCGGGAGCGCGACGAATGATGGCGGGATGGGGATGGCTGCGGCGCTGGGGTATCGTTTTTTGATGAGTGACGGGGATTTGATGGAGCCGATCCCGGCGAATTTGATGTCGTTGCAGGCGATCATGCCGGATGAGTCGCTGCGGCTGCCGGAGTTTGTGGCGGCTTGCGATGTGGGGAATCCGCTACTGGGGCCTTCGGGGGCTACGCGGGTGTTTGGTGCGCAGAAGGGGGCGGATGCTAAGGCGATGGAATTCCTGGAGGCTGCGCTGGAGAATCTCGCGGATGTGGCGGCGGAGCGGCTGGAGTGCGATTTCCGGAATGAGCCGGGGGCGGGCGCGGCGGGCGGACTCGGGTTTGGGTTGATGACTTTTTGCGGGGCGAAGATCCAATCGGGGTTTGACGTGGTGGCGGAATGTCTCGGGCTGGAGGCGGCGGTGGCCGGGGCGGATCTTGTGATCACCGGCGAGGGGAGTCTTGATGCGCAGACGCTGGAGGGGAAGGCACCGGCGGGTGTGGCGAAGCTGGCGCGCAAGCACGGGAAACCGGTGATCGCTTTTGCGGGGAGCATTTCACACGCGGAACAACTTCATGGAATTTTTGACGCGGTATGCCCGATCGCGGGCGGGCCGGTATCCGTGGAGGAATCGATGCGCGATGCGGCGAATTTGCTTGAGCAGAGCGCGTTCCGCACGGCTAGACTCGTGCAACTCGGAAAAATCTTATGACAAAAAAAATCGCACTTCTCTTCTCAGGCCAGGGAGCCCAGACCGTGGGCATGGGCAAGGACCTTGCCGCCAATTATCCCGTGGTCGCCGACCTTTTCAAGCAGGCGGACGACGTGCTGGGGCGCAGCCTGAGCCGGATCGCCTGGGAGGGGCCGGTGGAGGAATTGACGAATACGGCGAACTGTCAGCCGGCGCTTTACGTGCATGGGCTCGCGTGCCTGGCTGCTTTGCGGCAGGAGATCGGGGATTTTCCGATCGCGGCGGCGGCGGGGTTGTCGCTCGGGGAATTCACCGCGCATGCGGCGGCGGGATCGTTTGATTTTGAGACGGGGCTGAGGATCGTGGAAGCGCGTGGTAAATTGATGCAGGAGGCTTGCGAGGCGACTTCCGGCGCGATGGCGGCATTGATCGGCGGGGAGGAGAACGGGGTGCGCGATCTTGCGGCGCAGGCGGATGTGGATGTGGCGAACCTGAACAGCCCGGGGCAGATCGTGATCTCCGGGGAATCGGCAAAGATCGCGCTGGCGGTGGCGATGGCGAAGGAGCATGGAATCCGCCGGGCGACGGTGCTGAATGTGGCGGGGGCTTATCATTCGCGGTTGATGGATTCCGCTTATGTAAAACTCGGTGAGATTTTGCAGGCGACGAAATTCAATACACCGAAGTTCCCGGTGATCTGCAATGTGGATGCGCTGCCGGTGAGCGGTGAGCAGCAGATCCGTGATACGCTGCAAAAACAGGTGACAGGGACTGTGCGCTGGACAGAGAGCGTGGAGCACCTGATTGACCAGGAGAAGATCGAGCAGTTTATTGAACTCGGGCCGGGGGCTGTGCTGGCAGGGCTGGTGGGACGGACGCGGAAGGGTGCGGCGGTGATTTCGATCGCGGATGTGGAGTCGCTGAAGGCGGCGGGATGGGCTTTGCCGACAGCGTAAGAAATTAACCACCAAGACACAAAGGCACCAAGGAAGAAGGGGGCGAACTTCCAACGTTCAATGCTGAACGTCCAACTTCGAATTTATGCAGGTCAAAATTGAGGCATGAAGGATTTGAACAAAAAGGCGATTGGGGGGCTGGTGCAGCTTGTTGTTATCCTGTCTGCGACGCTGTTCCTTCCGGCGTGGACGCTGCACTACTGGCAGGCGTGGGTTTTGTTGGGCGTGTTTTTTTTGTCGGCACTGGCGATCACCATTTATCTGATGAGGAATGATCCGAAGCTGCTGGAGCGTCGGATCAATGCGGGGCCGGCGGCCGAGAAGGAGAGGAGTCAAAAGATCATCCAATTTCTCGCAGCCATTTCATTTGTCGCGATATTCGTCCTTCCTGCGATCGATCATCGCTTTGGCTGGTCCGCGGTGCCGGTGTATGCAATTGCAGTGGGAGACCTTCTTGCCGTGCTGGGGTTCCTCATTGTGTTTCTGGTTTTCAAGGAAAACACTTTTACCTCGGCGGTCATCGAAGTGAGCGCTGGGCAGAAACTAATAGCGACGGGACCCTACGCCTATGTGCGCCACCCGATGTACACCGGGACTCTTGTGATGCTTTCCGGCGTGCCTGTCGCACTCGGATCGTGGTGGGGATTGCTCACGATCGTTCCGATGACGCTTTTGCTCGCGTGGCGGCTTCTCGACGAGGAAAAATTCCTGGCAAAGAATCTGCCGGGC
>JBAVPB010000073.1:0-11196 GCA_049692655.1 Chthoniobacteraceae bacterium | reverse complement strand
GGGGTGGGGAGGTAGAAGAGAAGGATGAAGTATGAAGGCTGAAGGATAAAAGGGGGGATCTTAGTTTTAAGCTTTAAGGGTTCAGGGAAATCGTCCGCAGATTACGCAGATTGACGCAGATTTTTTGTATTCTGGCTTGTGGGCGATGGTGCGTCTCGTGTGGGCTTTTCGGCGGGCCGCCGAAAAGGGCGTTCGAGCGGCATGTGCTAACCTGAATGTTGCTGCGACGATCTGATTGTTTTAGCGATCAATGGCTTACTATTACCGGGGGATGAGCTTTGTTTTTTTGAAATGCGGGGAGCAGGGGATCCATGGGACTTATTTCGGGATGTTTTCCAATTCAATCGTTTGGAAACACATGGAAGTCGTGATAGGCGTTACGGAAGCATGTTAATTTCTGTTGTAATCCCCACTTTTCAGCGTCCGGAGGCGCTTGCACGTTGCCTGGAGTGCATTGGGAGACAGAAGCTTGCGCAGGAGAATTTCGAAGTGATCGTGACGGACGACAGCGGGGACGCGGAGAGCAAGACTCTCGTCCATGAAAAATTTCCCCGGGCGCAGTGGACGCAAGGGCCGCAACGGGGACCTGCGGCGAACAGGAACTATGGGGCTTCGCTGGCGCGAGGGGAGTGGATCGTGTTTGTGGATGACGATTGCGAACCGGCCTTCGGCTGGCTGGAGGCAATCGCCGTGCAGGCGGATGTGGATGTGATCGAGGGAAAGACTGTGTGCCCCAGCGATCGCGACACTCCGTTTGAGGAGAGGGTGGAGAACCTGAAGGGGGAATCCTTCTGGAGCTGCAACCTTGCGGTGCGGCGGAGTGTCTTCAACCGGCTCGGGGGATTTGACGAGGATTTTTTGGAAGCAGGCGGGGAGGACATGGAATTCGCATGGCGCATCGCAAAGAACAAGCTCCATACCCGGTTTGTCGCGGGTGCGCTGGTCATCCATCCCGCGCGCGTCCTGATCTGGAAGCAGATCTGGTGGCGGACGTGGCTCATGCGCTGGATCGTGCTTTTCAGGGTGAAAACAGGCCAGTCTCCCTCCTTGCGTGCCTCGTGGTTTGAATCGCTCTGGTGGCTGGTGAGGGTGGAGATCCTCAATTTGCTGCGGGTGACATTGCACTTTTTTTTGAAATTCGACAGCAAGCGCTGGCGGACACAAGCGTTTCAAGTGGGTTGGAAATGGCTCACGTTTCCGCTTGTGCTGCCATATCTCATGGTGTGGGAAATCCGGTTTCGCAATTCCCTGGGCAACCGGGCTGCCTCGATCAAATAGCCCATGAATGATGACGTGCGACAAAGCATTGCCCTCGTGGCGTGCAACCGGCCCGATTCCCTCCGGCGCTGCCTGGAAAGCCTGCGCGCGCAGGGTGAGCAGCCGCACGAGGTGATCGTGTCCGACGACTCGGATGACGAATTTGCAACGGAGACGCGCAGGGTGGCTGGTGAGTATGATTGCAGGTGGATCGCCGGCCCGCGACGCGGCTTGTACGCAAACCGTAATTTCGCCGCGCTGCAATGCGCGGGCACGCATATCCGCACCATGGACGACGACCACACATTCCCGCCCGGGCATTTTGCGCAATGTTCCGCCGCCGTGCGCAGCGATCCGGAAGCGGTCTGGACGACGGGTGAGATCGGTTTCATCGACGGCAAATTTCACGACAAGGCGGAGACGGCCGCGCAGTTGCACCCGGCCGGAGTAGCCGGCCCGGTGGGCGATCCCGACAATAACTGGGCGATCGCCGATGGCTCGACGATTTATCCGGCAAAAGTGTTCAAGAGCGGCTTGCGAATGGTCGAGGACTTTGGTTTTGGCTCCAGCTATCTGGAATTCGGGGCATTTCTTTACCGGCACGGGTTTCGCAGTCGCTGCGTGCGCGGCGCGATCGTGGAACACCATGCGGAAATTTCAACGCTGATGCGGGACAATCCCGAAAGCAGATTGTTTGCGAGCTTGTGTTACAATCTTTTCTTTCAGCCCGATCTTTTGCGGGCCACGCGTTACACCATTTCATGCGTCGGGAAAAATTTTTCGATGGCGGCGAAATTGCCCGGTTTGCTGAGGCGATCGAGACTGCGCTGGGAAAAGGTGGAGCGCCCTATGGCAGCCAGCTAAGAAGCCAGCCAGCAACGGCCTTTGCCGTGATGCGGGTGGAGATGGATTGCTGAAAACGGGCCCGGGCCGCTCTGTGTGTGCCAAATCTCAACTGATCTCGGCCACATGTGCGAAGTGTCACGGCTAATTTGTGCAGGAGAAAGGGGCGCAGGGAAGGAAAGAAATTTTCCCTGAGCAATGTGTCGTAGATGAAAGCCATGTTTTCATTTTTATCCGCGGCCTGCCTTGCGGTTTCCATTTCGCCGTGCAGGCGATAGCGCGAGAGCCTGCGGTTTGTATAATAAAACGGCCGGCCGGTGTGAGCCAGCAGGCAGGATAACCAGAAATCATAGGCTCCCCGCACCTCCGGGGTGAGACGGCCCCAATCCACCGCGGCCTTGCGGAATACCGCGGCCATGGCCATGGGGACGCTATTGTGCAAAAGCACGAGCGGCGAGGGATCGGCTATCTTTCCGGTGAGGAGATGTTCCCGGTGGTAAAGCGCGGTATTTTTCACCGACGCCGTTTCGTCCGTTGCTCCATCGGCATCCATCAACCAATGGTCGCCAAAGCTCAGAACAACGTCCGCGTTGTTTTCCAGGGGAGGCACGAGTGTTGCGAGAAAATCGGGTTCCCAGATGTCATCGTCATTTAAAATGGCGATGAGGTCGCCTTGCGATTCCACGGCGGCGATGCGCACATTGCCGGCGACGCCGAGAGCCGGAGAATTGGCGCGATAGCGCACGCGGCTGGCCGGGAAACTTTCGCAGATGGCACGAATCTCCGTGCTGCCGGAATCGTCGGTGACGATGATTTCATCAGCCGGCCGCTCCTGTGCCAGGGCGCTCTCGATTGCTGTGCGCAAAAATTTCGTGCGCTGGAACACCGTGATGACCACGCTTACGAAGCATCGATTGCTGTTTTTTTGCATTTTATTTTAGACGCGGGGGATGGAGAGTTGGCCACTGGCATCCAGGCAAGGGCGAACATCCTCTACAATTAAGTGTCCATGAACGAGACTTCCGTCACCAACAAAATATACCGGCATTCGGGCAATGAACGGGCTGTTGAGCTTGTTCCAGCGGCGGGGGGCACGGTACTCGACGTGGGGTGCGGTGCGGGGGACAATGCCCGCCTTTTGAAACAACGCGGAAAGAATGTGGACGGCATCACCCTCTCCCCCGCAGAGGCCGAAATCGCGCGGGGGGTCTGCGACCGGGTATGGCTTCACAATCTGGAGGATGGTTTGCCGGAGGAAGTCACGGGGCCGTACGATGCGGTATTTTGCTCCCATGTGATCGAGCACATTTGTTTTCCGCAGAAACTTCTGCGGGACATTCACCGGGTGCTGCATCCGGAGGGCGTGGTGGTAGTTGCGCTGCCGAACATGCTTTTTTATAAAAACCGCATCCGGCTGATGATGGGTCGCATAGAGTATGAGGAGGGTGGGCTGATGGATTACACGCATTTTCGCTGGTATAGCTTCACTTCCGCCCGGCAGCTTTTTGAGTGCAACGGATTTGCGTGCGTTTCGGCCCAGGCGGAGGGGCATATCCCGGCGCCGGGGGTGAGAGGGCTTTTGCCGGGACCATTGATAGCGCCAGTGGATCGTTTTGCAACACGGCTTTTGCCGGGTTTTTTTGGCCACGAATTGTTATTCAAGTTCCGTAAAAGCGGCTCGCACGGCTGACATCCGGCAGACCGGCGAGATACCGGGGCCGCCCGGTTCATTTTGCTGGCTGAACGCATATTTTATGGGCTATGTGATCAACCGGCTGGCAAGGTTGCTGCCAACACCATCATTTTTGATAAAACACATTATGTTCCGCCCGTGAAAATCGCCTTTATACCAGCCTGTCTTGAGCCCGGTAGGGACGGCGTGGGCGACTACACAACACTACTGGCGGCTGAATGCAGGCGTCACGGGCATGAGACACGATTGCTTTCCCTCAATGATCCGTATGTGTCCCGACCCATGACGGAAGCCGGCGCATTGCGGCTCTCATCACGGCGGCCATGGAGCGAGCGGATTAAAATTGCGGAGGAGTTTCTATCGGCGTTCGAGCCTGATTTCGTCAGCTTGCAATTCGTCAGTTACGGCATGCATCCGCGTGGCATCGATTTTGGAATGGCGCGGAAATTGGAGGGGATCGTCGGAAAGAGACGGGTGCATATCATGTTCCATGAGTTGTGGGTTGGCATGGAAAAGGGGGCGCTTTTGAAGAAGCGATTCGCCGGGATGTTGCAACGGGCCTGCATTCTCAAGGTGATGAAGGCGCTGAATATATGCAAGGTGCATACGAGTAATGAAGCGTATGCGGAGTCACTGCGTATCCACGGAATCAATGCCGCGGTGTTGCCGTTGTTTGGTTCGATACCGGTGCCTTTGCAAATGGGAGTTCCGAGGCCGCGGAATGGCACGCTGGCTTTTGCGTTGTACGGCACGCTGCATCCCGTCTGGCCGCCGGAGCCGCTTTTTACCCGGCTGCTCGCGACCGGATGCAAGATCGTGATCAAGCATATAGGAAACATCCGCACGGGTGAGGCCCTATGGAACAAGATGGTGCGTGATTATGACGGTGTGATCGAATTTCAAAAAATAGGCGAACAGGCACCGGAAAGGATCGCGGATTTTTTGCAAAACGAAATCGATTTTGGTATCGCCACCACACCCTGGGCGCTCATTGGTAAGAGCGCCACGGTCGCAGCGATGCTGGAGCATGGGCTTCCGGTCATTGTTAACCGCGATGACTGGCAAACTGCAATTGCGATAAACACGGGGTCTATGTCCCGGCTGCTCATCAAGATGGACCAGGATCTTCCGCAAAAGATATTTGCTGCACAGCGGGAAGTGCCTGCATCGCGTTTGACTGGGGTAGCCACGCGGTTTCTTGGCGATCTGGAGGCGGCGTTATGAAGATCCTCCTTTCGTCGCATTTTTTTCATCCGAGCGTGGGAGGAATAGAGCGTGTGAGTTATACGCTTGCGCAGGAATTTATCAGGGAAGGGCACGAAGTCATTGTGGTGACAACTACGCGGGAGGAGGAAGAAATTGATTTTCCATTGCGTGTCGTGAGGCGACCGTTTCCCCGGGAGTTGATAAGGCTCGTGCAGTGGTGCGACGTTTATTTCCATAACAATATCAGCCTGCAAACTGCGTGGCCGCTGCTCTTTATCCGCAAGCCGTGGGTGGTGGCGCATCACACATGGATAACTCGCGTGGACGGGCGGATCGCCTTTCGCGACCGGATCAAGCAATGGGTGAGCCGTTCCGCGAAAAATATCTCGGTAAGCAAAGCAATGGCGAAGCACATCTCCGGCACATCGGTGATCATCGGCAACCCCTACAGCGATGCTGAATTTCGAAAGATTTCTTCCGTGGTGCGTGAACGTGAACTGATATTTCTCGGGCGACTGGTATGGGACAAGGGGATGGATCTGCTGGTGGAAGCACTCCATGTCTTGAAGAAAAGAGGGCTCATCGTGAAACTCAATGTGGTGGGCGACGGGCCGGAACTCAGGGCGCTGAGACAGCAGGTGCAGAGGCTCGGGCTGGAGGAGCAGGTGGCGTTCCTGGGAACCCGCACGGGCCTGGAATTGATGGTGCTGTTGAATGCGCATAAGATCATCATGGTTCCGTCACGCTGGCAGGAACCTTTTGGTCTGGTGGCGCTGGAAGGTATCGCATGCGGGTGTGTGGCAGTCGGCGCGGAATGCGGGGGACTGCCCGATGCGATCGGCGCGGCGGGAACTACTTTTGCATGTGGAGACGTGGGGGACATGGCGTTTAAAATAGCAGCGCTGCTGAGCGATGAAGCGACCCTCGCAAGCTACCGGGCCGAGGCGAAGACGCATCTTCGCGACCATACCGCGCGGATTGTGGCGCGCAAATATCTCGATGTGCTGGAGGATGCGGTGCGATGATCGCGGTAAGCCATCCCACAGGGAATGAATTTGTAAGGGCGCTACTCGTGCGGCTTGAGAAGAGGAATTTGCTGGGGCGTTTTTTCACTACAGTGAATGCACCCGGAGGACGCGGGTTGAGTTTTTTGCCAGGGCCAATTCGTGAACAGGCGGGGCGGCGCACATTTGATATCCCCAGGGCAAGGATCGCTACCCGCCCCGTGCGTGAGATGGCGCGTCTGTTCGCAAAAGCCGCAGGGTTTTCCTCCCTCACCCTGCATGAATCAGGATGGGCGTCGCTCGATGCGGTGTATGCCGATCTCGACCATGCTGCGGCGTCGTGGATCGAGAATAATGCAGCGGAAATGAGTGCCGTCCATTGCTACGAGGATGGGGCGGTGGAAACATTCCGCGAGGCAGCGAGGCATGGGATAAGGTGCAGCTACGAACTGCCGATCGCATACTGGAAGACGGTACACGCCATACTGGATGAGGAGGCACAGCGGCTGCCTGCGTGGGAGCCGACGCTGTTTTCCACACGCGATTCCACGAAAAAACTGGAGCGCAAGACGGAGGAGATCAACCTTGCCGATGTCGTGATATGCCCGAGCCGATTTGTGCATGATTCGCTGCCGGAAGAGATACGCAGCACGAAAAAATGCGTCGTTGCGAATTTCGGCTCGCCTGCATGCCTGCCGGACGCGAGGCATGTGCATGCGCGCGCGGGAAAAAAATTGCGCGTGCTTTTTGCAGGGGCGATGTCCCAACGCAAGGGACTGGCCGATCTTTTTGAGGCAATGAAATTGCTGGATCGCACTGATGTGGAGCTTGTGGTAATGGGTTCCCCTGTTCTCCCAATGGATTTTTACCGGCAACAATTTTCAAATTTTATTCATGAGCCTCCCCGCCCGCATGGAGCGGTGATGCAATTGATGCAAACCTGCGATCTGCTGGCACTGCCGTCGCTGGTGGAAGGCCGCGCACTGGTGCAGCAGGAGGCGCTGGCTTGTGGATTGCCGCTCATTGTTACTGCAAATGCAGGTGGCGCGGATCTGGTGGAGGAGGGTGAGACCGGTTTTCTTGTCCCGGTGCGTGCGCCAGGAAAGATTGCGGAAAAGATCGGGTGGTATGCGGATCACCGTGATTCGCTTCCGGCTTTGCGGGATGCGGCGCGGCGCAAGGCTGCGGAATATACCTGGGAAGCTTACGCAGAAACCATCATAAGCGCGGGAGGCTTCGAGGAATGAAGGCATCTGATCCTGCACTGAATAATCTGAAACGATTGCTCTGGCTTTATCTTTTCCTGCTTATTTTTGAGGGAGCGCTCAGAAAATGGGTGGTGCCGCAACTCTCTACGCCGCTTCTCATCGCCAGGGATCCGATCGTTTTGCTGATCTATATGCTTGCGATGTCGCGTGGCATTTTTCCGAAGAACCCATTGGTGCAATGGATGGTTGTCCTTGCTGTGCTCAGCTTTTTTGCCTCGCTGGCGGGTATCGGGACGTTGAAAGTGACTATCTACGGGTTGCATGCGAATTTCCTTCACCTGCCCTTGATTTTCCTGATCCCGAAGATATTCGATGAGGAGGATGTGAAGAAGGTCGGTTTTTTCCTGCTGTTGCTTGCCGGCCCGATGGCTCTGCTTGTCTTGAAGCAATTCCGCTCCTCGCCGGATGCATGGATCAATGCGACTGCAGGCGGGGAAGTCGGAGGACAAATGTATGCGGCGGCCGGAAAGATAAGGCCGGCGGGTCTCTTTTCATTTGTCACCGGGATGGTTTCCTATATTTCCGTGGTGGCTGCTTATCTGTCATGGCATTTTTTGGATGGAAAAATCTACCGGCGCATCCTGATCTTTGTGGCGGTTCCTTCATTTGTGCTTTCGATCGCCGTCTCCGGAAGCCGGTCGGCCGTGGCGGCGGTAGTCATAGTGTTCGCAGCGGTAGTGATGATATGCCTCTTTCGTGGAAAGGCAGGAGCTGCCGGCTTGAGATACGGGTTCCTTCTTTGTGTGATTTTCATTGGGATGAGTCTGCTGCCGGTGTTTCGTGAAGGAATCGCGGTGCAGGAGGAGAGGTTTGAAGAAGGAGGAGGAGTACACGAAGGGATCGTCGATCGATTTTTTGGGGAATTGGTCGATGCAGTGATTGCATGCCCGGATGCTCCGATTCTTGGACTGGGACTCGGTCTGGGTACCAATGCGGGAGCAGGCATGGTGAGCGGGGAACGGGGATTTTTGCTCTCAGAGGGAGAATGGAGCCGGGTGATTATGGAAAGTGGTCCTGTGCTGGGCCTCGGTTATATCGCTTTGCGCTTTGCCATTCTCTACCGGATCTGGGTGGTGGCTAAAGAGAGCTTTCGCAAGGGCAGTTCGTTGCCATTCCTGCTGGTGGGTGCGATGGGTTTGGACCTGGTCACCGGACAATTTGGGCAACCCACGGAACTTGGTTTTGTAGTTTTTACATGCGGGCTCTGCCTTGTGCCCATGGGAGATTGCTCTTCACAGCCGGGAGAAAGCAGAATCCCGTCGCAACCTGTGCAGGAGAGCGAAAAGAGAATCCGCGGCAGATCGCGCTATGCTGAAATCCTCCACGACGAAAAACCGAAAAGCTGAAATGATGGTAATTTGGGCATTGTTCCGTACGTGATCAATAGCATCGGATTTCATACAAGCCTGCCGCCGGATTACCGTTGGTGGCAAGTATTGTGAGACGGAGTGTGCCGACGCTATGCCCTTGCGGCAGTTGATGTACACGCCGCCGGTGGTAATTCCCCGTGACACGCAATAACTTGTGCAATGTGCCATCGCGACCGACCGACAGGGTGTAGTCGCGTGCAATCTGCGGATCGCGCCAGAACGGAGGTTCGCTGTGGATTTCAGCAAGGAGATGGCTTGCGAATGTCAGCTCGACGCTCGTAATTATTTGTTCACTTTTCCAATCAAGCTGGAACCATGCAGGAAGGCCCGCCCCGGGATCGCTGCGCCATAAGTTTGTGCCATGCTGGGGTCTCGCAACGCCGCTGAGCGCGTTGGACGCAGGGTAAGGGGATTGTGCCGGGCTGATGCGAAAAGCCAGACCGCAGTGATGATCCCTCATCCGCACCGGTGTGATTTGAAACTGTGCAGTATAGCCTTGCTGAAGCGCGAGAAGATGCAACCATTGCATCCCTTGCGCACGACCGCACTCCAGCCGGTAAGTTCCCGCTGGCAGCGCTTTGATGTTTGCATTCCAAACTGCCCATTGGTCGTTTCCTGGCGGGATTTCGACAGAGCTCTCTGCCACCACGCAGGAGCCGCCGACGCGGTAATCCCAGATCTGTTCCAATCTCACCAGTCGCACGGGTAATCGCACAGTCGTCCCATTGCTGTTATCGCAACAAATTTCCAATCGATCCACATCACCACCGGAAAGGTGCAACACTTGACCCTGAACCTTCTCCAGGCTGAAGCTTCTTCCGCGAGGACGCCATCCCTGGCCGTTGCGATGTTCCGCATCCGCAGGTGACTGCCCGTGAACCATCGCGCTTGAACTTGCAGACGCCTGTGCGGTTCGCGCCAGATCAGCTTTATCCTGATTTTTTACGTTCGGCAGGAAGCATCCATCGCGTAACAGGGTTTGCTGCAACTGATGAACAATGGGGCCGCCTGTTTCCGCATCAGCGGCAAGCCCGGGAAGATCCATGTCATGCTGCCTCATGACAGCGGCTGCAGTTCCCACAGCCTGCCCCATAAGCGACGTAGTACCCATCACCCGCGCCGATCCGAGTGCGGCGTGCGTGGTGCTGATGCAGCGCCCGGCCATGAAAAGATTGTCCACATCCCGCGCAATCAAACTGCGCAGCGGGATGCCGTAAGGGCCCACGTAACTCTTCGCAGCGTAATCGCTATCCGGCACATAACCCTCGGCATTGGAAGGCTCCGATGTGGCGGCCAGTAAACCACCCGCGGTATGGAGATCGATAAACCAGCCGCCATAGGCGACCTCATCAGGGAAAACCACGCAGTCCATTAGTTCGTTTGCATTCAGCCAATGGCGTCCGTAAACCCTTCGGCTTTCGCGTTTGCCCGGCACCTGACCTATAAAATCGAGCGCGTAATTCCGGCACGCATCCATCGTTTTTGGATCGCGATTTTTCATCCAGTCCCACACCCCAAGAGCATGACGTGTAAGCTGATGGCGAATCTCCTCGTTGTCATGGATCGTGTGCCACGGTACACCGATTTCAAACCACCAGTAACCGCCCTTCGGATCGCTTGGCGGGCGGCCTTGTTCGTAAAAATACCGCGCATCCTCATGCTGCACCGCCCACGGAGGCGGCGAGTAAGGCGCCTCGCGGCCAATATTGCGGCAACGGATATGGATGGAATTGCCCATCGTGTCGGTGGATGCTTTTGCGGGAGCATGCGCTTCACCGGTTTCTTCGCGGCCCTCGGTGCCCATTCGCCAGCCGCATCCGGCACGATCAGCCACAAATGCATCACCGGTGGCATCCACGAATAACGGAGCGAAGAGGGTCAACTCCACCTCAGCAGAAAGTGTGCGTGCCACTACTGCGGAGATCCGATGGCTGGCCGCGCATGCCGGGCGTTCGTAGTAGCCAGCGGTTGTGCCCGGCTCTATTTCGGGTGTCGTGCCGTTTTCCATGATCACATCCACGACAGGAGTATTGAGATGCAATGTGAGATTCGGCTCACGCACCGCCATATCGTAAAGCACCTGGTCGAAGACGCTGTTCGTCCAGCCATTTTCGTTGATCCACTCGTGGTTGCGTGCCCGCTCATCGGTGAGCGCTTCACCGATGATTCCGGTTTCACGTGCATAGGCATGATGGCAGGCCGAACCATGAACAGTCACCCTCATCTCGGAACTGGCTACGCCACCCAGCACCGGGCGCTCATGCACGAGGCAGATTTTCAGACCATGTCGCGAGGCTGCAATTGCTGCGCAGAACCCGGCGAGTCCACCCCCGCAAACGACAAGGTCGTAGCTTTCGCTTCTTTTTTTCATCCGCTCGAATGTATCGGAATTTTATAAAATCCGAAAATTTCATTTCGCGGACCGAGCCCGGAAAATCATGTTTACGAGGAGAGAAGCCTTACTATCTGAAACAAGGTTTGTGCTTAAGGCATATTTTTGCCGCAAGCAATAGATGGCGTTGGAGGCGTTTTTATCTCAACGATGACGGTAGATA
>JBAVPB010000072.1:0-1944 GCA_049692655.1 Chthoniobacteraceae bacterium | reverse complement strand
ACATAAAGCGATTCACTCCCGTGCAAAAGGCCAGGTCCCCCAATGCCTTGAGGCTGTAAGGGTCGCTCTTCCAACCCGCCTGGGCGGGCCGTGCGGTGAACGATTCCGCCGCCACCCAGCGCAGGCCGTTGATATGAGCCGCGGATGCCGCTTCCTTGATATCCGAGGTGCCGTAGAGATCGATCCAGAATTCCCCCATCGGGATATCCGTGCGGGCCTTGCATTGCAGCTCATCAGCGATGGTCGGCATGAAAATTCCCGGAGCTTCGGCGTAAAATTGCAACCCGTGCTTGTGCCCCAGTTCCTGAAGGACTCCATAATGGTTCTCGGCAATGAGATCGGCGACCACCCTGCGAAAATCCCACAGGAAACGCTCGCTCTGGTCCACGCTGCCGATCACGCGGCCCGTGAGGGTCGGCAGCCATGGCAGTGGATCGTAACCACGGCGCTTCTGGAACTCAGCGCGCATCAATGGTGTCCAGTTCAAGCAACCCGCCTCCCAACTGTCCGCAACCATATTGGTCACCGTCTTCCCCTCCGGGGGGCCCGCCATGTCCAGCACCATGTTCATCAAGCCCTTGTTGAAATGGTCCGCCACCGCCTGGCTGCTGAGCTTGTCGCACTCGATCCCCCGGACTCCGTCCGGCGCGGTATTCGGCCCCACGCCATTGCTGGCGTGGCCGAAGCGGATGATCGTCCATGTTCCTGTCGGCGCGTCCCATTCCAGCGTCCCATCGGCGACCAGCTTGTCGCTCAAGTCCACCATGGTCTTCGGGTCGATGGTCATTTCCGCCGGCACATCCCATGCGGTGGGAACATGGCTGTTCACATCGGGATGGAGAGCCGCCTTGTTGTCCGGATGTTCCAGCCGGGCGCCGCCGAAAGTCAGTTCGCGCACCGCGATATCCTGGGGATCCTTTAAAATAAAATCGTTCAATACCACCCGCCATATCCGGGCCTTCACCGGGGCGAAGGTGCCCGCCACGGTGTGGAAACCGAGTGCGTTCCTCGCCAGGCTACCAACTTTGCGGAATGTCGTCCCATCATCACTCACCTGCACGTCGGCTGTGAACTTGACGTCCGGCACGACAATCAACCGCGCGGTACCGAATGTCGCCGCCTCGGGAAGTTCCACTTGCAGGAACTTCGGCTGGTCCCCGTGAGCGATGAGAGCGACGGTATCGAGCTTTCCATCCACGGCATTCTCCAAATCTTTTGATCCCGCGCTCGCGGAAAGTTTGGGCTTCAGGTCCGCCAGGCATCCCGTATCGCCTGCCAGAGCGGGGAAGGCCCATACTGCGATGTCGTGCCATGCCCGCTTATTGTCCTGCGGCAGCGTGACCTTGATTTTCTGCCCGCCGGTCACCGTGACCTCTGTCGGATAGACGAACTGCATCGACTCCTCCTGCGTCACCCACGGCCCGTTGGATTCGGACCATCCCGGGCCGTTTTCAAAACCCAGCTCCAGCCCCAGCCGGTCCGCCTCCCGGATCGCATGCTGCGTCAATGCACGCCACTCGTCGCTGAACATTTTGACGGGACCGACCGGGCCCTGGTTCACATTAAAAATCTGTGCGCCGGACAGCCCGATGCGTTTCATCGCTTCCAGATCCAGCGTGATTCCTTCCTTCGAGACATTCCCGTTCACCCAGTGCCACCAGGTCCCCGGACGCGCTTCCTTGGGCGGTGAACGAAAGCCCTGCTCAAAATCCTGGGCATGTGCTGGCATCGTTATGGCTAACGCGACGACACCCAAAAGTGTCAAACGGCGGAAGTAATTTCTAATAATCATAGCGGTGGGGATTGGCTATTGCCGGGGGACAAATGAAGGCGCAAGCCGGAAATTTCCCGGGGGCTTCCCTTTGGGGTGGTTAACTAGTTGCGGTCGCGCAGGAGGGTGGAGACTGCCTCGGAATAGTGATTTTGGGAAGCCTGGATGTAGGC
>JBAVPB010000071.1:0-21121 GCA_049692655.1 Chthoniobacteraceae bacterium | reverse complement strand
ATCTGCATCGGAACACTCTCCAGCCAGGCGCAACAAGCCCCGGCTCCCACGTCGGCACCAGGGATACCGCCCGCGATCGCTACGCCCGCCGCCCCGACGCCCGCGCCAATGCCTGTAATCACCCCGCTGCCAACCGCCAGTTCCACCGCCACCGCAACCCCGCAGGCGACCACGACTCCACAGGCTGCCACTCCCGCGCCAACCCCGGTGGCAGCGTCTTCCGCATCCCCGCAACCCACCGCCGGAGGCGCCGAGCCGGGAGTCGCCAAGGCGGAGCCCGTGAGTGAGCGCGAGATCATGACGCGGCTGCAGATTTTTCTCGACCAGCAGCTTTTCGGCCCCGGCAAGATCGACGGGCGCGGCAAGCTCTTCACCGCGCAGGCGCTGGACCGCTACCAGAAGGCGCATGGGTTGCCTATGACGGCCACGATTGACGAAAACATCCCGCTTGATTCGGTCTATCCCGTTTACACCACGTATGAGATCAAGAAGGAGGATCTGAAATACGTGGGTGAACTGCCGAGCAAACCCGTGGATCAGGCCAAGAAAAAATACATGCCCTACCCTTCGCTGCATGAAATGATCTCGGAGCGCTACCATACGGACCCGGATTTCCTGGTGAAAATCAATCCCGGCGTGAACCTCGAGAAGCTCAAGCCCGGAGACAGCGTGCGCGTGCCGAATGTCGCGCCATTTAAAATCGAGGATCTGGTGGAGAACCCGAAGCTGCCGGTGAAGCCGGAATTCCAGTCGCGCGTGATCACCGTGGATACCAGGAACAAGATGCTCGATCTCACCGACGGGGACAAATTGATCGCGTCGTTCCCCATTACTCCGGGTTCAGAGACGCTGCCGGCTCCGAAAGGGACATGGAAGATCCTCGGGATCTGCGAACTGCCGAATTTCCGGCACGACGAAGCGATGCTGATGCATGGCTACCGCAGCAAGGATTTCCAGATGATCCCGATCGGCCCGCGCGATCCCGTGGGGGTGATGTGGATGGGGCTGAACAAGCCCGGCATCGGCATCCACGGAACGAACTCGCCATGGAACATCGGCAGGTCGGGGAGCCATGGCTGCATCCGCGTGGCGAACTGGGATGTGATCCGGCTTTCCGCGATGGTATCGGAGGGGATGAAAGTGATCATTAAATAGGACTTGCGGTAAAGGACGGGACAAATACGGCTGCTATAGAGCTGCTATTTTTGTTTTTAAAAAGTCAGCGAAGGCGATTTATGTTCAATCGTTTATTTGGAAAAGCGAAGCCATCCGTATCCGATGCGATGCGTGACACTCTCTTCGGCGATCTCCCGCTGGACCGGTGGCCTCCGGAGGATGATCCACCTGAAGTCTTCCCATGGAGCGCATTTGTGATGGGCCGCAACAATCTCGCAAAATCGGACACGGCAAATGCAATCGCGTGTTGGAACGAGGTCCTGGACACGCCTGACCTGGAGTCGCGGCATTACCTTCAGGCCTGGCATTTTTTGCGTCAAAATGGCTGTGAGCCACCCCCGCATATTGCCAAAAAAGTGATGGGCGTAGTGGTCGAGGTGGGCATGCCCAGGGGTCTGGATTTGCTCGCCGCGTATCCTGAATATTCGGCAAGGTACTATAATTTCTCCGGCGCGGGTGTCGTATGGGAACGCCCGGATAGCTCCCTGGATGCGATTATCAGCGAATTGCTTTCCGCGGCTGCGCAAGTAGTGGCTCAAATTGGCCCGTGGGACAAGGAGAGACCGGCCGCGCCGCCTTCCGGTATCGCACGGCTTTGCTTTCTCACGCCGAGCGGCCTGCACTTCGGGCAGGGGCCGTTGAACGCGCTTGCATCAGATCCATTAAGCGGCGGTGTGCTCCAGAGAGCGACCGTGTTAATGCAAAGCCTCATGGCCAAGTCGCAAGAATAGATTACCGGGTCGAAAAACCCGGCCGCAGGCTGCTTTTTTTCGTTGAAATCGACTCCTGTTTCATGGCAACCTGATCACTGTGAGCGGTGTAGCTCGGGTCCAAATTCCGGTTTCGAGGTCTTGTGCCGGGGCGTCAGGACTTAATCCTGTTTACAGGAGCGTCAACCTCATTGAGCACACCGTCTCACACTTTTTTTTCGAATACCTGCAGCAGCTATTTTCTTGATTTTTCCGCATTGACACAGGTGGAAAGCGCATGTATTCACTCCACCCCACGCAATTTAAAAACAGGACGAAATTATGGCAGCCACAGAAGTTATTTTAGTTGAAAACGTACCCGGACTCGGAGCTGAAGCCGATGTCGTGAAGGTAAAGCCGGGATATGCCCGCAATTTTTTGCTGCCCACGGGCAAGGCCTGCGAAGTCACACCGACGACGTTGAAAAAGATCAACCAGCTCAAGGCAAAGCGCGCAGAGCGTGAAGCACGAGAGTTGAACGAATCCGAGGAACTCGCACGCAAGATCAACAAGCTGAAAATCACGCTGTTACTAGCCACTGGCGAAACTGGCAAGGCTTTCGGCTCGATCACCGCCAGCGACATCGCAGAGAAGCTCAAGGGCGAGCTCGGCGGCATCGAAATCGAACGCCATAGGATCGACCTCGAGAAGCCAATCAAGAGCACCGGCGAGCATGAAGTGCAGATCAAATTGCACCATGACGTGGTGGCAAAACTGACTCTCACGGTCAAATCCAGTACCGAGCAGGAAACCGGCGGCAAGGAAGAGGCAACCGCTTCCTCCGAGGACAAAGCTTTCAAGGCCAAGCCCAAAGCGCGCCACACCAAGTAGGCACCCCTTAATATAAATGCCGGCAGAGGCACCCAGCAGCACCACAGCGAGACCCAAAAAAAGCGGGGATCGCAAGCAGGGTGACTTGCAAGGAGGGTCTGGTTATTTACCAGATATTCACAGGTTACTCCCACAGAGTCCGGATGCGGAACGGGGCCTGCTCGGATCTATCCTAATTTCATCACGTGAAGTGATGGGGGACTGTGTGGAAAATGGGGTGGCTGCGGAGCATTTCCACATCCCGGCGCATGCCACTATCTATATGGTGTTGTTGGACTTATGGAATGCGAACCAGCCGATTGATTTCATTACGCTCACGCAGATCCTGAAGGATCGCAACCTGCTCGACCAGGCGGGCGGAGCGGCCCTGGTGACGGAGCTTTTTACGTTCGTCCCGACGGCGGCGAACGCGAGTTATTACATGGAGATCGTGCAGGAGAAATTCACCCTGCGCTCGATCATCAAGACTTGCACGGAATATGCGGCCCGTTCCTACGACGAACAGGAAAACGTGCCGATGCTCCTGGACGAGGTAGAGCAGAAGATATTTGAGATTGCCAAGGAGAGGTACAAGGACAAACAGGCTTCATTGAAGGACCAAGTGATGGAGGCTATCGAGGCGATCCAGGATCTCTACGATCGTCGAGGAAGCGTGACCGGGCTGCCCACAGGCTTCAAAGCTCTGGATAAAATGACCAACGGGCTTCATAAGGCGGAAATGATCGTAATCGCGGCCCGCCCCAGTATGGGTAAGACCGCATTTGCCATGAACATCGCAGAACATGTGGCCCTGCAGGAAGGGAAGCCGGTGGCGATCTTCAGCTTGGAAATGAGCACTCAACAGCTCATCCAGCGTCTCCTTTGCTCCCGCGCACGTGTGAATCTCCAGCGCGTGAGGGATGGTTTTCTGAATGAAAGCGACTTCCGCAGCCTCACGAACGCGGCCTCGAAGCTGGCGGACGGGAAACTCTTCATCGACGACAGCGCGGGCCTGAGCATCGTAGAACTCCGCGCAAAAGCGCGCCGCCTCAAGTCTCAGCACAATATCGAGTTGATCGTGATCGACTACCTGCAGCTCCTGCGCTCCACGTCGCGGCGCGCCTCGGAGAACCGCCAGATCGAAATCGCGGAAATTTCCTCCGGACTCAAGGCGCTCTCGAAAGAACTGGCTGTGCCTATCATAGTACTAGCGCAGTTGAACCGTAATCCTGAAAACCGCACAGGCGAAAGCAAGGGTCGTCCGCGCCTGAGCGATCTCCGTGAATCCGGCTCGATCGAGCAGGATGCAGATCTCGTGGGCCTGCTGGTGCGCGAGGTATATTACGCCGATGACGATGAAGCGAGAAAGGAACTTGAAGGGAAGGCAGAACTGATCATTGCCAAGCAGCGTAACGGTCCTGTGGGAGATGTGCCGCTCACATTTATCAAGGAATTCACGCGTTTCGAGGACCGCGCCTACGTTGCCGAGCCGGAGTAACCTGGACGGCGCTTTCCGCGCTTCACTAAAAGGTTTTTCTCTATTGGTGTTTTGTCACTCATCGTCTGTTGAACCTCTGACGTATTGAGCGTAGCTTGCGTACTGCAAGCATGCGTAAGATAGACTTGAAATCACAGTTAGGAACCGCAATCAGGACGAAAAGAAACGACTTGGGAATTTCCCAGGAGGAACTTGCGGACCGGGCGGGACTGCATCGCACCTATATCTCGGATATAGAGCGCGGGGCACGCAATCTCTCACTCGAAAGCATCGACAAACTCGCCACGGCCCTGCAGATCTCGATCGCGAGCCTTTTCTTCAATGCGGACAATCCCTCCCATCTTCCCAGAAATACCGCAAGTCCCGCCGATTCCGTGGATATTGTGCTGGTCGAGGACGACGAAAATGATGCAGAACTCGCGTTGCATGCCTTCAAGGAAGCCAGGCTTTCCAATCGCATCCGTCATATTCACGACGGGGCCGAGGCGCTTGATTACGTTTTCTGCCGGAACCGCTACGCGGGGAGATACATAGATAACCGGCCACAAGTAATATTACTAGACCTCAACCTGCCCAAGGTCAGCGGCATCGAAGTGCTGCGCCAGATCAAAGCCGATGATCGCACGAAATCGATCCATGTCATTGTCCTCACAGTTTCCCAAGAGGACGGCGACATCGCCCAATGCCGCAAACTGGGCGCGGACACATACATTGTAAAACCTGTAAGTTTCAACAACCTCAGTGAAGTGACCGCACATTTGAAGCTTTACTGGGCATTGCTAAAAAAACCTTCGTCGATTGCGGCGTAGGCCTGGTTTCAAGGCAGATTTTTCACATACAGAATCCGGTCGTGCGGGACTGTGACGCGCGTAGGTGAAACCCCCTATATTGAATGAGTCCACACATTTTGATTTTTAGACTATTGTTCCGGCTCGATTGCCTGGAGAGGACGGAAATGAGGAAAGAAAATTCATGAGCACTCCCTTGCGTGTCCTATTGCTTGAAGATCTGCCTGACGACGCGGAGCTTGTTCTTCATGCCTTGCGCGATGCGGGCTTTGACCCGCAATGGGAACGCGTTGATACTGAAACGGAATACCTAGCCAGGCTCACCCCAAGCCTGGAGGTCATTATCGGTGATTTCCGGCTACCCGGCTTCGACGCCCTGCGTGCGCTGGAATTGCTGCATGGGCACGCCCCTGATGTGCCTTTCATCCTTGTCTCCGGTACGATCGGCGAGGAAATGGCTGTCTCCGTAATGCGCCATGGCGCGGCGGATTACGTAATGAAGGATCGCATGGCGCGGCTCGGCCAATCCGTCGCACAAGCCCTGGAAAAAAGGCGGCTCCAAGCGGAATGGAAAAAAGCCGAGTCGAGGATTCTAGAACAGGCGAGCCTGCTGGACCTGGCAAATGACGCGATCATGGTGCTGGATCTTGCAGGCCGCATCCAGTTCTGGAACAGACGGGCCGAGGTGCTTTTTGGCTGGAGATTCGCAGAAGCAATCGGGCGCCAGACCACAGAGATCATTTACGCGGACGCATCGGCATTCGAAGAGGCAAAACAACACCTGCTCACGCATGGCACTTGGGAGGGGGAGCTTCCGCAGGTTTCCAAGGATCGAAAAAATCTCATGCTGGATGCACGGTGGACCTTGCTCCGCGATGCTGATGGAAACCCGAAGTCCATCCTCTCCATTAATACCGATATCACCGAAAAGAAAAAATTCGAGGACCAGTTCCTCCGTGCGCAGCGCCTGGAAAGCATCGGCACCCTGGCCAGCGGCGTAGCCCACGATCTGAATAATATTCTCGCCCCCATCCTGATGTCCGCTGCGATGCTGCGCGAACAACTCTCCCCCGATCTGCACGAAAATATCATTTGCACCATCGAGGAGAGCGCGCAGCGCGGCTCGGAAATCGTGAGGCAGGTGCTCACCTTTGCGCGCGGCGTCCAAGGGGAACATCTCTCCCTGCAACCCAAGCATCTGATCCGGGAGATGGAAAAGATCATGGGCGAGACTTTTCCGAAATCCATTTCCATCCTCAACCATGCCCCGCGTGAAATATGGACCGTGACCGGGGATCCCACGCAATTGCACCAGGTGATGCTTAATCTCTGCATCAATGCGAGGGACGCCATGCCAAACGGCGGAAAAATCATCCTTTCAGCGGAGAACGTGAAGGTGGATGCCGGCACTGCGACATTTCATGACGTGACTCCCGGCAATTACGTGATCCTCAGCGTTGCCGACAGCGGCACAGGCATCGCACCCGAAATCATCGATAAGATTTTCGACCCTTTCTTTACAACGAAGGAGGAGGGCAAGGGCACCGGCCTCGGCCTTTCCACTGTGATCGGGATTGTAAAAAGCCACGATGGCTTCGTAAATCTGGAATCACATCCCGGCAAAGGCTCCATCTTCAAGGTATTCCTGCCGGCCACCAATGAACCGGCGTCTCAGCCCTGTGCGCCGCTCCTTACAGAATCCCTCTCGGGAAATGGGGAGATCATCCTCGCTGTGGATGATGAAGCGGAGATCCGCATCATGCTGGAAAGAATTCTCTCCCGCAATGGTTACAAACCCATCATTGCATCCGACGGCAATGATGCCTTGAAAAAATACGCGCTGCAAATGGGCGCTGTAAAACTTGTGCTCACCGATGTCATGATGCCATGGGTGGATGGAGTGGTGCTCACCCGCGCATTGAAAAAAATGGATCCCGCCGTCAAAGTGATCGCATCCACTGGACAACCCGAGAAATCCCGCCTGGAGGAATTAAAAGCGCTGGGAGTGAAAGCGATCCTACGGAAGCCTTACAACAGCGAAAAACTACTGCGCAAGGTGCAGGCGGTGCTTCATGGAAGCCGCTTCGATGGCGATTTTGTGCCTTGAATTTCAGACGGTTCATTTTCGGATTTTTAAAAACTTATCCCGCAGCAGAAAATTGTAATTTCCGAAAAAATAGGTTATTTGATAGCCATGAAACTTAAATCCCTCCTCATCGTTGCCGCCATCGCTGCCCTCTCCCTCCCCGCCTGCCAGAAAAAACAAGCTGAGGATGCCCGGGATCACGCCGATGCCCAGACAGAAGAACTCAAAAAGGATGTGGCCAAAACAACGAATGACCTGGAAGTGAAAGCAAAGGAACTTGCGAAAACAGCCGAGAAAAAGGCGGACGAACTCAACAAGGAAGCTGCCCCCAAGATCGAGGAACTCAAGAAAGAAGGCGCACAGAAACTCGACGAGGCAAAAGCCGCCATCCACGATGCCACGGCTCCAACACCTACCCCTACGGCGCCTACTCCCGCGGATCCCTCCCCGACGCCTTCTTCGATGCAGTAACTCTTTGACTTAAGTCCCAGAAAAGCAAATTGGACTGGTGTGAATCCATTTCACTCCAGTCCAATCGTATAAACTTTCCGTTAGAGAAGACCGGGGTCATTTGTTAGCCCGGCATCCGCCTGTATTAAGAGCGAATGGCTACTTCTTTTTGGGAGCATTCAACGGAGGCGCGCCTGCTTTTTTGCGCGCAGCCCACCGGGCTTTCATGGTCGCTGCCAGCCTCGCCCTGCCTTCGGCTGTCAGGCCGCCTTTTTTCTTTGTTGATGCCGTGACTACCTTTGCCCGTCCGGCTGCGGATAACTTGTTTTTTTCTTGGATCCGGTCGCAGGTTTGCCGGCAGGTGCCTGTTCACCTTTGGCCTTGGCCCACCGCGCTTTTTGGGCGGCGATGATGTTAGCTCTTCCCGCCGCGCTCATTCCACGGGCGCCTTTCTTTGCCGCGGTGGATTTGACAGGAACGGATGAACCTCCAAGAATGCGGCTCAACCGAGCCTCGAGTTGCGATATCTGCTCTTTGATTTGAACAGCTTCCTTGAGTGTTTGAAGTGATATAGACATGGCACGCGTAATAACGCATGCATAGGTAACCGTCAACCATTGAGTCACACTCTTAATTACCTGTTAATTCATGCTGTATCAGATGCCGCCCACAAGCTCATTCACTATATCTATGTAATCATCGCTGCTAACTCCCCCACCTCCCTGCCTGTTTAGGTCTTGCTGAATATAGGCTTGCCCATCGCTTCCTTTGATGCCACAGATGGCCGCGCATAAGCGCCGGACAACATAACAACCGTTCACTACTAGGGGAAAATATGGAAACACCACAATCTGCACCATCCAGTTCTGCTTCGAAACCTCACGACGCCCAGAAGCATCACTTCCGCTTCCACCTCCCGCACACCCACCTCAATTCCGTATTTGGAGGCGATTGGTTTGCCTTGAAGGCCGAGGCATTTGCCCGCTTTTTTGGCACACCCGTTTTCCTCATCGGCCAGACCGTCGTCGTGGCAGTCTGGATTATTCTTAATGTCACCGGTCTCACCCAGTTTGATATCTACCCATTCATCCTGCTGAATCTCGCATTCAGCCTCCAGGCCGCTTATGCCGCGCCGCTCATCCTCCTCGCCCAGACCCGCCAGGCGGACCGCGACAAGGCGCACTCCGAGGCGGATGCCCAGCACCGTGAGGATCTTGCAAAAGCCAGCGAGGAACGCCAGTTGCTCGCCGCAAAAGAAACCTCTGTGCTGGTCGATCTCGTCCGCCAGAACACCCAACTCACGGAAACCATCAAGGATTTGACCCAGAAGATCGAGGTGCTTACCGCCGAGATGCACACAAGACTCGTCAGCAGCAAGTAATAGCCGAAGACATCCCTTATAACCCGGACGACACTGTCAGGGGAAAAAATCACAACATCCATGCGAGGAGGAAACTTTGATGAATCAGGAACCCGCACCCGCAAATCCCGCCGATGAAAAAAAGACCGGCGACCAGCCTGCCCCCCCTCCCGTCGCACAGTCTGTCACCCCCGTTGTAAAACAACCCGCTCCCGCCAGGCGCCGCGGCATCCTCCTCGTGCTGGGCATCGCGGCCATCGTGCTGATCCTGTTCAAGGGCATCCCATGGGTGATCAGCATCTTCAATACGATCTCGACAGACGATGCCTACGTGAATGGCCACGTCACTTTTGTCGCCCCCCGCGTCTCCGGCCAGGTGATGAAAGTATTGGTCGATGATAACAATCGCGTGCGCAAGGGCGATGTGATCGTCCAGCTCGACAAGGAACCCTACCTGGTCCAGGTCGATCTCAAGCAGGCCGCCGTCGATACCGCAAAGGCGGACCTCGTCGCCGCAGGCGCCTCCGTGCGCAGCATGGTCGCGCAGACCCGGGGCAGCCGTTTCAAGCTCGAGCACGCCATCGAGGATGTGGATAACCAGGTCGCCACCATCCGCACCAATGTGGCGGCGATGGACAAGGCAAAAGCCACACTCACCCTCGCGCAGGCCGAGTTCGAGCGTGCAAAGAAACTCATCGAGACCAAGGTCACCAGCCACGAGGAGTTTGACCAGCGGCAGGAGGCGCTCGATGTCGCGCAGGCGCAATACAGCCAGTCCCTCGAGACCGTTTACCAGAGCCGCGTCGCCCTCGGATTGCCGGCCAAGCCCGAAGGCACTGATGATCTCACCCAAGTGCCGCCAGATCTCGGGCAGACCTTCTCATCCGTCCGCGAAGCACTGGCGCAGTTGATGCAAAATGCGTCCCAGCTCAATATCATCCCCTCCTCCTACGATCTCTCGCCGAAACAAATGCTGGCGGAGTTTTACAAGCGCGATCCCGGCGGGAACATCGACCGTATTTACGACGAGATCATCAAGAACGCCCCGCCCATGAAACAGGCCCAGGCGAAGCTCAAGTCCGCCGAGGCCGACCTCGCCCAGGCGCAGCTCGACCTCAGGTATTGCGATATTATCTCGGACATCGACGGCGTGGTCACACGCCGCAATGTGAACCCGGGCAATAACGTGCAGGCCGGCCAGAGCCTCATGGCCGTCCGGTCGCTCCGCGAGATATGGGTCGATGCAAATTTCAAGGAAACCCAGATCGCAAATCTCCGCATCGGCCAGCCCGTGGATCTGGAGACAGACCTCTACGGCAGTAAAAAAATATTCAAGGGCCGCATCTCCGGTTTCACCATGGGCACCGGCTCCACGCTCGCTTTGCTCCCTGCGCAGAACGCCACGGGGAACTTCGTAAAAGTCGTCCAGCGCCTCCCCGTGCGCATCGATGTCATTGATTACGATCCGGACAAGGAGCCGCTCTTCACCGGCATCTCGGTCACACCGGTGGTGCATTTCAAGGAGACCCCCACCGGTCCCGATGCAGGCACGTTCCTCCAGCCCGACATCGCGCCTGCCGTCACGGATTCCACGCCCACTCCCGCACCGGCAAAACAATGAGCGCGGCGGCCCTTGCGGCAGGCTCAGTCACACCGGTCCGCCCGGCCCGGCTCCCGATTAATCCATGGATCGTCGCCATCGCCGTGGTGGTGCCCACTTTCATGGAGGTGCTGGATACCACCATCGCAAACGTCGCGCTGCGGCAGATCGCAGGCGGCCTCTCCGCGGCCGTTACCGATAGCGAATGGGTCATCACCAGTTACCTCGCGGCAAATGCGGTGATCCTGCCCATTTCCGGCTGGATCGCCTCGCAGCTCGGGCGTCGTAATTACTTCCTGCTTTCCATTGCTGTTTTTACGATCAGCTCCATGCTCTGCGGCCTCTCCACCAGTCTCGGCCAGCTCATCTGTTTCCGCGTATTGCAAGGCCTCGCAGGCGGTGGTCTTCAGCCTTCCAGCCAGGGCGTGCTCCTGGACGCATTCCCGCCGGAGAAACAAGGCTCGGCGATGACCCTCTTCGGCGTCGCCGCGCTTCTTGCCCCGATTCTTGGCCCGACTTTGGGCGGCTACCTTACGGATAACTATTCGTGGCGCTGGATTTTTTATATCAATCTCCCCGTCGGTCTCGTCGCTTTCATATCCTCCTACTTCCTGCTCGAGGATCCCGCGTATATGAAAAAGGCCCGCGCTGAGTTGAAAAAACTCCCGTTCCATTTCGATTCCATCGGACTCGGCCTCCTCGTCATTGTCATGGTTTGCTGGGAGGTGGGCCTGAGCAAAGGCCAGGAATGGGATTGGTTCGGCGATCCCTTCCATCGCGTGCAGACCCTCACCACGCTCTTCGTGCTGGGGCTGGGCGGCCTCATTTTCTGGGAGACCCGGCAGGAACGCCCCGTCGTCAATTTCCGCCCCTTGAAGGAGCGGAACTTCGCCATGTGCTGCATCATTATTTTCTGCGCGTACGGCGTCCTGTATGGCAGCAGCACCACTCTGCCCGGCATGCTTCAGACCCTCTTCGGCTACGATGCCACGCATGCCGGGCTCGTAATGTCGCCCGCCGGCTTTTTCTCGATCACCATGATGATTATTGTCGGCATCCTGATCGGCCGGCAGGTCGATGCGCGCAAGCTCATCGGGACGGGCTTGTTCACCGTTGCGGCGGCGAATTACTGGATGGCGCACATGAACCTCGATATCAGCCCGTGGCAGGTCGTCTGGCCCCGTGCTTTGATGATCGTGGGCCTCTCCATGGTCTTCGCCCCGCTCAACGTGGCCGCATACCTCTACATCCCGCAAAAATTGCGCCCGGCCGCCATCGGCCTCCTCGCGCTCCTGCGGAATGAGGGCGGCAGCGTCGGCACCTCCATCGCGCAGACATTCCAGGAGCGGCGCGAGCAATTCCATCTCCTGCGGCTGAATGAATTCCTCGACCCTCTCAATCCCGCAGTGACCACATTCCTCCAGCAATCCCGCGACGCCTTCCTGCAGCAGACAGGCGACGCCGTGGGCTCAATGCAGATGGCCGTTCAATCGCTCGACGACCTCCGCACCCAGCAGGCCTCATCGCTCGCCTACTTCGATTGCTTCTGGCTCTTTTCCGCAATCGGAGCATGCCTCGTCTTCCTGGTCTTCTTCATGAAACGCTCCGTCGCCGAAAAAGGCGCCCACCTCGCAGCGGATTAAAAGCAATTTTCCGCCAGTCACAGTCGTTGTATCCACGGCCCCGTGGGCCGTCTCCCCACCGGCTGGACTCCGTCGTTTAAGCCACCCATTCCCGGTTACCGCGTCACACTAACGCCGCAACGGTTTAACCATCCAACCCATTTAACAATTTAACCCTTCCCTAACTCCCCGCCGCAGCGTCCGAATCCGACCGTTTCGCCGCAAGGATCCGCTCATAAGCCGCCGGATCTGGCGCTGGCGGAAACCCATAGAGACACAGCGAAGCCACCCCGATGCCATACCCCTTCAGCCTGTTGATCCAGAGCACATTGCCCGTCGTGATATCCAGGCAATGAATTTCACCCCGCGCAGCCGCGTAAAGCATCGTATCGTCACAAGTCAGCGTCACAAAATCGTCGCCCAAGCCGCCGGAGAGCTTCGTCGTCCATAGGATGACTCCGTCTCTTTTATTGATGGCAGTCACTTTGCCTTTGATGCCCACAAATAGAACACTGTTTGGATTCATAAGATGGATTTGATTTTGCATTGTTATAACACACAGACCGCTGCGTAAAAGCCCAATCGCGCTGTGGCACAGCGATTACGAAAATCAAGATCTGGCTATGCACTTTGAAGGCTCGATTCCCGAGCCCCAACGGGGCGCAATGTGATAGCCCGGGGTGAAGCCCCGGGAAATACATTCCTAAAATCCTCCAGCCCTGTAAGGGCGACACAATCTTCCATGAATGGCAGTTAAAAGCGCATGCCACGCTCTGGCAAACCCTCGTCACCTTCCCTTGTTACCTCCTCGTTACGAGGCTCCAGCCTCGTAATGCCAGTGTTCCCGAAGCTCCAGCTTCGCGACCGCAGCCAACTCCAGAGCAATCCCCTTCCAAGAATACGGCAACATCCCGGTCAGTTTGCTGTTAAACGTGCATTTCCAAATCAATTCCTGTATCGCTTGTCACTCAGACGTTTTCACCACATTTCGCAATTCCCTCCTATGAACAGACACGACTTTGCCACTCTTGGAATCCGATTTGCCGCACTCTACGCATTATTTGAAGCGCTGGAGTATTTCGCCGGTGGTTTCATAAACCTTTCCTTGGCGCAGAGCGCAGCAGCCGGCAAAGAATATACCGTTATTACGTCACTGGTGTTCTTCCTGCCATCGGCACTCCTCGCCATCGTCGGAATTCTTCTCTTCACCAGGGCGCCACGGTTGGCGGATTACTTTTTGCCGCAGCCGCGCGAATCTTCCAGCTCTCCCACCACCTCCACTGCGTCGCCAAGTATCGGGTTCGCGATCGTGGGTCTTGCAGGATGCCTCTATTCCACCCCTCGTCTGGTTCCAATCATTGTCCGTTTGTTCCAGGCAGGCGTGTTTAGCGCGTCTGATTTTAACGCCACTGACGCCAAACGGCAGTTCATGCTTCAACTCCCCCAGCTATCGGGCATCGTTTTACAACTCCTCCTCAGCTTTGTAATGCTCGTAAAATCCCAGGCACTCGCAACTTGGTGGCAGCACAAACAGGCCAGACCAGTGAACTAAGAGGACGTCTAAAAAGTAAGCAGAAAAAGCAGTTACCCACAGATTAATGCAGATTTTCCCAGGGCGTCTCTTTCTTTAATCTGTGAAAATCTGTGTAATCTGTGGACAAAACCGATTTTTAGACGTCCTCTAAATATTCGGCGCCAGAAACCCATGAAAATCAAAGCGCTCTCAGTCGTGGCTCCGTGGGGCACCCGCATCGCCCGGGGAGAAAAGACCCTGGAAATTCGTTCATGGCATCCCGGCTCTGTTCCCATTGAGCGGCTGCTCATCGTCGAGAATAACCGGCGTTTGAAAAAGGAAGGAGACATCGACCCCGACGGAAGAGCCGTGGCGATAGTCCGCATCGGAAATATTCACGACTGGACCCGGGAAGAGGCCGATGCCGCATGCTCCACTTTTGAGCCCGGCTGGCTCGCATGGACGATCGAGCAAGTGCAACCCATCGC
The DNA here is from genome assembly GCA_049692655.1 of Chthoniobacteraceae bacterium. Taxonomy (GTDB): domain Bacteria; phylum Verrucomicrobiota; class Verrucomicrobiia; order Chthoniobacterales; family Chthoniobacteraceae; genus DASZPK01. The sequence continues at coordinate 6,981 of JBAVPB010000071.1, read as the reverse complement.
CCGGCCATTCCCCGTGGTAGCTGCACGCCGTATTTACGAACTGGACATACCGGATAATCTGCTTCCATCGGCCCCTTCTGAAAATTTGCCATGATTACCACTTGGAGAAGTCAGCCGCGGCAGTTTGGAGCAATCGCATTCGGGCTCCTTGGTCTCGCGTTCGGGCTCATGAAGACCTCTCCATGGAATTCAGACGGGATTTTTCTCGTGCGGGCATTCCTCGCGAAACTATTCTGGGCATTCCTCATCGCGGGTGGAAGCGCGGCGCTGGGTTATCGCAACGGCACGCGATTTATCCACAATGCCTCCCGGGCCAATTTTGCGGGCGCTGGCGGGACGGCGGCTTTCGCGCTCGCGCGCGCCACGGTCATCACCATTTTTGTTTATTGCGTGGCGCTCGTCGTCACCGGCGATTTCGGCGTTTCGCTTGGCGTCTTCGGGACATTCCAGCCCCCCTGCACAATCTTCCAGAAATTCATGGCCATCATCGTCATTTTCTTCACGGGATTCTGGTTCTTTATTTTGGGAGCCGTCATTTTTGGCTTCATCGGCGGCTATCTTCTCGCCCTTCTTTTCGCGCCCGCATATCGTGACGACCAGGCCTGATAAGGCGGCAAATTCTGGAAACATGCCTCCGGGCTCCATCCTCACATTATGAAATCACCCATAACTTACCTGCCATCGAAACTCCTCACCGGGGAAACCGAACTTCTCCGCCAGCACAGTTTCACACGCTGGATGTCGCGCGACCTCGCACAAGCCGCCGTCGATTTTTGCAAAAATCTCAGGCTTTTTGTCGCCTACGCGGAGACTTCGCCCGACAACCTCACCCGCTACCTTTTCTGGCAGCTTCCCCAGGGCGCACTGGCCGAGGTGCGCTCGGGACGTCCCTTGGAAAAATTCGAGGAATTTGACCTCGCCAACAAAACCCGGAACGGGAGGTTGCTCTCACTCCACATCAACGAAAAAGACCTGTACTCAGCAGCATGGATTTCCCCGGAACACTTCGAAACCGCAAAGGCGTTTCTGACGGCGCACGGCATCACGACCCCGGAAATCCGCAATGCTTGATCGAACATTGCAACGAACAGCTTCACATTTTCCGCACATCGCATGAGCGAACCATTTAAGGTAACGGGCGGGGCCAGGGTCGGGTGGGTGAATGCATCGTCACCCCTTGCAAAGCTCACGGCGACACCTGATTCTCTCCGGGTCTCGATCCGCATTCTGGGCAACTACGCCTTCACGCCGGAGACTGTCGTCTCCATCACGCGCCATACGATGATTCCGGTGCTGGCGTGGGGCATCCGCATCCAGCATTGCGTCCCGGAATATCCCGCGGGCTTCATCTTCTGGAGCCTTGGCAATCCGGATAAACTGCTTGCGGGGATTCGCGAGGCTGGTTTCATCCCGCAGGCGCCGGAATCCGCCATCCCGCCCCGCCAGGGATTCGCGTTTCGCTGGCAGGTCATCGTGATTGTCCTCGCCGCGTGGTACGGGCCCTACATCTTCGATCTCTTTTTCCGGTCCGGTACACTTCCCATCCCCGGGATCACTTCATTGGTCGTGCTGGGTCTGTCGCTCACGACCGCAATCGCCACGATCCGCATTCCCGCCTTCCAGCGCCTCATCCTCAAGCCGGGCCGGCATATCGGCGAAATCCGTCCGTTCCTCAATCTGCTGATCCTGATCGGCAGCATCCTCTTCATCGCCTTCGCAATCATCTGCGCCTTTAACCTCGGCAGCTTTTTCCAACTGCAACAGTAACGACTCCGCGCCTGCACTGCCGGGCTTGCGATCCCTGCACGTACGGTCTAAAACATTCCACAATTATTATGAGACGCGTTGCCGGACTGGACAGTATCCGTTTTTTTTGCGCGTTGACCGTTATTTTCTTCCACGGCATGAGTCCGCCGGTCTTCCCGTTTCTTTCGAGGGATACGCCGGCAGGCCGGATCATACTCGGGCTCTACGATGCCGCTTTTAATGGCCAGGCAGCAGTGCTGACTTTCTTCATCATCTCCGGTTTTTGCATTCATTTCCCCTACGCGTCGGGCCGCCCGTTTGCCACCATACCGTTCCTGCTCGCGCGGGCTGTCCGCATCCTGGTTCCCACATGCGCCTATCTTTTTCTGCTCCGGCTGTTTCCTTTTTCAGATCCCGGTTTAAAGATGCTTCTGTGGAGCATCTGGTGCGAACTCATTTACTATGCGCTCTACCCTGTTCTGCGTCTCCTCTTTGCAAGAACCTCCGTCTTTGCCGTTCTTCTATTTTCATATGCCGTGGCTGCCGGCCTTATCGTTTGGACGCTTGCCACCAGAGCATGGCCCGGTTTGTTCAGCGCGACCAGCAATCTCACCTGGCTCGCCGGATTGCCATGCTGGATCCTCGGCTGCCATCTGGCGGAACACTTTTCGGCTTGCGCCGCTACGCCCCGCACCACTGCTGCAACCGTCTGGGGCTATCGCGCAGGCGCCGTGGGTTTGGGAAGCGCATCGTTTCTGGCAATGCTTCACTTGCATGTTTCATTTCTGATCTCTCTCCATCTCTTCACCGTATTTGCCTGGTTTTGGATTCGGGCGGAATTGCGATGGTATTCCGACAAGCCTGCAAACCGGTTGCTTGAGGGGTTTGGCAGCCTCACCTTTTCAATTTATCTGATGCATATGCTTGCCATCTGCACATGGAGAAGCATCGCCCCCGTGGGCGGATTTTTCATGTGGGCCGTTGAAATGGGATTCATCCTTCTGTTAAGCGTCTTTTTCTATTTTTCCGTGGAATTCCCCTCCCATAAGCTCGCTCAAATGCTCTCGCTCAGACCGGGAAAATATGTCGTCCCGATCCTTCCTGAAACATCAATCCTATGATCACAACACCGGTTCTCCATATCATTTTCTATCTGGCAGTCCTTTTCATGCCTGCCGGAACCACAAAATTCACCATTTCCTCTGGCTTTGAAGCCGGGACCACCTGGATACATCAAGCCGATGGCTGGCACGCCACCACCAGGGCCGGGAAGGATGCCGGGATCTGGACCGGAAGCGGCCTGTCGGTATTCGTCAAAAAATCCACAGCCACCTCTGAAACCGACATGTCCAAATTCCTCAAGGTGGACACTGGCGAAGATCAATCGCTACAGGTATCCGTCGGCGAACGCCCGGTGAATACCGAGGCGGCCAAATCCAGGATCACGTTCTCCCAGGAACCCGGCGGCCTCTTCGCGAAGCCCGTCGTGATTACATACTCCCCCAACTGAAACACCTCGTTATCCCCCCTTTCTTCTTTGTGCCTTGGTGTCTTGGTGGTTGTTTCAAATGCCCTGCCTGCGAATTCAAGTTTTCGCTTTTGGAATTTGTGCTATAATTCCAGAACATTTGTAAAAAATGAAATTGGTCCGTAGCACAATCCATGGGTTTCTCGCGCTGGTCGCCGTCTCCACAGTGACCGCCGGTGGTGTCGATTATGGCACGATTTCCAGCGCTGTCGCCCATGTGCTGGAGGAGGCCCATTATTCCCGGCACCCGCTGAACTCCGATCTCTCCAAACAATTCCTCACGGAATACCTCGACAATCTCGACGCAGACCACCTTTTTTTCACCCGCGCGGATGTCGATGCGATCATGGCCGGACATGCGGCGACGATCGGTGAAGATGTGCTCGCGGGCCGGCTTGACCCGGCGCTTGAAATATTCGATCTCTACAAAAAACGGGTCAACGAGCGCGTGGATAAAATCGGTGAGTGGATCAAGAGCGGGCCGTTTGATTTCACGGGCACGCGCACGGTGGAATTGAGCCGCGACCATGCCCCATGGCTGGCGGATGATTCCACCGCCGACCAGACCTGGCGCGACCGCATCGTGGGGGAATTGCTCGACGACAAGCTGAACGGCACTTCGCTCGACGAATGCAAGAAAACGGTCTGGACGCGCTACGACGAGCTGCGCAACGAGCTTCTCAAGGAATCGAAGAAGGAGGCGGTCGCCGTTTTCCTGAATTCCCTCGCGAGCGCCTACGATCCCCATAGCGAATATCTGCGCAAGGAGGATCTCGAGGACCTCGATTCCGACATGAGCCTCTCGATGGTGGGCATCGGCGTGGTGATCGAGGCCCAGGGGCGCTACACGCGCATCACCAGCCTGCTTCCCGGCAGCCCCGCAGCCGCCAGTGGGCGCCTGAAGGTGAATGACCGCATCGTGGCGATCGCAAAAGGCGAAGGCGGCTTTGTGAATGTATCCGGCATGAGCATTGACCGCGTGCTGAGCTTCCTCCGGAGCAAGCCGGGCACGCGTGTCCGCCTGCGGGTGATCGCGCCGGACGCCGCCGCTGCTGCCAGAAGCAGGGAGATCAGCCTCGTGAGCCGCAGCATTGAACTGGTGGATGACGCGGCGAAGGCCGATCTCGTGGAACGCCAGCTTCCCGATGGCAAAAAAGAGCGCCTGGGATGGATTTCGCTCCCCTCATTTTACGGTGAACCGGGACAACCTGGCGCACGAAGCGTGACAACCGATGTGCGCAACCTGGTCGCGAGCCTCAAGAAGGAAAACGTCTCAGGCATGGTCATCGACCTGCGCAACAATCCCGGCGGCGAGCTCGAGGAAGCGGTGGGCGTCGCGGGGCTTTTCCTCGGCAAGGTGCCGATCGTGCAGGAAAAGGATCGCACCGGGAAAATATACGTCTCCAAGGCGGAGGAACGGCGGCTTTACGACGGCCCGCTCGTGGTGATCACCGATCATCTCACGGCCTCGGCCGCGGAACTCCTCGCCTGTGCCTTGCAGGATTACGGCAGGGCGGTGGTGGTGGGCGGCCTTTTCCCGACCTATGGCAAGGGAAGCGTCCAGACGATTGTCTCACTGGGCGATGTCCTGCAAAATGTGAATCCCAAGGAGAGCGACCAGCTTGGAGCCTTGCAGCTCACGATCGCCAAGTTCTACCGCGTCAACGGCCAGTCAACCCAGCTCCACGGCCTCACGGCGGACATCCAGCTCCCCTCCCCCGAGGATCTGCCAAACGAGGGCGAATCCGACATGAAAAACCCCTTGGTTTACGATGAAACCAAGCCCCTGCCTCTCGCCGTCAAGGGCGCCACGCAGCCCCTCCCCATCGCCCGCCTCAAGGAACTCTCCGCAACCCGCATCGCTGCCGACCAGGAATTCAAATATCTCACTGAGGACCTTGAGCGCACCAGGAACAAGGAGATCGCAAACAGTCTCTCGCTGAACGAAGCCGTGCGCCGCGCCGAAACCGAGGAAAGCAAAGCCCGCGACAGGCAGCGCGAAGCCGCCCGCAAGCTATTCCCGCCCACCGCCGAAATCGTGATCCACATCGTCCCGTCATCAAGGATATCCAACCCTTACCAACCCTTGCCAACCCTCAGTACTCCCGCCCCAGCCCCCGACCCGATCCGCACCGAGTCCCTCAACATCCTCAGCGACCTGGCCCGCATCTCCGCCAGGAAATCCTCCCCCGCCGACCAGCTCGCCCAAAACTCCACCAAGCCCGACCCCGCCACCAAAGCCCGGTAATCGCCAGAGTCAACTTGCCGGATAGCCCGGCAGCGGCGCCACGTATTGGTAACCCGGTTCCACCTCCTGCTTCTTCTGGATGGAGGCAATCTCCTTCCATGTGGCAACAAGTCCCTGCGGGCACGGGGCAAGATCGTGTTCGATCAACTCGTGCAACCTCCCCAGGTTATAGCACGGAACCGCAGCATACATGTGATGCTCTATATGGTAGTTCATGTGCCAGTAGAGGAACCCCACAAAGGGATTCAAAGTAAACGTGCGGCAGCAAAGCCTGAAGTCCGGCACATCATCCTGCAGGCCGATGTGCTGCGTATTATTGCAAAGGAAAAACAGCCAGCTCCCGTAGAATGGAGCAACTGTAATGAGCACGGGCAGCAGCCAGAGCTTGAAGCACAAGGAAATAACAAGGATCACCCCATGCCCCGCAAGTAAGATACGCGCCCAGCGAATGGGACGGCTTCTCTCCGGGTTCGATTCCGGGAAGAGGGTCAACTCCCACTCTCCGCGAAACTTTCCACGCGCCATCCTGATTGTTTCCTTGAAGACGTAAAAGGCATATCTGGGATTCACAAAGGTCTGAATAAAGAAGTGCCGGATCATCAGCTTCGTGGGGAGCACTACTTCAAGATCATCCGGGGGATGCAGCGTGTACCGGTGGTGCCGGATATGGCTCGCCTCAAAGTGCTCGAAATTGATCCAGCCGAGGAACGAAAGGATCCTGTCAAACAGGGCGTTCAACGCCTTCGTCTTGAAAATGGTCCCGTGGCCGAGCTCGTGGACGCCATTGATCATGAAGGCGTAGAATGTTCCGTGCAGGAATATCAGCGCGATTGTTAGCAAGACAGGCCAGTGGCCTCCCGAGTAGAAAGCGGTGGTGCCAGTGAGCGCCAGCAGACCGAGATAGGAGAGAGTTTGGAGCGCGCCACGCAGGTCGCTGCGCTTGTGGAGGCTCTTCAAGGTCTTTGGTTCGATGGGGGTTCTGTACCAGTTGATGGACTGTGGTTTTCTGTCGGTTGGTTCCAATGGGGGCTTGGCTGGCGGTGGATTAACAAGATCGGTGTTGCTCATGGTTTGGTTATGAAATTCGCCCGGAACTGGCAGGGATGCGGGATAGCTGATGGTTGGTAAGGGTTGGCAATGGTTGATTAACCCTACCAGTTCCACATGAGTTTGCTTTCACGGCAATATCGCAATACGATTTCAAACATGCCAGCTCCTGCCCAACGGCTAGCCCTGAAATCCCGGCAGCTCGGTATTCCGGAAGTGATCATGCTCGGGCGCTATAATTATTCGCGGGCGCGCGATGGGCTTGTTGCGCACAGTCACCCGGGTTGCCTGGAGATTTGTTATCTCGCCAAGGGTACGCAGCTTTACCGTGTGGGCGGTCACGAATATGTGCTGACGGGTGGGGATGTCTTCGTGACTTTTCCCGATGAACAGCACGGTACCGGCGAGTCTC
>JBAVPB010000070.1:0-22940 GCA_049692655.1 Chthoniobacteraceae bacterium | reverse complement strand
ATGGCGCGACGGGTGGGGGCTGAGGGCTGGGCTCCACGTTTGGTGACGGAGAGGGCGGCTGCGGCGTTTGCGAAGCGAACGGCGTCGGGAAGCAGTTTTCCCTCGGCGAATGCGACTGCGAGAGCGCCATTGAAGCAATCGCCGGCGGCGGTGGTATCTACGGGTTTGACCTTGAAGCCGGGGATATGTTGGACGAGGCCGGTGGTGGCTATCAGCGCGCCTCTCGCGCCGAGGGTGATGATGACGATGCATACTCCACGTGCGAAGAGTGCATTTGCAGCCATGATGGCCGAAGCAGTGTCGGTAACTTTGATGCCGGTGAGGATTTCGGCTTCGGCTTCGGCTTCGGTTTCGGTTTCGGTTTCGTTGGGCGTGAGGATGGTGATTTGCCTGAGCAGTGCATCGGGCAGCGACCGGGCGGGGGCGGGATTCAGGATAACGGGGATTTTTTTCGCAGCGGCGAGTTTCGCGGCGAACTGGATGGCGGGGAGCGGGGTTTCGAGTTGCATCACCAAAACACTGGCGCGGGAAATTACCTTGGCCGCCTTTTCGATGTTTGCGCGTGAGAGGCGTGAGTTTGCGCCGCTGGCGACGGCGATGCTGTTTTCACCATCGGCACCGACGAAAATGAGGGCGACACCCGAGGGCTGTGATTTATCCCTGGAGATGTGTGCGGTGTTGATCCCTTCCTTTGCGAAACCTGCGACGGCCTGTGCGCCGAATGCGTCGTGCCCGACGCTCGCAATGAATGTGACATCCCCGCCGGCGCGCTGTGCGGCGACGGCCTGGTTTGCGCCTTTGCCTCCGGGGGCGGTGTGGAATTTTCCGCCGAGGATCGTTTCACCTGGTCTTGGGATGCGGGCGACATTGACGACCATATCGGTATTTGAACTGCCGATAACTACGATTGATTTTTTTGGCATAGGAAGAATTTTAAACAGGATGAAAGATGCGGGAGATGCAATGCGATGTTTGCATTGGAGGTGTGTGTAGATTACGGTCAACTTTTTCCCAAGCAATGAAATCTTACGATTGGACCAGTTCGTTCCGGCGTCTCTACGACAAGGCTTTGCGGCTTTATCAAAAAGGAGGGCGGGATGCGGGGAGTTTTTTCACGGAGGAGGAATGCGGGTGGCTGGCTTCCATTGGTTGCCGCCCTGCGGAGCTTTTTGATTTTGCGGAGGATTACCCGGATGTGGACTGGGACGAGGCCTTGCTGATCACGTCGGCGAGGAGGGATTATTTTCTCCATGTGGTGAAAGGGAGATCATCAGGCAAGGTGCTTGCTGTCGGCGATTTTCCGCCCAAAAATGAGGAGATGGAGGGGATTCGCTGGCTGCCGCGGATCATTCTCAAGGCAAAGGCGAAACTACGCGGGGAGTTGCCGGATTCGCTGATGTATTGCTGTGGTGGCGACAGGGGTTTTTTGAAGAAGTTTGATATTCATCCCGCTGATTTTCTGCGGGTAGTGTGGGCGGCTGAGGGGGATGATCGACAGGTGCTCAATTTTGTAAAATCCCGGCATGATGATGTGCCGGTACACGCGAACTAACGGCATGCCTCCCACCGCGACACCGCCCACGAATGACAACGCGCTTTACATCTGGCTGTTTGCGTTGCTGCTGTACTCCTGCATCGGGTGGGGTGTGTGGCGCTATGGCAAGAAGCAGGGAAGCGTGACCCATATGATCCTGGGGGTGGCGTTGATGGGATATTCCTATCTGGTCAGCGATACGATCCCACTCTATGCGATCGGGACGGGGCTTACTCTGCTGGTGTTTGTATTGAGGGATTGACGGATTACATTCAAGTAGCGGGAATATTTAAAATCACCATGACACCTGAAAACACGACCACTGCGATGGCTCCAATGATCAGCGTGCTGATTCCCGCCTATAACGAGGAGCTGTTGATCGGCAAGGTGATCCAGGCCGTGTATGCGAGCTTTGCCGCGCTGGATTACAAGGCTTGGGAGATCATCGTGTGCGACAATAATTCCACGGACAGGACTTCTGCCGTGGCGATAGAAAACGGGGCACAGGTGGTGAAGGAGCCGCATAATCAAATTGCAAGAGCGAGGAACACGGCGGCCAAGAGCGCGCGGGGTAAATGGCTGATCTTTATCGATGCGGATACATACATGACCAGCGGCATTCTTGGAAAGACGATCGCTGCATTTGAGGGTGGAAAAATTTGCTCGGGGGGATGTCATTTGAAATTCGACAAGCAGAATATCGGATGGTTTCCGACGATAATGACGGGGCTGTGGAACAGCATCTCGGGGTTTGTGAACCTGGCGGCAGGGTCGTATCTTTTTTGTTATCGCGAGGCGTGGGCGGACATCGGTGGATTTGACGAGGAGGTGTATGCGGGCGAGGAGATTTTCTTTTCCCAAAAGCTGAAGGCGTGGGGAAAGGAGAGGGGGCTGAAGTTCAAAATATTGACCGGCGAACCGGTGATCACTTCCGCGCGGAAGATGGATTGGTACGGGCAGCGGCAGTTGTTTTACCATGTGCTGAAGATGATGTGGCCGGGCTCGATCAAGAAGCGGGAGTCGTGCGAACTGTGGTACACGCGCCCGGAGTAGGCGGGCTTATTTTTTGGCGCGGGTGAGGGTGATGAGCATGGGGAGGCGGAGTTTCAGCGCCTCGAGCGCATCGGCTTGCGAATCGTAACCCTGGAGGGCGATCTCGATGCTTTGCTGGCCGAGGTTGCGTTCGCCAATCATGGCGCGCTGAATCCTGCTCCATGCGGACCAGTCCTGGTTGAGCGTGGTGTTCAACTGGTCGTGGTTGCCTTCCTCACGGAGGTTGTAAAACACGTAGAGAGGGCGGTCTGCGAGCTGGAAGAGCCATGTGCGAAAAAGTATTTCGCCGCCGTCCACAGGGACGCTGACCGGGGGCAATTCCTGAACAGGAATCGCGCCGCCCGCTTGCAGACAGACATCGGGCTGATGAACGCGCGCGGACTGGGAGGCGGTGCGGCCGGGGTTCCATCGCAGGGTGGTGAGCGTCCAGGAATTGTGAGGGGTTTCCAACCATGACCAACCCTCTGCCTCGCTGCAAAGCGTGACATCCCTGGCGCGATCCGAAACCGGATTAGCGCGAAACCTGTCTTCCCCCACGGGCGGGTGAATCTCCACGCGCTCCACATCTTGATGGTTCCACTCATGGGACCGGTACCAGTATTCATTACCTGCGATCACGAGGAGGAACCAGATGGCGAAGCCGCCGCTTATCCATGCCGGCAACGGGCGGAAATTGAAGGCTGGGCGCTCTTTGATTTCCCGGGGTTTTCCCAGGTATTTTGCGACCAGCAGGAGGCAGAGAAATGAGGCGAGGAGGATGCTCCACCCCGCGGAATCGTGCCACCATTCGAACTGTGCCGATGATCCGGAGCGGTAAACCACGAGAGCCAGAAAGGTATTGCGAATGAGATTGAAGAATAATGCAAAAGCCAGTCCTGCGATGACCAGGATCGCACGCGCTTTTTTCCCGAAGCGCCAGAGTTCGCCGAGGAAGAGGGACGCCATGAGCATCGACTGGAGCGAGCGGACGCCGCTGCAGGCCTCGGAAATGCCGAGGGTGGCGTGGCCGATTTGCACGAGATTGCCTTTCTGCTCGGCTGCTATGCCGCCCCATAGTAATAGTTCGGCTGTGATTCGAGCCACGTCGCGCATGAGCGATTGGATGACCCAGTTTTCCATCCGTTGCGGCCACGGGACCGCGCAAAAGATAAACAGGACTGGAAATGCCAGATGTCTCGCTACGCGCCATCCGCCTATCCATGCGATGAGCGCCAGTGTCAGGCTGGTGACTGTGGCTGCAAGGGCGAAGCTGATCACGCTCCAGTCGGGCGTAGCGGTGCGCACCAGCCAAAGGGGAAAGAGGAACGCTGCGCAAACAAAGGCAAGTGCGAAGGCGCCCTGATGACCGCGCGGGGACTGCACATCCGGCATTGTCTTCCAGCGACGAAAAAAGAGGCAGGCAGCCAATGGGGGAACGAGCCATCCGTATTGGTACTGGGGGGATAGAGACCAGAATACACTCAGGTGCCAGCAAAGCATCATCCACGGCAGAAAAAGCGCGCAGGCTGTCAGGAGGCGGTTTGGGTTTTGCACCAGTTTCAAGTTAACAAGAGGTGGTGATGAGGATAAAGCTTTTTGCCAACCCGGCGTGGAAGATGTTTGCGGATTGATAAACATATTGTTTCAAGAGTGAAACTGTGGTATGAGGGTGATTCGCCTTTTTTGATAAAAATGAAGCTGGCAAGATTACTGGTATTACTTTTCGTTTTTTGGACGGCTGCTGTCCCTGTTTCTGCTGTTGCGCAGAACCTGATCGTGAATTCTGGCTTTGAAACCGCGCCGGCGGCTGGCGGGGATCATTTGCAAGGAAGCGGGGCGGGGACTGCCTATTACGCAAACAGCTTTGCCTCGAGCAACACCCAGACCATCCAGGGCTGGACATTTGGATTCGACGGCACGGTGGCTAAAACTGGAAATTCCGCAGGGCAGGTGGAATGGTTCAAAGCAGGAACGGCTGTCTCGACTGCTTATACATGGGATGCTGTTCCTCCCCATGGCGGCACTTATGCGGTGGAATTGAATACAGATGCTGCGAAAGGGAGAATCTATGCGCAGCCATCTTTCACAGCACCGCTCATCATAGGGGACACCTACAAACTTACGTTCTTCGTTTCCCCGGAAAACAACTGGCCGACCGGGAGCGGCGTGACGACTATCCAGGGCGAGGTCACCATCAACGGAGGATCTGTCCTCACCTACAGCCTGAGCGCGCCGGCAGGAAGCGGGACCTCAACGTGGACGCAGGAGACGGTGACCTTTGTGGCGACCGGGACAAACCCCACCATCCAATTGTGGGACGGTGTCTATCTGGCAAGTGGCACAAGCAGCAACTACTCGGCCTCCGCTGGCGGGTCAAACGACATCAACCTGGATGACGTGAGCCTTACGTTCGTGAGCCCGGAACCATCCACCTGGGCGGCGGGATTTCTGCTGCTGGGCGTCGCGGCATGGACTGAGCGGAAGCGGCTGGGATCGCTGATGTCCTGTATTTCGTTTGTTTAAATAATAGTTAACGCCGTTTTGTGAAATTCCGTCACGGCGCCGTTGATGCCACCTGCTTCCTGGCATTGGCGATCATTTCCATTTCCTCCGGGAATGACACCCACTTTTCAGCGTCCTTGAGGTAATCCAGGGCGAGGCGATCGCCCGTGGCGGCAAGAAGATAGCCATAGCAGACACCGGTCGCGGTACCGCGAAGTTGTTTTACATCGAGACGCTTGAACAATTCCAGCCCGCGTCCCGGCTGTCCCGCCTTCAAGAAACCGAAGGCGCGCGTGGAGAGATAAACAGGGGCATCGGGATGCAGGGCGCACAGGGTTGCGCTCGTTTTGGCCGCCTCGCCGGTTTCGGAGTCGAGGAGAAACGATAAAAAGGCGAAATTATTTTGCAGATCCGGGTTATCCGGCTGGAGTGCCAGCTGTCTTTTGATCACCTTGCGGAAGCTCCTCGAATCGCCGGCATGAAGGTAGAACTGGAAAAGGGTTTCCAGCGAATCGGGAGAGTAGGACGGCAACCTGTCGGCCATTGCCCAGAGCGAAAGCGTATATTCGTTCCACCATTGCCAGGTGAACGCCATCCTCGTCAAATTAACCAGCAGCACGTCATTTTTCCCCGCCGCGTCGAGAATTGTATTCCAGTTTTTTGCAGTGGCATCCTGGCCGGTGGAGGGCTGGGTGGCCCGGCGGATGCGTTCCTGCCAGGCCATTTTCAATGGGAGGGATGCCTGCCACGCGGGCTGCCTGAGCAGGGCATCGAGTTCATCCATGCGCTTCAAGGAAAACAACACCTGAGCTTCGAGCAGCATGCTCTGAAGATTTTCCCTCGAGGGTTTGGGGAGGGAATTCTGGAATGCAAGAAACTCCCCGTAGAGCTCCGAGGTGACCATCCAGTTCCGGGCCAGCATGGCGGTTTCTGGAGAGGTGGCGGCAAAGCGCGTATAAGCGGCAAATTCCTGTTTGAAGCGATCGGGACGCCAGCGCCGCAAGGCATCCAGATAATTTGTGAAGAAAGAATTTGTTGGAGGGACAAGCTCCTGAAAGCGGTCCAGCAACGGATCGAGCCCGGCGGGTTCGGCAGGGCTTTGCGCGGCGAACGTCATTACGGACGCAAGGGCGGACAATGGGGGTTTTTCCCCAAGGGCAAGTTGTTTCAGCCGGGCAAAGGCTTCGTTGCGGACGGATTCGTTGGTCGATGAGAGGCGGACAGTGGACAAATTTGCGGCATAGATTTTGTTGTCTGGATTTTTGTCCAAGGCAGACGCCCAGACCGCATCCGCATCCCGCAGATCGAATGAGGAAAACTGCATCCAACCCAGCAGATCGTAGTAGCGGGGAGAGGCTTGCATGCCGGGAGTGGGATTTGAGAGCAACCGTCTGGCGGTAGTGATCTTTCTCTGCCTGAGCGCCGTCCCGGCGCCATCGAGTCGCGCCTCTGTATCGAGCGGATCGAGCTGGATGATGCGCAGGCGAATCCCCAGCGCTTCCGGGCGGTTGATTTCATCCAGAAAGCCAGCATAGGAATGAAGCAGATTGAGGTCATCGGGGCCGCGCAGCAGGGCAAGGCGGTAATAGCGATAGGCATTTTCGTATTGATGACCGGCATCGGCACTTTCGGCAATTTTGAGCAGCCGCTTAACCATGAGATGACGATAAACGGGTGGCAGCTTTATGGAGGCAATAACACCCAGCACTGCCAATATCCCGATTAAGACCAGTTTCTTCATTAACTAATGCTGATTTTGGGTTCGTTTGGGGTTCATTTTTTTTGACTGTTACAGAGTAAAATTGGCTTCGTTCGGAAAAAACCGATGTTTTTCGGGACTGGGGGGAGCTATTTGTTTTTACCAAAAAATGGTTTGATTTACTTTGATTTGGCTTGATTTTTTATCCACGGTGAGCCGGTAAAGAAAATGCTGAAAATACGGAATACTGTCCATTTACACATTAAAGCAAACAAGGGGTTAGAATGCAAGTTAATTATTAGACTGTTGTAATATGTGTGTAATGTTTATCTTGGTTTTACAAATAAATCCCTTTAAAGAATAGTGAGTGATTTGCCATCCATCCCTGTAGAGCGATCTCCATCGCCGCGCCTCGGAAGAGTGGTTGTGTTTTTGTTTGCCGGGGTGTTGTTGATCGCCGGCGTCCGGGAAGGATTCCGATATACGAAGCTGCATCTTGCGCTCAGGAATGCGCATCGCGAGTTCTCGAAGAGCCAGTTTATGCGTGCGGAATTTTGGGCGGAACGTGCAGTGAGTGCCGATGAAAGCAATGTCGAGGCGATGCGATTGATGGCGGAAATCGGCGAGGTGCTGGATAAACCCGCAGCGCTTGCCTGGCGGATGAGGGTTGCGCAGCGCGCGCCCGGAAATACCGCGGATGTCATGGCGTGGGCGAAAAGCGCATTGCGGTTTGGCCATCGTGAAATGACGGACCGGGCCCTTCAAAGCCTCCCGGCTGATTTCAAAAACAGAAGCGCAGGATATCACGAACTGATGGCTGGCTGCGCCCTGGCAGACCACAAGCCCGCCATTTCGGCAGAGGAGTTCATGAAGGCTGCCGAGATCGATCCAAGCAACCCCTTTTACCGGGTAAATGTCGAGGCATTCCAACTGACGAATTCCTCCAGCCAGGAGACCCGGGCGACGGCAACCCGGGAACTCGAAAGCGCGATGACAGATCCACGAGTGAGCCTGTTTGTCACCCGCACATTGCTTTATGACGCGCTACAAAGTGGCGACCATGCGAGGGCGCTACGGTTTGCAGGGAAGCTGCGCTCGCTTCCAGAGCGGAGTTTCAGCGACGACTTGAGTTGCCTCGAGGCAATGATGTCGGAATCCAGTTTCCACTCCGCGCTCGAGGAGACCGAGCATCGTGCCGGATCGAATCTGCAATGGGCCATTGAAATGGGGGACTGGCTGAACTCACATACAATGGCTGCCGAGACGCTGCGGTGGGTTGCCCAATTGCCAGAGGTCATCCGGTCGAATATCCGTGTGCAAATGACAGCGGCTGAAAGTTACTCCGCTGTGTATGATTGGAACGGGCTCGCGATCTTCCTGACAAAATGCCAGTGGGGAGACGGCGAATACCTGAGACGCGCAATGTTGATCCGCTGCAAACGGGAACTCGGCCAGCCTTGGGAGAAAGAGTGGGAGCAGCTTGTTTCCGATGTGGAAATAACGCCCCCCGACAGTCTCCTGCTGGCACAATTGGTGACCGGCTGGAAATGGCGCGATGAAACAATCGAACTGCTCTGGGGAGCCACCACCAAACCGCAGACGCAAACGACCGCCTTGCAATATCTTTGGGGACTCTACTCCCAGACGAATGATACGAACAAACTGTGGCGGGTGGCGACGGAGCAGATCAAGATCGATCCCTCGAATCCGGCGAAGAAGAACAACGAGGCATTTCTCTCGCTGCTTCTGTATGGCACGTCGGAGCGTTCCGAACGCCTCGCGCGGGAAGCCTCAACCAAGGATCCCAAAGTTCCCGAATGGGCGGCTACCTACGCCTATGCCCTTCATCTCGCAGGGAAGGAAACTGAGGCGAAAAATGTGATGGAAAACTTATCGCCCGAGGCGCTTGGCCGCCCGGGCATCGCGCTCTATTACGCCATAGTCCTTGCAGCAAACGGCGATAATATCCGGGCCAGGGAGATGCTGGCGAAACTGAACCCGGCCGGAATGCTTCCCGAGGAACAAAAACTGGCGGCGGACTTGACTCGACAGTTGAATGTCGCCAGCCGTTGAATTTCCGGAAGAGCGGTGAGCGCAATGCGCGTCAGGCACTGCCCGGAGTGTCCTTGGGAGATGCGACCGAGTCTTTGACCGCCTCCACTGGTGAGGCGGGAACTTTTGCCGCATCGTTCCGGCCACCAGCCGGGGGGCGCGCAGGTTCGAGTGGGTCAAGGAATTGTCCTGCAAGTGTCGCAGGAACCTTTTCGTCGATTCCATAGGCAGTTGGCCAGTGCTTTGGCAGCCATGCAGTGCCGAACATCCGGTCGATGAGCGGGAATACGAATGCGAAATTGCGATCGCGATGCTCATCATTGGTATGGTGCCAATGGTGAAAGGCCGGGGACGAAATCAACCATTCCAAGGGGCCCAGGCGAACCCGGATATTGGCATGAATAAAGAAGGTCCAGACCGTCCCGAAGATCGTTATAATCGCCACAGCGGGATCGATATGCCGCCCTGTCGTCTGTGCCAGACCCAGGAGGTAAACGGGAGCCAGCCCTGACAGGCGCACGAATACCATATCGAAGGGATGCGCGCGGGTATTGACCAGCCAGTCGAGATGCTCGGCGCTGTGGTGGATGGCGTGGAAGCGCCACAGAGCGGGATAAATGTGCAAGATGCGGTGGCCCCAATATGCACCGATATCATTTACGACCAGCATCAAGAGCAGCTTCAGCCAGAGTGGCAACGCCGCCATTGTCGAATAAAAACCACCCGGATCAATCCCGTGCAATGCCCGGGCCAGCAAGGCCAGCGGCACCGAAATAATGGCCGCAGGCAACAGGCTGTTTACAAAATACCAGGCGAGATCCACACCGATCTGCTTCCGCCAGATTTTTACGGGATGCAGGGCGCACAATTGCTCCAATGGGACGAAGATCGCGATCAGCAGTACGAGCCAGACCGCCAAGTGTCCCGCACCGACGAGGAAACTCAAAGTATGACTGATGAATTGGTGAGCCATTGGTCCCACGGGTCACGCTGGAAAACCAGATTCCCGGCTGTGCCACAAAGCGGAGCCTCCAGGGCAAGCCGGTAAGGATGTGGTCAACCTCATACTGGCGGGCGGGCTATGCAGTTCCGCAATCCGGCTCAAACCCCGATTCACGGCGCCGCCGGCGCACGACTTTGAAGACGATGCAGAACATGCCAAATCCGGCAAAAACCATCCAGTTTGAGGAATCGGGCACGATTTCCATATCCACATTGGCCAGCAGTGAAAAAGGAGGTTCGCCATTGGGGGTTCCGACCGCCAGAAACGACAGCGTTTCCGAGGTTCCGGTGGCAGTGAAATACACGGTATCCTGCATCCAGCCGGAAAAACTTTTGCTGGCCAGATCGAATGTCCCAGTCGTCGCAGTCGATCCTCCCAAGCTCACGGCAATACTTTCACTCGTGGTGCCCGTGAAAGATTCCTGCTGTGCAGCCGCCCAGGAAAACGACACACTATAGAGCTGTCCTACCGTCAAGCCGGTGATCGTTTGGGAGACTTTGCCGCTTAATGAGGAATCGCCGTCCAGCGCTAGGAAATTTGAGCCGTTTGGGGGGGCTGTGATGGTTTGTGTGCCGCCATTATTTGAGCCCCAGAGGTAAGTGTTCCCGTAGCCATTCCCGGCATTGTATTGACCGGGTGATTCTTTTGGCTGATGATTAGCTGCACCATTGGCCTGCGAACCGACGTCAGCCGTGCCGGGAACGAACACGAAATTATACCCGCTGGTGGTCCAATCGGTAACCGTCAGGTAACCAGTGCCAAACTGGCCATACAGTGTAGTCAATCCGGTAGTCCCCGGGGTATTAACGACACTGGTAAAAGTGCCGTCCTGAACTAAATTTGCAGAAGCATTCCGTGGCAGCGCAAAGGCAAAAACAGAGGCGAATGCGATTAGGAGAAATGGAACTTTCAACATTTTACACGCTGCTTTTTGCTGATTGATTCATTAAAAAGAAATGGCCCAAGTTGGAATGCGCGGAGTCTGCCACATTTTCCATAGTGTGCAAGTCTGGAATTTACTTCTTCCTAAAAGTTTTATGCAAGCAACCGACTGTTGCCGGCTCGCTCAAACTTCCTTTGATGGAAGGAAATGTTTTTTTGGGCTGCTCCGCGTAGCATAAAACGGATAATAAGTTGACTCGCAAACAAAGTGATGTTTTCTTCGCGAGTTCCCTGCTGATGGAAGCAAAACTCCAACCACCGCTTTTCACGACGATCACCCCCGGATTGTGTGCAACTGGATCAACTCACAAAACGTAATGGATGTTTTGCAAAATCAGTTGGCAGGTGGGGTAACCGGCGTGCAGTCGCCCAAAGTATTTACCAAGCCGGATGGTGCCCGGAACATAATTTTTGCGGCGGCAGTCGTTCTTGGTCCGGCCCTGATGCTATGGCATTTACATGGGTTGTGGAATCCGGATGGTGAGTATGCATATGGGTGGGCGGTGCCATTGCTTGCCGCTTTTCTTTATAAATCCCGCTGGGACGACCGGCCTGCACCTTCTCTGCCCATCGAGTTTGCAGCATTTTTCGCGATTGCTTTTGCCCTGCTGGCGCTTCCTGCCAGATGGCTGCAGGAAGCGGCTCCCGAGCGAGGTGTTTGCACATGGTCCTATGCGATCGGGTGTGTCGGGATATCCCTTTCGTTGATCTCACTTGCCGGCGGAATGGCATGGTTCCGATGGTTCACTTTTCCTTTTGTTTTCATGCTCACCGCAGTCCCATGGCCGCAAAGCCTGGAAACGCCGGTCACAAATTCCCTGATGCGGGGAATGGCCGGGGCCACCGTGGAGGTACTTTGCCTGATCGGGATTCCGAGCGCCCAATCGGGCAATCTAGTCCACATTGAAACCGGTGTTGTTGACATCGCCGAAGCATGCAGTGGAATCCGTTCGCTTCAAGCGATGGTGATGATATCGCTCTTCCTTGGGGAATTATTCCGGTTAAAGCCGGCAAGGCGAATCTTGCTGATGGTGCTTGGCCTTGCGGTCACTCTCCTGGCAAACGTGATCCGCACCGTGGCACTCTCCAGCATCGGCTACAGCCGGGGTATGAGCGCAGTGGACCATTACCACGACACGGCGGGACTCGCCGTGCTCCTTCTTTCGCTTTCGATCACGTTAATAACGGCGTACTTGCTACGGCCGGCAAAGAGCCCTGCATCCATCCCGGTGACATCCAGGGACGGATTGCAGCTTCCGCTCAAGCTCAGCCTGGCACTGCTGGTCTGGCTTTCCGCCGTCGAGATTTCCGTGGAAGCCTGGTATCGATTACACGAACCAAAATGGCAGGGTTGGAGCTGGGATGTCCAATGGCCGGAACATAGCGAAGGTTTCCATTTCACCGAAATTCCGAAGAGTTCACTCCGGCTTCTGATGTGCGACGAATCGGATGCGGCAACGTGGAAAGAACCGGACGGAAGCGACTGGTCACTCTACTGGATCCGCTGGAATCCCGGCAATGAAGCGGCGGAAGCAGCGAAAGTCCATCGCCCGGATGTGTGCCTGAATGCAGAAGGCGCAATCATGGAGCGGGACTTGGGCGCACATTTTTGCACCGTGGGCGGGATGCAGATTCCGTTTCACAGCTATATTTTTCGGCTCGGCGAAAAGACTCTCCACGTTTTTTTCTGTCTTTATGAGGAGGGAGCAGGCCCCCGGTCCCTAGCTTTGGATCCACAGTTCGAAGCGGTCGATATGGTCCAGCGTGCGCTCAAAGGACAGAGGCATACCGGCCAGCAAAGCCTGGAGATTGCCGTATCCGGTAATCGCACGGAACTGAATGCAGAGGAAGCGTTCAACGCGCGCCTGGGACAACTGATGCGGACCAGAAAAAGCGGCATCCGGGACGCAAAGGAAGCAGCGCGAGTCGGGGGCTTTTAATCCGCCGGAGGCGGTGGGATGATGATTTGCCATGAGGTGCGCAAAATGATCGCCACATCGAGAGGAACAGACCAGTTCTCAAGATAGACCATGTCCGACTGAAGCCTGGCCTCGATATCCTCCACGGTATTCGCCTCGCCCTTGAACCCGCGCACTTGGGCGAGGCCGGTGATGCCGGGTTTCACAAATGTACGCAAATGATAGCCTGCCATGACGCGCGCGAATTGTTGATTGTGTTCCAGGAGATGGGGGCGCGGGCCCACAATGCTCATTTCGCCGCGAAGCACATTCAGGAACTGGGGAAATTCATCCAGACCGAGCTTGCGCAGCCAGTAACCCGCGGGGAAAATACGCGAATCATTTTTCGTCGCCTGTTTCCCGATGTCCGCATTCCCATCGTGCATGGTGCGGAATTTAATGATCGAAAACTCCCGGCTCTGAATGCCCGCGCGTATCTGCCGGTGAAAAAGAGGGCCGGGCGACTGGAATTTATGCAGGAGCCAGAAGATCACGCAGAGTGGCGGCACGACCAGAATGATGACCGGGAGGGAAATCCCGACATCGATGAGGCGCTTGAGGCCGCGGTTCAAGGGGCTCTCGAGAGGCTCCTCGTGCAGGGTGATGAAGCGGAAGCCGTCATCCTCGATGACAGCAACCTTGCGATCGAGGAGTTCCTCAACATTGCTGAGCAGGAGCGTGCGGGTACCCTGCGCCTGCACTTTATCGATGAGACCGCGATAGTGATCGGGGGTCTGCATGAAGTTCAGCAAAATGACCTGGGTGATATTCTGCTGCTCAATCACCTCATGAATGGCATCGATGGTACCAAGAACAGGGAAACCACTTGCGGTGGGAATCACCGGCTCGCTGGTGACAAGGCCGGAAACACGAAATCCAAAGCGTGATTTCCGTTCAAGCCAGAGCCGTAGTTTTTCCGCGCTATCCTGCGTGCCGACGAGGAGGGTATTGACCTGCCGTGTTCCGTGAAAGAACCACTTTACGAATATTTCCGGCAATGCGTGGTTTGTCCAGAGCAGCACGAAATACTCGACTGGCAACAGGCTGAACAGGAAGACGCGCGAGATGAACCTGTCCTTGGAAAGCGCTAGATAGATCAACAGCGTGGCGAAGGCGAAGGCGGTCTGCCTCGAGGCGACAGGCGCGTGCTTGAGCAAGCTGAACTCATAAAGATTGGTGCGGCGTTTGTCGCGGTTCAGCCACTCCGCAAACAAACCGAGCAAGAGCCAGAAGCAGTAAATCGTGTAGGATTGCAGTGGGATCTGGTCGGGAGGGATGAAAAGCAAACGGCAAAAAAACCAGATCCAATATACAAAAAAGAAGAGCCAGATTTGGGAGAGGATCAGCAGACTTTGGAGTCCGCGTGTTCTTTGCGTAATCATTAAATTTTTTTATGAAGCAAATTCCCGTATGTATGCCATGAGATCAGAAGCAACACCCAAAGTCTTCAAAATCGGAAAGCGTGATCAAGATAATAGTTTTTTAATCTCACGCTAAGCACTTCTTGCGTTGGATGAGAAACCGTGTCAAAGCCTTCGCAGACTGAAATAATGAGTATTCGCCAGAAGTTAAGAATAGCGGGTTGTTGCGCGATCGCGTTGCTTGCGCCATTCCTCGGCGGCTCGACGGAGCGATGGAGCGAGGGGGTGATCTTGATATTGATGGCGCTTTTGGTGGGAGCAGATCCGCCGCGTATTTGCGGGAGGCGGGGCCTTATCCATGTGGCTGTATTGTTTGCATGCGTTGCCTGCACTGCATTCCTGCCAGCCGCATGGTTTGGAGTTCCGGCATGGAGGCAGGAGTTGATCCGGAATGGGGTGTCACCCGGGAGCATGGTATCTCCTCAACCGTGGGTTTCCATGGAGTGCCTTGTATTGATGCTGGGGTGCCTCCTCTGGATCTGCTGGCTTGCGGCACAAAGGTGGAGCCCGGAGGAGAGGAGGCTGCTGGCCGGGGCTTTTGTGTGCGGAGCCGCGATTTTATCCGCGATCTCGCTGGTTACTTTTTACTGCAAGATGCCGGTTCCGTTCTGGCACTCGGAACGGGGGTTCGGGCCATTCCCAAACCGCAACCAGAGCGGGGATTTTTTTGCGATCAGCGGGGTCCTTGCGCTGGCTTGCATGTACGAAAGTTTCCGGAGGAAAAAAATCTCGGCCGTGTTATTCGCCGTGGCTGCGATGCTGATCTGCTGGGGACTGGTCACGAGCTACTCGAGAGCGGCGGTGATTCTTTTTTTTGCGGGATCCGTGGTGTGGATAGGGTTTGTCGGATTCATCTCGGAATCGAAAAAGACGGTGGGGATATGCGCTTCCCTGGTAGTGGTGCTGGCCGCCTTGTTCCTGCTTTTCGGAGGGGCGATGTTGCAGCGCTTCCAAAGCCAGGAAAAAGTGACGCTGGGATTCCGGTGGTTGATTTACCGGGATGCATTTACGCTGGTCCGAGCCTCGCCGTGGTGCGGGACGGGGCTGGGGAATTTTGAGGGGGTATTCCCGTTGTTCCGCAAGGAATCGGCGATGTCTTCGCGCATTCTCCACCCCGAAAGTGACTGGCTGTGGCTTTGGTCGGAGATGGGCGGCGTGGCGGTGATAGTGGTCGCAATCGCACTCGGCATCGCATTGAAAAGGATACTGCCGATGGAGCGGGGCACGAGCCGGCAGTTGAGACTCGGGGCGGGGGCTGCGGCGTTGGTTTTTATCGTGCATGGATTTGTGGATGTGCCGGCACACAGGCTGGGATCGGCGTTGCCGGGACTCTTTATGCTGGGACTCGCTTTCAACAGTCCCGCAGCTTCCAGTGAAAACCGATGGCTGGCGCCATGTTTCAGGATTGCATGCTTGGTATGCGGGGCAGCCGGGGCGACA
The DNA here is from genome assembly GCA_049692655.1 of Chthoniobacteraceae bacterium. Taxonomy (GTDB): domain Bacteria; phylum Verrucomicrobiota; class Verrucomicrobiia; order Chthoniobacterales; family Chthoniobacteraceae; genus DASZPK01. Next base: position 7,357 of record JBAVPB010000070.1, on the reverse strand, counting down.
TGGATTTTTGCGACATGGCAAGGGGTGGCATTGCCCGGCTCCATCGGGGTGGAGCTTGCGACGCAGCGTGCCCAAGCCTTGAATGCGGAAGGAGAATATTTCGATGCAACGATGGAAGCCACAAAGGCGATCGAATGGGTTCCGCTGGACTGGAAGTTATATTTTATCCGTGGGACTGCGGAAATTTGCGACGGCAACTGGCCGAGGGCTTATGATGATTTCCAGCGTGTAAATGTTTTGGAAACCACGTCGGAACTGATCACCTACGAGGAAGGGATGCTGTGGCTGGGCAGCCGGCCGTCCTACGCAATCCCGGTATGGGCGGAAACACTGCGCCGTTGCCCGCCGCAGGAGGCGGCGCAATATTACAGCCAGATGCTGGATGCCGCGAACCAGGTGTCCAATCTGCGCGGGTTGTTGCATCCACTGGCAGAAGGACGGACGGGGCTGGAGATTATATATCTCGAGCATGCTCCCGGGGATGAAGCTAGGGCCGCGATCAGTTCCCTGTTGAAAAAAGATCCCGATCTCCACTCACTCACGGATGAGGAGAAAATCGCGTTCCTGCGCATGTGGGCAAGCAAGGGTGGAGGAGCGGACCTGGCGCAATTATTCTGGTCAAAACCCGCATGGCAACGCATGGCATGGCGGCCTGTCGCGCAGTATTTCGCCGCGCGCAATGATCTGAAGGAAGCGACTGAAGCGGCTTTGCAAGGCATGCAGCAGCCTGAGTTTCCAAAAATTACGATTCCTGGAGGGATCGGGGAGGCGCGCCGCCGCCTGTTGGTGCATAACGACGATTTCCTGGCAGGCTATGCCGTCATCACTGCGTTGATGGGCCAGAATAATAATGGGCTGGCGTTGGAGATAGTGCGTGGCTTTACGGCATTACCCGATTGCCCGAAGTATTTTTACTTTCTCGAAGCTGAGATCGCGTTTCGCATGCAGGATTTTCCTGCTGCGTGGAAGGCATTGCAAAAATACGAACCTGTGGCGGGGTAATGAGATTTATCTGCTCGCCACAGGAGGCGAGGGCATGGGGACGGGTGTGGGACTGGCACCCGGAGTAAACCCGGGGAGTGCCGTTGGATAGTAGTAGCCGGGGTAGGAGCCCGGATCCCCACCCGGAGGTTGCTGGGCTTGATTTACAACGGTCATAAGCTCTTGAAGAGACTGGCTGGGGTCGGCGGACTGCGCCGCTCTCGCAATCGCTTCTCCGATTGGCAGCGGATCATTTTGCTGGTTGTCGGCATCCGGACCATCTTTTTCATCCTTGCTATATCCTGATCCCGTATCGTCGAGTTTTTCCGCGATCGGCTTGATTTTTTCGGTAGGATTTGGGATGGCCCTGACTGCGGCCCTCACGATGGTTTTTACCGAAGCTGGTGAAGCTTTGACAGATGCTTTGACCGTTTCCAGCACGACTGCGGGGGTGGCTTTGACAGTGAAGAAGACAATATCGGAAACAGCCAGCGGAGGAGGGTTGCTGCCAAGAGCGGTAATGGCGGAAGCGGCTACCTGCGGCGCGATGGCATCCGAATCGGCACGTCCGCTACCGAGCACAACACGCACGATCTGGCTGGCGCGGAGAGGATTTTCTCTCACGCTATCCTGGACTGCGGAGATAAGCTTGGGGGCGGGAGCGCTGAGAACGGTATCCCCATTGAGCTTGGATTCCACAAGCTTGACCGGCGATGTCGTAGTCCGGGCCGAGACATGGTGCGAGCAAAATGGCAGTATGGCGGCCAAGACAAGAAAACGTAGAATACCGAAACGACGAATTGCTCTCATAAACTCATGATTTATAATACTTTTTTCAAAAATGGCATCCTTTTTATCTGTATAAACGCTATTTTGTTTTGCAAATACGAACTTTCGACTATCCACGTTTAGAGTTTCGTTTGCAATCTGCCCTTCGGAATACTAATAATTTCATCATCACATGCGACGCAATTCGTTTTCATTATGCATCATCATTACTATGGTCGTGAGCAGCGGCTGGATCTTTTGTAAAGCCGCAGAGCCTGCCTCGCCCGACAAACCTCAGGGCACTCCCACAGTATCGAGTGTGGCTTATACGAATTCAATGAACGTGCTTGATGATAAAAGAAAGCTCTCGATAGGTGATCGTGTGAGTTTCCATGTGGTGGAAGACCACAAGCCGGCAGTATCGCTGGTGGTGACGGATTCTGGCGAGATCGAGGCGCCGCTTGTCGGCAGGATGATGGCGCTGAACAAGACCTGCAAGCAACTGGCCTACGATCTCAAAGTCCCGCTGGAGAAGGAATATTTTTATACTGCGACCGTGATTGTGGGGCTTGATTATGTGAGCGGCAAATCGCGGGGCAGGGTCTATGTGACAGGGAATGTGCGTTCGGCGGGGCCGATGGAGATCCCGCCAGACGAGAGCTTCACGGTGAGCCGGGCGATCCTTCGCGCAGGAGGATTCGACCAGTTTGCAAACAAACACAAGGTGAAGTTGATCAGGAAAAAAGCGGACAGCCCGAGCGAGACGGAGACGATCGTCCTGGATGTCGGCGATATCATCGAACACGGGCGGGCAGACAGGGACATGGTGCTGCTGCCCGATGACATGATCATCGTGCCGAGGGCGTTGATCAATTATTAAGGCCATGGACATTTCAAAAATGGACGAGCCGGGTGCGGCGGCATGGTGGATTTCATTTCTCACACGTCTTCCCCGTTATAAATTTTTATTGCGCAGGCGCTGGTGGATTCTTGTGTTGACACTTGCGCTCGGGTTATTCGCCGCCGCATGGAGGGTGACTTCACAGCCCATCCTCTTTGTTTCCACCGCGCGCCTCATCGTAAGCGGGAAGTTCTCCATCCAGGAGAACGCCAGCTACAATGAGGAAGCGATCGGGTTTTTCGTAAATGAAATCGAGAGGTTCAAAAGCGGTGAAGTCCGGCGCCGTGCCGAGGAGCGTCTCCAGGCATTATACCCCGGGATCCGGCCTTCTCCAGTGATGCTGGACGCCTCGCAATTTCCGCACTCATCCATCTTTGTGCTGTCGGCTGTGGGTGGGGATGGAGATTACGCGCAAAAACTTCTTAACGCGTGCATGGATGAATACATGGATGCACGCAAGGAGGTGCGATCCGAAAAATCGGAAACCATGCTGGACACGCTCAACGAGCAACTGGCGCGTTATGAAAAGGAGGAAAAGGAAAGCGAGGAGGAATTGCTGGACTTCCAAAAACAAAACAACGTCGCCTCCCTCCAGGAGGCCAGCTCCAGTGCAGGTACTTACATTGTGAAGTTAAACGAGCAAATCGCGGATTTGAAAAATGAATACCAGCTTCTGGATTTGCTCAACCTCGACCAGACGATAGAGCGCAAGCAACCCGGAAAAAATGCCGACGATTCAAGTGGCGTTGCGCCTGCCGGCAGCGATTCTGTGCTCAAGACAGACAACGCCGAAACTGCTTACCTGCAAGCCAAGCAGGAAATCGAAATCATGAAGGCGAGGCGCGCGGACCTGTCCAAGGTGCTCAGGCCAAGGCATCCCGACATGGTCCAGCTCAACCTGGACATCGCGCGGCAGGAGACCTTGCTGACCACGTTTAAAACCCAGACCCTCGATCAACTCAAGACACGCAAGGAGTCGATCGGGTTGCAAATCAAAAATCTTGAGAAAACCGTCAAGGACTGGGAGTCAAAGGCCATGGAACTGAACCAGAAAATGGCGGATTATAATAGGATCAAATCCAAGGGAGACCGTGCCAAGGCAAGTTACGAATCCATTTCAAACAGTTTTAACAGCGTTCATGTCAGTAAAAGTGTTGATCAGGACATGGTATCCATTTTTGATCGCGCATCACCTCCTGTCTCGGTGCGGCCAGGTCTGGCGAAGATGATTACCCTGGGCCTGTTCGGTGGCGCAATCGTCGGCGTAGCCATTCTTTTTCTCCTCGATAAAATTGACGACAGGATGAATTCGTTCGGTGAATTTCAGTCGCATTTCAACGAGGATGTTCTTGCCAAGATACCGACCGATTCCAAGGCTGCGGAACCTCTTCCCATCGAGGTCAGCGCCGACCGGGTTCCGTTTGTGGAATCGATGCGGGCGCTTCGTTCGTCGATATTCTACATGCCTGTGGAAGGTGTGCCGCCGAAAACTTTTTTGATCACCAGCGCCGTGCCAAACGAAGGAAAAACCACGATCGCGACCAACCTTGCGATCACCATGAGCTTTACAGGCGCGAAGGTATTGCTGGTGGATGGCGATCTGCGCCGCGGCGCCATTCATGAACTGTTCGGCCTGCCCAACGGCGTCGGGTTGGGGAATATCTTCAAGGAGGATGTTCCTGTTGAAACAGCCATAAGGGCGACAAAAATCGAAAATCTCTCCTTCATATCGCGGGGCGCAAATCTCGAGCACCCCGGCGAAAGCTTCCTTGGTAAAAAAATGGACCAGTTGTTGAAGGATCTCTATCCGAAATTTGAATACATCATATTCGACAGCCCTCCGATCCTGGTCGCCGATGACACCACCAGCCTCGCGCCAAAAATCGATGCAACCATCATGGTCGTTCGTTTTTCCTTTTCCTCCGCGCGCCGCAGCCGGGAGGCGATCGAGCTCTTGAAGAAAAGGCAGGTGAACCTGATCGGGATCGTTTGCAACGGCGTCGATCAATTGATGCGGGACTATTACTATAACAAATATCCCGAGTACTATGCGGTAAAACGTGATGCCTAGTAGTGTGCATGCGCGCTACACACCGGCAGGATGAAAAGTGAACAGTAAAACTTTGCCCCACATTAAACTTCGCCCGGCCTCCGGCTGGCAGGCGCTGAACCTTGCGCAAATCTGGCAGTTCCGAGATCTCGCGTTCGCTTTTGCCGGGAGGGATATCAAGTTGCGCTACCGGCAGACATTTCTCGGAATCGCATGGGTGGTATTTCAACCCCTGATGGCCGCAGGCATCTTTTCATTCGTCTTTGGCAGAATCGCTAAGCTGGACACCAGTTTCATCTTTTCTTATGTAGGAATGCTTGGCTGGAATGTGTTCAACTCGACGTTGACCAAATCCAGCGGTTGTCTCGTGCAGAATGCGGGGCTTATTTCCAAGGTTTTTTTTCCACGCCTTATTCTGCCGGTATCGATTATATTTTCGACACTCATCGATTTTGCCATCGCTTTTGCGGTGCTGTTTGTATTGGCCTTCTTTTACAAAATTCGTCCCGGTACGGAATTGTTCCTGATGCCCGTGTGGATCGCATTGCTCCTCGCTCTGGCCACTGGATTTGGGCTGTTTGCCTCGGCCTTGATGGTGAGCTATCGCGATGTGCAGTATATCCTGCCCGTGCTTACGCAACTCTTGCTTTTCGCGAGCCCGATTGGTTATTCAGTTGCCGATGTTCCCATGCGCTACCGGAATTTATACGACCTGAATCCACTCGTCGGCCTGCTGGAAGGATTCCGCTGGTCGCTGCTTGGCGGTACTGCGCCCGATTGGCAAAATGTTGAATATTCAACGGGCATCACTCTTTTTTTCCTGGTTGCCGGGGCCTTCGTATTCAAGAAGATGGAGCGTCAATTTGCGGATGTGATCTGATGAGCGATATCGCCATTTCTGCACGCGGTGTGGGGAAATCCTACACCATCGCGCACAACGTTCAGAAACATACGACACTTGGCGAAGCCATCGCCTACAGTCTTCGCCACGGATTTCGCCGGGTGGAAAAGGAAACATTCCAGGCATTGGACGATGTTTCATTCGACATCGCGCGGGGCGAAGTCGTCGGCATTATCGGTCGTAACGGCGCTGGCAAAAGCACGTTGCTGAAAATTCTTTCCCGAATCACCCCGCTGACACGTGGTGAAATCGATCTCCATGGCAGGGTGGGTAGTTTGCTTGAGGTGGGAACAGGCTTTCATCCTGAGCTTACAGGGCGTGAGAATATTTTCCTCAACGGCACCATCCTCGGCATGGGCCGGAAAGAGATTGAGGAAAAATTTGACGAGATTGTGGCCTTCGCGGAGGTGGAGCAGTTTCTGGATACACCAGTGAAGCGATACTCCAGTGGAATGTATGTGCGCCTGGCGTTTGCGGTCGCCGCGCATTTGAGATCAGACATTCTTATTGTGGACGAGGTGCTCGCTGTAGGTGACATCTCCTTTCAAAAAAAATGCCTTGGGAAAATGGGCGACGTCTCACGGGAAAAAGGAACTACAGTACTGTTTGTCAGCCACAACATGGCTGCCGTCCGCACGCTTTGCTCCCGTGCAATCCTTTTGAGGGAGGGACGAGTTCAAACAATTGGTGAGATAGCGCCGGTCATCACCCAATATCTCTCATCATGCAGCGATGAAAAGAGCGCCTCCATCAAGCTGCCTGCGCTCGAAGGTTTGGAAGCGAGGGCTATAGAGTTGCGCTTGACGACTTTCGACGGCAAACCACAACCCCATTTCCTTATCGGTGAACCTTGGAAAATCCACCTCGAATTTGAACTCACCCGCGAAACACCGCATGTGATCGCCGCCGTCGGCTTGCGCAATATTGAGGGACAGCCTCTGGTCACTTGGTGGTCTGCCCCGGCTGATCTGCATGCAGGGCGCCATGCCGTCGAATTTCACTGCCGGTTCCCTTTTAGCGCGGGGAAAATGAATTTTGTCGTCGGTATTTCATCGAATGAACGTCCGGTTTATTATGTCGAGGGCGTGGGCGCCGTCACGATTAGTGAAATCTCCCAGGGCGAGCAGCCGCTTCGTGCCTCCGGGACAGGTATTCTCGCAAGCTCGGAACGGCCGGCTATTTTTTCATGCTCCTGATCATATGTTCTTTGCCGACCGCATCCGTTCCATTCAAAAATCTGACCGCGTGCTGGAAGTTGGTCCGGGCTCCTCTCCGCACCCGCGTTCCGATGTGCTGCTGGAGCGGAATTTTGATACCTCGGAAGCTGCCGCGCAGCGCGGGTACACTGGTGCGCCGGATTTGAAGAAACAGGTCGTTTTTTACGAAGGAGGGCGTTTCCCATTTGAAGATGGGGAGTTCGACTACGTGATTTGTTCGCATGTGCTGGAACATGTTGACGATGCGCCGGCTTTCGTCTCCGAACTCAGTCGCGTTGCGCCGCGCGGTTATCTGGAATTTCCTACCATCTACTACGAATATATCTATAACTTCAGGGTGCATCAAAATTTCCTGCATTTCGATGGAAATGCAATCCGTTGGATGAGCAAAGGCAGCACTGCGCTGCCTGCATTTTTGCCTGTTCAGAAATTTTTATACAATTCTTTGCTGGCTGGTTTCGATGAGCTTATCGTATCGCTTCCGGACTGTTTCTTTGAAGGTTTTGAATGGAATGAAACAATTCCCATGGTGGAGGTTT
>JBAVPB010000069.1:0-3196 GCA_049692655.1 Chthoniobacteraceae bacterium | reverse complement strand
GTCGGCATTGCAAGCGACGAAATGCGGCGCTTTGGCATGAACCTGGATAAACGTTCGCGCCTCATCCGCGCGGGAGCGCACGCCATCATCCCTGATTTTTCTCAATGGGAAAAACTGTGGAGCTTTTTGCGGCTGCCCAAATTATAATCACCCCTCAAATGCCTTATCCGCAACTCGACCGCTCGAAACTGAAGATCCATTCCCTCGCCGAACGCGCGAACAAAGTGGAGATCACACGCGATGCCGTAAGACCGGAGCAGGCCGAACCGGGGCCTCTTTCCCCCGCTGCATCGGAAACGCTCGCGGAATGTGTCCGCAAAATCCGCGCTGCGCGTGAAGCCGGGCGGCCCGTGATGCTGGCGTTCGGCGCGCACACGATCAAGAACGGACTCGCTCCCGTGCTGATCCAGCTCATGGAGAAAGGCTGGGTCACCCTGCTGGCGACCAACGGCGCCGGAATCATCCACGATTGGGAATTTGCCTACCAAGGTTCCAGCAGCGAGGACGTGCGGACCAATGTTGACCAGGGACAATTCGGCATCTGGCAGGAAACCGGCCTCTATTTGAATCTCGGCCTCGTAGTGGGCGCTTATGAAGGACTCGGCTATGGCGAAGCTGTCGGGAAAATGATCCTGCGCGAGGGCCTCGATATCCCTACGCCCGATGATCTGCTTCGCATCGCCCGCGATGAAGCCGCACAGAATCCGGACCGCGCGGCAGCAGCCCTGGATTTGTTTGCGGTCATCCGCTCCATGAATATCGCGCCGGGCTTCCTCGCAATCCCACATCCCTTCGGGGCTTTCAGCGCGCAAGCCGCAGCCTGCCGGTTGGGCATTCCCTTTACTGCCCATCCCATGATCGGGCATGACATCATTTACAATCACCCGGCAAATCACGGCGCCGCCATCGGGCGCGCGGCATTGCGCGATTTTCTCACGTATGCGGAGCAAGTGCATCAACTCGAGGGCGGCGTTTATATTTCCGTGGGCTCGGCGGTGATGTCACCCATGGTCTTTGAAAAATCGCTCTCCATGTCCCAGAATCTGGAGATTCAGGATGGCCGGAAAATTACCAACCACTACATGGCCATCGTCGATCTCGCCGCAAGTTCGTGGGACTGGCAGCATGACGGCGAACCGCCGGTCGATAACCCCGCCTACTACCTGCGCTACTGCAAGACCTTCAGCCGCATGGGCGGCACCATGCGCTATGTCAGCGCGCATAACCGCGATTTCCTGCTCACGCTCCTTCGCGAGTTGCAAAAATAAACGATCCGGAAGGCAACCGGCCTGACGCTCCGTTATTGTTTCGCCGGCAAAGCGGCAACAGCCTCTTCGATCTTCTGCGAAAAAGCCTTCTGGATTTCACCCTGGGCTTGTGCCGGCGTGAAAGTCGCGTCCTGTTCATGCGCCTTCAGCACAGTGCGCAGCGCCTCAAACAAGAGGTTGTTCTGCAACTCATTTGGCGAAATCTTCCGATCCCTGGCAACGTCAGCCATCGCGTAATAATTTTTCAACGAAACCGGCGCGACAGCGTTGATACCCATCTGCGCAGTCACCGCAGCAGCATCCGGTGATTGCCGCCATGTGGTCTCATAGGCATCGACCTGTGCGGCAGGCATCCCGAATGCCTCCATAATGCCGCGTGCCATCAGCATATTGCCTTCCGGGTTCATATGGACGCCATCGACGGTGAGATGCGGTTTCGGATCTCCCTTCAATGCCTTCCAGAAAATCTCGTTAAGATCGGCCACCGGCAGATTTCTCTCCTTGGCGAGCTGACGCAGGAAATCATTGTAAGCCACCAGCTTCTGGTTGTTCGCATTGTCACTCTCATTGATCACCGTGGTGGTCAGAATCATGACCTTGATCCCGGCTGCCTGCGCCTTGTCCACAATGGCTGTGATGTTCGTTTTGTATGGGTCCAATTCCACACCGCCGTTCGCGCCATGCCAGACATCGTTGATGCCGCAACTGATCGTCATCCAATCGGGCTTTTTGCTGATCACCGCGGCATCCACGCGGGCAATCATGTCGCGCGAGGTATTGCCGCTCACGCCTGCGGGAACCGGCACGATCTTGACGCCCGCTGATTCCAGGCCGTCCGCAACAAGATGAACGTAACCGCCGGCGCGGTCCCAGCCAAACTGTGTGATGGAATCGCCCAGGAACGCGACCTTCTGCCCGCTCTGGATTTTAATCTGCGCCTGGCTGCCGGTGGCAAGCGCGAGGGAAATGAACGCTGAAAGAAACAAGTGTTTGGTGATGTTCATAAAAAGAAATGTTGATCGTGAAATTTGTCAGGGTTTGGCTGGCGGCGGAGGGGATATTGAATATCGCAAATCAACAAGATCATCTCCGGTTTTACCAGCGACATCGATTGTAAATTGCCACTGCCACTGGACGAACGTGCTTTTGAACAACAGCCGGTTCCAGCCCTGGTGCAGTTTGCCTTCCCCTGTCACTTTGCGACCGGGCACCGCGAATAATTTACCTGTATAGAGCGCGTCGCCATTCAGCCATACAGCTTCGGAAAAGCCAGCGGCAAAAGCGCGTGTCCCGAGGTTCACATCCACGGGACGATCCTTGTCGCTGTAAATCCACCGCACGCCGTATGCGAGATCGTGGAATTTGAAAAAAGTGACGGCCGCCATGTCGATGCTGCCCGACTGGTTGTAACCGGTGAAGTTGATGGTAGCCCTGTAAAGCTGCCAAGGCGGAGTATCGCCGGTCGGGAACGCAACCGGCTTTGTAAAAGCCTCATCGCTGGCAAGCTGGTCGTCGAGCGGCAGATGGTCCGGCGTTGGGTCGTAATTACTGTTCGTGCGGTCCCAGCCCAGGCCCTTGCCGCCTCCGACTGCGATGCGCCAGCCTGCGGGAATATCGATTTCCGCGTCTTTCTTAATATCGCCAGCCGTCGCGTTTAGTGTTACTTTGTTTATTAACCTGTCCGTGGAACCCGTCGCCTGAAAATCACCCTTGTCCCCGGAAAGGCTCGCCGGAGTTACCTGCCATCCCTCGGGAACGGTCGCTGTCACCGCCGGTGTTGCAGCCAGCGCGGCTGATGAAGTCCATTGGTAATGGATGGTGAAGTGGCGCTTTATTTCATCTGGTCCCGCAGGTTGCTCCGTCATGACATAGGAAAGGGCCGGCAAATCCTTGTCCGCCACCTTGAGCAGACTGCCATGCTTTTCCAG
>JBAVPB010000068.1:0-26352 GCA_049692655.1 Chthoniobacteraceae bacterium | reverse complement strand
GCGGAGGCGGCGCGGCGTGCGCAGGGCGGGGCGCCGGAGCTGGCGTCGGCCATTTTCAAACTGCCTGTGGTGTGGATGCTGTGCCTGCTTTATTTTTGCACGATGATGGGGCTGTACGGGCTTTCGTTCTGGCTGCCGCAAATCATCAAGAGGCTGGGGTGGAGCGGGCCGCTGCGGATTGGATTGATAAGTGCTATTCCATGGTTCGTGGCGGTGGTGTTCATGCTGGCGTGGGGGAGGAATTCGGACCGTCACCAGGAGAGGCGGCTGCACGCGGGGGGAGCGGCGCTGATCGCGGCGGCGGGATTTATCGTGTGCGGGGTGATGAGCCACCACTGGAGCGGGCTGGTGGCGATTTCGGTGGCGGCTGCAGGCGTGATGGGGATGATGGCGGTGCAGTGGGCGATGCCGAGTGCGCTGTTGAACGGGGCTGCTGCTGCGGCGGGGATCGCGATGGTGAATTCGTTCGGGAACCTGGGCGGATTTGTGAGCCCGATCCTTATCGGACAGATCATCACGCGCACGGGCAACCATGCGGCGGGGCAATACGTGACGGGGGGATTTTTACTGCTGGCGGGAGTGCTGCTTTTTTCGCTGCGATTCCTGGAGCCTCCCGCAGGCGCTGCGCCCGGTGGTCAAATACCGGGCGCAGGCCGTTGAGGTGCGCCTTGCGGCGCGCTTACATTTTAATAGTGATGCCAGTGGTGGTGATGATGACGCCAGTGGCGGTGGTGCCAGTAGGCCTCCGAACTTGAGGGTAGTGCGAACATGAGTGTCCCCACTACGATGACTATAGGTAGAATGAATTTTTTCATATTAGTTTGGACCTTTCCATTGAGATTGGTCTCTGCATCCGAAATCGCGAATCGTCGCGCGGGTGGTTGTGTCAGGTTTGACTCCGGCAGGATAGCATAGGGTGGGTGAGGGTTGGCAAGGGTTGATTAGCCCTGGCAAATGGATGCTGCCGGCGGGGTCAGGCCGGGCGCTTGAAGAATGCGATCGCGGAGTCTTTTTCGGAGGTCTTGCCGGCTGGGGAGAGGAAGCCGGACTTGCCGGAGCCGAATGGGAGGACGGAGACGAGTTCCCAGCCTTCGTTTCCCAGGCGCGTGAACTGTTCCGCGGTTTCGTCGGAGAGGCCCTGGAGCAAATCCTCCGTGCGGAACACGAAGTTCTTGCTGTTGAAATGGATGATGATGGTGGTGTATCTAAACTTCGCGGGCGCGACGACAGCCGGCTTTTTTTCGAGCTGGGTTTTTGCGACGGTGAACTCCTCGCTGCAATGGGGGCATTCCACCCGCTGCCCGACGAATTCCGGGGCTACGTCGATCAGTTCTTTGCAATACGGGCAGAGGTAATTCATTTGGGTCGAATGCGTTTTTACAGCAGCACTACACCATTTTTAGCAACCAAATCTTCACTCACAAATCTTTCCGGTTCAAGTCCAGTCATTTTGACTCCTGTTTTGTATCGCGGGCAAAGCCGTTTTGCGATGAAATCCGAATAATCAGAAATATCATGACTTATTTTTCCCGGTGGGTGCGATTTCGTTCCAAGTTTGCCGGGACGGGTGTGATTTGCACGGTGATGCTGGCGTTGTTTCTTACGGGGATCTGGCTGCGCGTGCTGGCGTGGAGTGAGACCCGGGATCTGCGCTATCAAAAGGACATCATCAACGGTTTTTACTGGGGAGGTGAGTTGATCGCGGAGGGAAAGGGGCTGACCGACGATCCCACGCCGACGGGTTCGTGGGTGAGTTTTTTCCGCGGTTACCTGGGGCTTTACGACCAGGTGAAGGAGGATTACGAGGAGGATTATCACCTGGATTATCCCCCGTTGCGGTTGCTGGTGATGTCGCTTTGGACGAGATATGAACTCGGGCTGCATCCCGGCGCGGAGGTGGGAATCCCGGACTATGTTGGGCCGCTGATTTGCTTCAATGTGGCGTGCGAGCTGGCGGCTGCGGCGGGGATTTTCCTGCTGGTGCGCCACTGGTTGGGCGTGGCGGATGAAAGGAAGCCTTCGCGCTGGTTGCGCGGTGTCGCCCCGGAACAGCGGGCGTGGATCTGCGCGATGTCGGCGGCTTGCATCGCGTGGGTTGAGCCGTCGCTGATCATCGACGCCCATGCATGGCCGCAATGGGATGTGTGGTGCCTGCCGTTTTTCCTGTTCGCGGCGCTGTCGGCCTCGACCGGGCGCTGGCTCTGGTGCGGGTGCCTGCTGGCGCTGGGAGCGATGTTCAAGGGGCAAATCCTGATGGTGGCTCCCTTTTTCATCCTGTGGCCGGTCGCGGGGAAGCAATGGCGTGAGGCGGTACGGGTGATTGCCGGATTCTGCGTCACGGTGGCGGTCATCGTTTCGCCGTGGGTCGTGAATGGGGGCGTGGCATGGCTCGGGGTGATGATTCCGACGGCCGCTTTCGGTGCGATCCTGTGGCGGCGGAAGTGGGCGGATGGCAGGATGTGGCTGTGCGGATTTTTTGCGGCAGCCACGGTGCTTGCTGGCGTGCTGAGCCATGGGAGCGTGGCGTGGGCGGAGCTTGGGTTCATGTATGGCACCGAGCGCTATCTCTATCTGGTCATGGGATCATGCTGGAACCTTCCCGCGCTGCTGGATTACGCGGGCCTGGAGCTGAAGGAGCCGCTCTGGTCGCACGACTTCGGCGGTGTTCACCTGGCTGTGAACCTGCAATGGGTGCTACGTTTGTTTTACATCGGTGCGCTGTGGTTCTGCGCCCGGGGGGCGAGCCGGCTCGCGCGCTGCCGCGATCCCCGGACGTTGATTGCCATCGTGACGCCGTGGCTGCTGATGTTTGCGCTGCTGGGGCAAATGCACGAGCGGTACCTGATGTGGGGGGCGATCGCCAGCGCAGCCGCCTTTGGCGTGAACGCGCGGCTGAGCATCGTCCATTTCGTGTTCTCCGCGGCCAGCGTCATGATGATCGTGCATGTGATGCTCATCGACAAACATCTCGCGACCACACTTCCCGCGATCCATTTTCTCGACCGGGCGACGCCATGGGGTTCGGCGGCGGTGCTTGCGGGCGTGGGGATTTATTTTTGGGAATCGGCAAGGCCGGCAGGAAAGCCCGCGTGAAAAAGGCACAGTTCCCGGATGACGTTACCATTGTTTGACATTTGGAATGGCAGGCTGCGACAGTCGCCGCAACAAAGTTAAACGATGGACAATTTTCTTGATATCCGCAGGGTGCGAACGGCGATGCTCGCGGCTGTGACGTTTGTGGTGACATTCATTTATCACCACAATTTTTTCTACCGGACCGGCGGGTATTTGCTGGATGCGGGCCAGAATGCTTTTTTGTTTTTCAGGAACGGAGTGATTCCAAACTGGCCTGCGGCGATTGAGATCCAGTTTCCGGGCATGGGGAAATACGGGTATAATTATTTCCAGTATCACACAAGTCCGACAATTTCACTGTTCTCGCTTGCGAGCTACGCGTTTCCCTTTGACCGGCTTACGTGGTTCAGTTTTTGCGTGGCTGCTTCCTATGCGGCGGTCCTGTGGGCCATGTGCTCCGCGGTGGACTTGCGCGGGGGCGACCGGAAGGATGAGGACTGGGTGCTGGTGGGCGGTGCGGCGGGGGTGGTGTTCGCATTCAGCGGGTTCGCATTTTCGATGCTCGGCTTTCCGCATCTCGAGATTTGTTATGTGGCATTCGGGTTGTGGTTTCTGGTGCTGCTCATGCGGGGTAAGACGAAGGGGGCGGCGGTGTTGTTTGTCCTGGCATGCGGGATGCGGGAGGATGCGGGATTTCATCTGACGGCGATTCTTTTCGCGTTTTGGGTGGCGGGTTTTTTCAGGCTTCACCTGGCGGCATTTCAGAGGCGTTTTTTGATTTTTGCAATTCTCGGTTTTGCCTCCGGCGTGGTGTTGATGCTCATCCAGAAACTCGTTTTTCCGCTGCCGCCCGGGACGGGTTCCCCGTTGTACTATGCGTTTGTCGGTGAGAAGGGACTCCAGCTTACCAGGGCTGTAATTTCTTCCAAGCTGGCGAATCTGTGGCACCACGGCATGCTGCTGTGGCTGCCTGTGGCGCTGACATTTGCGTGGGCGGCTGTCACAAAAAACTGGGTGCTTCCGCTGGGGTGGCTTGTTTACGTGCCATGGTTTTTGTTAAATTTTTTGAGCAATGATCCTTCGCGCCAAACGCTGACCATCTACCATGGGTTTCCGTTTTTCTTCAGCCTCATATGGCTTGTGCTGGCGACGCCGAAAATTGATTTCTCCATGGCGCACGCACGCACATGGGTTGCCGTGGCGGGCCTCAGCGGCATCGCGGTTTCGTCTTTGTCCGGCTTTATAATCCAGACCTCCGGCACTTTCGAAACCGTGCTCACGGGCATGACTTCGCTGCCGCTCCGGAAGGTGAAACCCTTCGAGGATCTGGGCCGCTCGCTCCGGAATCACCCGGATGTCTTTGGGCGGATCGGCGTGGATGATTCCACAGCGTGCATGTTTCTCGATTGGGCTGGGGAGCCGGAGCTCTGGCACAGCCGGCACCACTACGATACGCTGGTCTTTTTTGAAAAGACGATGTTCCGGGCGGGGATGAATACGCTGGCGATGCACGAGAGGCTGTTTCATTTTTACAAAGTCGCGGATACCAATGTGATCGTGGCGACGCGGCATGAGCTGCCTGGCAGTCTTGGGGAGCGGGAGCTTTTCGAGCCGTGCGCATTCTGGCTTTCGGCGGAGGATTTTGATCCCGGAAAGGCGGAGCGCAGGGAGGATGGAAGCATCGCGCAACTCGATAGCGACGGATGCATCGTGGCTTACGGGCCCAACAGCGCACTGCCGCCGGGGAGGTATCGCGTGACCCTGGTGATCGACGGGGTGGAGCAAAAAGACAGCAAGCTCGCGGCGGCGGGCTTCGGAGACAAGACGGTGGCGGCGCTCGAAGTGACGTCTCACTCCGGCAATACCCAACTCGCAAAAAGCGATGTGACGGGAGCCGGGCTGCCGGCAACGGTGGGGATGGATTTCACGATTTCGGATGAGCAACGGGATGACCTGATCGAGTTTCGCGTCGCGAGCAGGGGGCGCGGGAGGATTGTGGTGAAGTCGATCGTGCTTACGGGTGGGGATATCGCAGATAAGAACTGAGGGGCGCCGGAATGGCGGGTGCATATCAAGATGCGGAGTGATGCGATTCGCGCCAGCGGTTGCACAGGTCGCGGGCGGCTTCGGGCCATGCGGGGAAGGTGAATGTGAATCCCTCGTGCAGAAGGCGGCCGGGGGTGACGCGGCGGCTTTTCAGGATGAGTTCGGTTTCGGTCTTGAGGAAAATGGCGCCGATTTCCAGCATCCATGCGGCGGCGGGGAGGCCGAAGCGGATGCCCCATGCCTGGCGGAGAGCGCGCATGAATGCTGCGTTTGGGAGCGGGGTGGGCGCGGCGAGATTGACGGGGCCCCCGATGTCTTCGTGGGCGATGAGCCAGTAGATCGCGCGAATGAAATCGGTCTCGTGAATCCATGAGACGTACTGGCGTCCGTTGCCCGAAGCGCCGCCGAGGCCGTGGCGGACGAGACCGAGCAGGATGTCGAATGCGCCGCCATGATCGGGGCTCATGGTGATGGCGGAACGGAGCAGGACCTGACGCGTGCGGGGCAGAGGGGCGGTTGCGGTTGCCGCTTTTTCCCATGCGGTGGCGACGTCGATGCTGAAGCGCCATGTGTCGGGGGCATGCGGTTCGGAGCCGCCGAGGATGCCGGTGGCTTCGTCATTTGGCGCATCGTAGCGATGGGCGTAGATGGTGGCTGTGCTGGCCTGGAGCCAGACGCGCGGCGGGCGCGCAGCCTGGCGGATGGCGAGGCCGATGGCGCGGGTGGAGTCCACGCGGGATTGCGTGATTTCGCGGCGGTTTGCGGGGGTGTAACGGCAATTCACGCTCCTGCCGGCGAGGTTGATCACGACATCGGCGCCCTCGAGTTCGGAGATCCAGTTGCCGGGGGATTTTGCGTCCCACAGGACCATGCGGGCGGGGCTGGATGCTGACGGAGTGCGGGTGAGGATGACTACCTCGTGGCCATCGCGCATGAAAGCGCGGGTGAGCATGTGGCCAACCTGGCCTGTGCCTCCGGGGATGATGATTTTCATTGGGAATCCGGGATGTGCATTTTCACGGATGAATCGTGACCGGCGTGTTTACGGGCACGAGGTTGTAGAGTTCCTCGATGTCGGGGTCGGTGAGGGCGACGCAGCCCCATGTCCAGTCGGCGGAGTTGCCGCCGCCGTGGATGTAGATTTCGCCGCCGAGGTTGGTGTTCCAGGGCGGGGTTTTGTGCCCGGTGGCGGCCTGGAGGATCGCCTTGTATTCCGCGTCGGAGATGAGGCCGGCTTTCAAGCCACGTTCGGCGTCGGTGGTGTTCGGGTAGTTGAGGCCGAGGGAGAGGTGGAATTTGCTCTTGGGATTTTTCTGGCAGATGAAATAGGTGCCTTCGGGAGTTGCGCGGTCGCCCTGGCGTTCCTTGGGCAGGACGGGGTTTGAGCCGAGGGCGACGTGCCAGGTTTTGATGAGCGTGGCGCCATCGAAAAGCTGCAGCTCGCGCCGGGCCTTGAAGACTTCGATGCGGGGCGTGGTGCGACCGGCTGTAGTGAGAGAAAGAGGGATGGCCATGAGGGCGAGGATAAGTGCGATGGTGTGCCGGAATATCATATGGGGCTGAGATGTTTTCCCTGCTTATACGAGCGTGAACAGTTCCACGGTGCCGCCTGCCTTGTGGATGGGGCTTTGCGCCGCGATGTCCTTGGCCGCCTCGAGATTTTCGGCTTGTATCACAATATAACCGGCGAGGGTGGCGGACTGTGCCGGGGCGAAGACGCCCTGCTTGAGCGAGATGCCGTGATCGAGGGCTGAGCCGCCGATCATGTGACCTCCGTCGCGTAGCATCTGGAAATAAGCATCCCAGTTTTCGGTGGAAGGTGTCCGGTGGTTGAGCATGATGAATTTCATGGTTTTATGGCAGGTGGGGTTTGTGGATTGTGGAACTTACAGAGAGGCTGGCTTTCCCTGAAAGGGGCATGGCGGGATGGGTACAAAAAAATCGGGTTGATGCACCCCAACCAAGGAAAAATTCAAATGCATCAACCCGATATGAAACCTAAACTATAATGATTCGACAGGGCCGGGAGGGGATCGTTCAAACTATTTTCAAGAAAGCTCATTTATTTTTTGGGCGGTGGGGGCGATTGTGCGATCTTTACCGGGTTATAAGCCGAAGATTTAGTTATAAGATGTTCGTTTCCAGATATTTGTGTTATTTTCACGGATTGAATCCGCAGTCCGGGTGGTTTGGGGTTGTCCGGCGTGAAATTTTGCTCCATGCTCGCGCGCTTGAAAGCTTGAGGGGCGAAAAAAGAGTTTTTCGCCGCGGACAAGGGCTTATCGCAATCCATGGAGCACTATAGGGCGATTTTTTTAACGGCAACCCGTCAACGGACCAGGGGCGTATTTTTATGCGCGGCGCTTGGGGCTGCGATGCTGTGTGTCTGCGGGCAGCGTGCTGAGGCCGCGACCCATAAGAAGAAATCGCATTCCTCAGAGGGCGGTTCGCATTCGTCGTCGAAATCGAAGCATGGCGGCCCGGGCAGCAGCAGGCATGGATCGAAACACGGTGGGAGGACGCCGAAGCCGGGCTATTCCAAAAAGAATACCGAACCACCGAAACCCGTGGCGCTGAGGACGGGGGATTTCCCTGCCGAAATGGGATCGCAGGTCGGCGCCTACAATGCGGAGCTGGCGGAGATCGATGCCCTGAGACACAAGGATGCAAAGATGGCGCAGGCACGGGGTGAGGTGTTGAAGATCAAGAGGGACAGCTTCGAGCTATACAGGAATTTCATTTCATCGATGGATACGCGGCGGGCCGAGAAGGTGCGCAAGGCGGTGCTGGCAAAAGGATGGTACAAGGGGATGCCGCAGATCGCGTTTGTGGTGTCGATGGGACTGCCCGACGATATCGAGACGATCCCACAGAAGAACGGCGACCAATTGCGGCTGGTGTACGGCAAGTCGAGCTACTTCTTTGAAAAAGGTGAACTGCGCTCGATAAAGAAGCCGTGAGCCCGAGTGATGGGGTAGCCGTCATATCGCGAATATTTTCGAGAAATCCATGGCGGGTTTGACGGAGGGCTGTTCGCTGAATTTTCCAGTCACGCGGTCCACGATGCGGCGGGCGCGGGCATCGTAAATGCCGTAGATGACCAGGCCGCGCGGGTAGAAGCTGAGGTTATTGCCGGAAAAGGTTTCAAAAAAGAGCTTCGGCTCCTGGGAATTCGTCGTCGCCTGCCATTCCCAATAGCGATCGAGGAGGTGATCGAAATCGAGGCCGCGATAGAGCGCGGAGAGGTCGCGGAGGATGTTCATCGCGATCCAGCCGGGGGCGACCGAAGCGCCTGCGAGGCCGGCCTGGAGTTGCGAGGTATCGACCTCCGCCTGGAAATCGGTGTGGACGCAGCCGTACTCGCGCAGGCAGCGGGCAGTGGCGTTTTTCAGGTCGGTCTTCAGCTTTTGGGCATTGAGGCCGGTGTCGAATCCCACCATGTCGAGCACGGTGAGGGCGTTTGTGGTGTAAATATGCGGGGCGTCCCAGCCGGGGACCTCGGCGTAGTGGGTCTCGGTCTTTTTCCAAGGATCGCGGAGCGTGCCGCTTTTCTCGAGAGTCACGATGAAGTGGTCGTCCTTCCAGCCATCCTCCTGGATGCGGGCGCGTGTTTTATTTGCGAGGGCCTCGTAGTGTTCCGCCGCCGCCTCGTCGCCGAGATGGCGCAGCATGGCCGCGCCTGTGGTGTAGGAGGCGAGGGCCTTGACCGCGAGGTAGATCTGCTTCGTGCCGAACTGGATGGCCGGCGAGCCGTCGTCGATGGTATTCGGAGCGCCGAGGACCGGGACGCCGTCGCCATCCGTGGAGCAGGCTTCGATGAAGCGGAGGTAGCTGCGGATGATGGTGGTGTATTTTTTGAGGACCTTGTCGCTACCGGTGCGCCGCCAGTGGGCGAAGGCGAGGATGAGCCAGTTTGCGGTTTCCTCCACCGGCATGTCGTGGGGGTAGTTCTGGAAATTTGCGCCGGACATGCCGCCGACATCGTGGGAAAGGAAGAGCGTGTCGCCGCCGTCGGCGCCGAGCACCGCACTGCCGTTTTTTGAAAATTCCGGCCAGAAATCGAGCTGGATCTCCAGCAATTCCGGCCAGACGGCGAGGTAGAACGGGGATTGCGTGAACTCCACATCGACTGTGGAGTGGAAATAGCAGTTCCCCTCCCAGACGCTGAACCAGAGGCGGCCATCGGGGCGTCGCGCCAGCCATGTATTGATGAGCCAGCTATGGAGCGTGTAGGCGAGGAGGTGATTAAGCGATGCGGAATTTTCCGGGTGGAGGATCTTTGCATCCACTGCGGCGGCATTTTCCCAGATGGCTTCGCCGTATTCGCGCGCCCATGCGCCGACGGCATCGAGAGAGGAGAAGCGTTCCGTGTATAGAAACGGGCAGCGCGCGCCTTTCACCTCGAGCATCGGCTGCGGCGACCATGCGCACCAGAAGACGTCTAGGGTCGCGGACCCGGCGACGGCGGTTTTGGAGAATCCGTGTTCCATGATGCTGCCATTTGGCGAGAGGATGAGGTCTTTTTCACGGGATTCCTCGACCGGACTGCGGAGAGCCTCGGGTATTTCCGTCCAATGCCAGCGGAGTGTGCTGGTGAATTCAAAGGCAAAGCTATCGGCGCCATTTGCGGTGAAGGCGGTCCCGGGGCCTGAGACTTCGAAGAACAGCTCCACTTCGCGAGGGGCTTCCTCCAGCGGCGTCCAGCGGAATGCGCCGGGGAGTTTTTCGACGGTGAGGCGGAAGGCGAGAGCGGGAGTCGAGGAGAAATCGAGATCGCGCGGGCGGAACGGGGTCGCCGCGGTAAGCGAGGCTTTCAGGCCGCTTTCCGGGTGGATGCCGATCCAGCGGACGGTGCAGGGAGTGGTGCGCTGATCAAGGAAAGGGAAGAGTTCGCCCCCGGGAGTGAGCGGGAAGAGGTATTCCCTGCCGTCGAGTCTTGCGCCGCACTTGATGTGGACTTCCTTTTGCTCGTGCCATCTGTCCCACCGGATGATGCGGCAATGACGCTGGATCGGGTTGAAAACGAGGCCGTGGCGCGCGCCAAGGACGGAGATAGCATCGCAGAGGAGTTGCATGGTTTTTTTGGAGTTTTAGGAAATTTGATGGGGATTTTAAGTCGGATTAAGTCGGATGGATGAGAAGTATAAAGGCTAAAGTATAAAGGATAAAAAGGGGAAAGTGCGGAGCAAAGTCTTATATTCTCGCGGGCATCGTTTTTACTCTGGCGCGCCTTGACGGGCCTTGTCCGGGCTTGTCGGGAATTGGTGGCGTAATTTTTGGCGGGGAATCGAAGGATTAACCGCTCAGATCGCAAAGAGCGCGAAGGGATGAGGGCATACGGCTCGCCATCTTTAAAAAGTAGCAAAAATCGCTAAATTTGTCAACCGAATTTTAGGTCTGTGAAATATTTGCGGCTCAATATCAGGGTAATTTGGATGAAAAATAAAAATGGCGACGATCTTTCGATCGCCGCCATTTTGCACTTTGTTGTGATTTATTCTCCGTGGAGATTATTTAGCCTTGAAGGTGGCGAGGTCGTCGGCTTCGAGGTAATCGACGAGGGTTGAGGTCTCGGGGTTGATGCCGAGCGGGGTGCATTGGCTGATGAACCAGTCGCGTTTCTCGGGATTTTCGTAGGGGTGATAGGCTTCCAATCCGCCTGACCAGGTCTTGATTTCTTCCGGGGTCTTGGGGGTGCCGTTGGCGTCGAACCATGCGAGGATTTGCTCGTCGGTGGCGCCTGAGGCGATGAGTTTTTTGACGTCGTCGGCGTTGACGCCCTTGAACTCGAACAGCGTCTGGTCGAGAGGACAGGCGAAGTGGTATTCGCCCACGACGCCTCCGAGATCGGCGCGGCCTTTATCGATCATGCGGGCCATGATCGTGTATTCGCCGAGGTGGTAGCGCGGGCTGCGAGGTGCTTCTTTGGTGAGATTTTTTGTAGTGCTCATAGTTTGTATTGATTGGTTAGTCGTCATTAGATGTTAAAACAACATCTGTTGGCAATACAGCACTAGACGTAGAGACTGTCAAGTGGTAGTCTGTGAGAAATGGAAGAAACCTGCAAAACTGATCCGCGCGTCCGGCGCACGAGGCAGATGCTATTCCAGGCGTTCCAGGATCTGCTGGCGGAGAAGTCGTTCGATCAAATCTCCGTGCAGGATGTGGCGGAGCGATCGACGCTGAACCGGGCGACGTTTTACGATCATTTCACGGACAAATTTGCCCTGCTCGAGGCGATGATCGGCGAGCGGTTCAGTACGTTGATCGAGGCGCGGATGGCGGGAAACGTGGGGACTTGCGAAGCGGGTTTGAGGCAATTGATCCTCGCGGCGTGTGATTTTCTGGCCGAGATTTCGTCGGGGTGCCAGAAGAGTCAGCGGCAGTTTGAGCCGATCGTGGAATCGCGGGTGAAGGCAATCATTTGTGAATCGCTGATGGAGGGATTGCGGAGTCACAATGCGAAGTCGCTGGAGTTGAAAGCCACCATGGTGAGCTGGGCGATCACCGGGGCGGCGCTGCAATGGAGCCGGGAAAAGAAAACTTCGCCGGATGAGCTGGCGGATGCCATTCTTCCGACGGTCCACACGGCGCTGAAGGCGGGGGAGTAGCGCATTTGCCAGATTACAAAAATTCAATAAAGGGAGATTTTTATGCAGATTGGAATCGATAGTTTTGTTGCGACGCTTGCAGATCCTGTATCGGGAGCCACGCTTGATCCTGTCACGCGGCTGGCGAACCAGCTTGAGGAGATGACGCTGGCGGACCAGGTGGGGCTGGATGTCTTCGGGATCGGGGAGCATCATCGGGCGGAGTTTCTGGATTCGGCGCCGACGATCATTCTCGCTGCGGCGGCTGCGCGGACGAGCAAGATCCGGCTGGCGAGTGCGGTGACTGTGCTGAGCGCGCATGATCCGGTGCGGGTGTTCCAGGATTTCGCCACGCTGGACCTGATCTCGCAGGGGCGGGCGGAGATTGTCGCGGGCCGGGGTTCTTTCACGGAGGCTTATCCATTGTTTGGGCTCGATATCAATGATTACGATTCGCTCTATACCGAGAAGCTCGACCTGTTGCTGAAGATCCGGGAGGACTCGCATATCCGGTGGTCGGGGAAACATCGCCCGCCGCTCACGGGACAGGGGATTTATCCGCGGCCTTTGCAGCATCCGCTGCCGATCTGGGTCGGGGTCGGCGGGACGCCGGCGTCGTTCGCACGGGCGGGGTTACTGGGGTTGCCGTTGATGGTCGCGATCATCGGCGGGGAGTTCCGGAGTTTCAAGCCGCTGATCGATCTTTACCGTGAGGCTGGCGCGCGCGCCGGGCATGCGCCTGAAAGTCTGAAAGTCGGTATTCATGCCTTTGGGTATTTTGCGGATACGACGAAACAGGCGGCGGATGAGTATTTCCCGGGCTATGCGCACATGTTTAAACAGATCGGCAAGGAACGCGGCTACTCCCCGGTGACTCGCGCGCAGTTTGATGCGACGCTGGGGCCGACGGGCGCGTATCTGATCGGCGAACCGGCGGCGGTCGTGGAGAAGATACTCTACGTCAACGAGGTGCTGGGCGGTGTTTCACGCATCAACATGCAGATGAGTCCCGGGACGTTGCCGCATGCGAAGGCGTTGCATGCGATCGAGCTGCTGGGGAACAGTGTTGCGCCGGCGGTGAGGAGGGAATTGGGTGGGGGGTCGGGGACGAAGTGATGCCAAACGTATCGCTCACTTTTCACTGCTATTCAAAGGGATGTTGTGCCTGGGGCTTCGCCCCAGGCTATCACATTGCACCCCGTTGGGGCTGGGAACAAAGTGCATGACACGCCCGTTTGGCCAAATGAAGAATGGTGGGTAATTTATTCGGCCTGTTTTTTCAAGGCATCGAGGACTGTGCGCCAGTTTGTTTCGCATCGCCCCTTTTCGTCTGCATCCAGGCATTCTGAGCGAACTGTGAGGGTGGTCTCTTCATTTTCCGGACGAAGCTCATAGGTCACGGTGCGATAGTTTTCGGGAAGATCGGCAAGACCGGAAAAGCTGCTCCAGTAGAGGTAGGAGATGCGTTGGCAGGGAGTGAATTCCAAAACGGTGCCCCTGTCTTCGTAGGATTTGCCTTCCCAGCTTCCGCGAAAAAATATCGGGCTTCCGGGCTTCCAGTTAGTTTCGGTTTCGGTGCCAAACAGGTAGGTTTTAATTAATTCCGGTTGAGTTAAATACTCCCAAACCTTGGTGATTGGGGCTTTGATTGTGACGGAGACGGTTACAGTGTTTTTTGAAGGAGTCATATTTTTGTAAAACCAAAGTAAATGGGAAAAATGATGGGGTGTATTGTAAAAACACGACACCTGTATAGATTAATGCCCATGGCCAAACTTGGCTTCGGGGATACCCGGGGCATACTGAATCCGCAGACGGGGGAAAAGAAATTCAGCCTCTCCCGTCCCGAGCCTTCGCCTGATCTCAAATTCTTCGTCCAACACTATTGGATGGTTGAATGGGATCTTCGGGGAGAGAGTCCTTATATGTCTGAAACCCTTCCATTCCCTTCGGTTCAAATCGTGATCGAAGAGAATCACCCGGAAGTTTACGGAGTAATGAAAAGCAAGTTTTCACGTTGCCTTCAGGAACGTGGCCGTGCATTTGGGATAAAATTCAGGCCCGCAGCATTTCACCCTTTTTTTGGATATTCACTTTCCACTTTGACCGACCGCGTCGTAAGTCTTCGATCGATTTTTGGCGAGGAGGGGGCTTTCCTGAAAGAGGCTATTCTTGGTGAACAAGACGAGGGGCAATGCGTAGCTCATGCGGAATCATTTTTAAGGGCAAGGCTTCCTCGCGAGACGCCTGCGATAAAAAGCATCAGGGATGCGGTCGAGAGAATTTCGGTGGATAACACGATTACACGCGCTGAGCAGGTCGCGTCACAGGTGGGTGTCACCTTGCGTTCTTTACAGAGGACATTCAGCCGCTATGTGGGCGTATCGCCTAAATGGGTCATACAGCGGTATCGTCTTCAAGAAGCCGCCGACAGGCTGGCATTCGATAAAATCGTGACGACGACGGACATGGCCTTGGAGCTTGGCTATTTTGACCAGGCTCACTTCATTCGTGACTTCAAAAAGATGATCGGCGAGTCGCCGGGAGCATACATCGACCGGGTCCGTCCCAAAAAGGACTGACAGGTTCCTATGGGGCGAATTGATGCGAATCTTTAAGTCAAAACGCCAGGGCGTGTCATGCACCTGTATCTGCCATTCAAGGGGGATTGTGTCGCCCTTACAGGGCTGGAGAAATTTTAGGAACGTTATTCTTGGGGCTTCACCCCAAGCTATCACATTGCACCCCGTTGGGGCTGGGAACAAAGTGAACGATACGCTTTAGGCGGCAGTGCCGAACATCAGTTTGACCAGCATGGGGAACTGCGTGATGACTTCGAGCTTGGCCATGAAGCCGTGGGCGCCGGTGGCGAGGCATTCGGCGCGCATCTCGGGATCGTCGATGCCGCTGGTGAGTACGACGCGCAGTTTTGGAAATTCACGGAGCATGATGACGGCTGCCTCGATGCCGCCCATGCGTGGCATGCGGACATCCATGAGGACGATTTTTGGCTGGCTGATCCGCAGTTTTTCGAGGGCTTCCACGCCATCGCGTGCGGTGCCGACGACTTCGATTTCCGGTACGCGGGAGAGGAATGAGGGCATGGATTTCAGGACGAAATCGTCGTCATCCACCAACAGGGTGGTGAGTCGGTCTGCGGCTGGTATTTTGCCCGTTTTCTCTGCTGAGCGGTTGTCTCTGAGGCTGTTAAGCCCTCTGGCCATGGCTTGAAATATCACAATGATCTATAGAGCTTGAGGCGTGCCGTTTTATTGAAATTATCATTAATGTTGTATTTATTATGTATTCATCAGGGGGTTTACTCTGGTGAGGCCGTTTCAGGGCCGTTCAGCCTTGCCTGTGTGTATGGGAATGGGATACGCAGATTCTCATGGTTGACAGCCCCACTCCTCAAACCTGCGCGACTGGCATTGTCGCCGATCCGATATGCAAGGAACATGTGACCGGGCCGGGGCATCCGGAGCGCGTGGAGCGGTTCGATGCGGTGATGCAGGGACTGGGTGGCGACGGGTTGCTGGATCGGCTCGTCAAAATCGAGCCGCGTGTGGCGAGCGAGGAGGAATTGCGGCTTTGCCACACGGCGGATTATCTGAGGGAGACGAAGGGGGCGATTCTGGGCGGGGCGGAGGGACTGGACGCGGATACGCGGGCGTGTGCTGAATCGTGGGATGTGGCGAGCCGTGCGGCGGGAGGAATCCTGAACGCGGTGGATGCGGTGGTGGAGGAAAAGGTGGGGAATGCATTCTGCGTGGTGCGTCCGCCGGGACATCATGCGTGTGCGGACCGGGCGATGGGTTTTTGCATTTTCAACAATGTGGCGATCGCGGCGCGGTATGCGCAGAGGAAGCATGGGCTGAAAAGGGTGCTGATCGTGGATTGGGATGTGCATCACGGCAACGGGACGCAGGATATTTTTTATGAGGATGGGTCGGTGTTTTTCTTCAGCACGCACCAGTCGCCGTGGTATCCCGGCACCGGGCAGGTGCATGAAACCGGTGCGGGAGCGGGAGTTGGGACAACGCTGAACTGTCCCCTGTCCGCGGGGTCGGGGAGGAAGGAGATTATCCGGGCGTTCCGGGACAAGCTTGTGCCGGCGGCGGAGGTTTTCCGGCCTGATATCGTGTTTATTTCGGCAGGGTTTGATTCCCGCATGGAGGATCCGCTGGGTGATTTTACGCTGAGCGATGCGGATTTTGCGGAGTTGACGGAAATCGTTGAGGGGATTGCGCGCAAGCATGCGGGCGGGCGGCTGGTTTCGGTGCTGGAGGGCGGGTATAATCTGCAGGGATTATCGCTGGCTGCGCGGGCGCATGTGAAAGCGTTGACCGAGGCGGCCGGAGCGGGAAGGACATTGAATAAAATTTGAGAACGGCGGGTCTAAACGGTATATTCATTTATGAAAACTTTACGCTTTTTGATCGTGGCATTTTTCCTGTTGGGTGTGGCTACCCACAGTGAGGCTTCCGGCTGGCATGGCGGCGGCGGCGGTGGGCACGGAGGGGGCTGGCATGGGGGCGGGGGATTCCACGGAGGTTACTGGCGTGGCGGACGGGGATGGTATGGTGGCGGGTTCTACGGGCCCGGTTATTTCGGCGATCCCTATTACTACGGCGGATACTATGGCGATGGCTACTACGGGGGCGGCTATTACCCCGGATACTATGGCGGATACCAACCGGCTTCGGCTGCAGGGCCTGCCGGTGTGGGCGCGGGATCCGTGGCGGCTCCGGTGCAGGAGGAATTGACGCGGCGTGGCTATTACCACGGGCCGATCGACGGGATCGTGGGACCGGGGACGCGCGCGGCGATTTCCAGCTACCAAAAGAATCATGACATGGAAATCAACGGCACGATCAACGAAGCGCTGTTGAGGTCGCTGAGGCTGTAACGGCGCAGTTTTTGTTTCCGCAGGGGGACGAAAAAAGTGTATTGGTAGCGCGTATGAACAGCACCCTCAACGCGGCCAACATACGGGCTCTGCACGGGATGGGGTTTCCAGTTGAGAGGATCCAGACCTATACCCAGTTGCCGAGGACGCACATTGAATTCCTGATCAGCAACAAGTGGGCGGAGCACGAGGACAAGCCCGAGACGTTTGAGGAATGGGGGCGGAGAGTGGCGCAGAATATAACCGGTTCTCCAGAGGAGCCGACGGCTATTTGACGGCGGGATTGTGGATGCCGGGATCCGGCGGAGGCATGGGCTCCTGCCACGGCGAGGTGACTTCCACGGCGATCTCCTGGAGTTTTTCGGCGACAGCGGGATCGAGCGTGATCCCGAAAAACTCGCGCGTGGCTCCCTTTGGGCTGTCTTGAAAAATCGAGGCATAGAGCACGAGTGCGGCGAGGTAACCGCCATCGATACCTGGGTGATGCTTGTCGTTCCAGTAAAGCTTGATTTCGGGATATTTCGACTGGCAGAGGGCAAAGGCGGAGCCCACCGGGGCGAGGCCCAGTTGGGTTCCCGTGTCGAGTGTCTCAAGCCTGCGATAGAGCGAGGTGTAGCTTCTCTTGAGTTCGCGCGTCATCTGCGCGGGATCGATGAAGGATTTTGGGGTGGAGACACCGGTGTAGAATGAGTGACCTTTTTCCCGGGCCCATGTTTCGTAGAGGAGGATTTTGCTTTCGGGGCAGGACTCCCGGATGAGCCTGTAGAAAGTTTCGCCATCCTCGAAAAATTTACCGGGATCGCCGATGTGGGTGGGCTGCGTGCTGAAATCCTGGAGCACGACCCAGTCCCATGGTCTCGCCTTGAGCGCTGTATCGGTCACGGGTTGCTTCAGGTCGTAGGCCCAGTCCTTTCCACCGGGAGCGAGCTTGATGAACGAGAGCTTTCGCGCCTTGGAAAGGGCGATGACCTGCACGAGTTTCGGGATGCCGCCGTGGCGTGCGAGCGGGGCATCCGGGCCGCATGAGGTGTAGCTATTCCCGATGAAAAGCACCTGCTCCGCGCGCAATGCACCGACGGGGGCGATGCAGAGGGATGCCAGTGTGATGAGTGAAATGAAGCGCGGTCTGCTGGGCATGGAGGAAAATGATGCGGAGACTGTTTAGGTGGTTCCGTGCGCGAGATCAACAATGCTGTTTGATTCGCCGAGGGCTTTTCTGAGCTGGACGGGGTCGAGTTCGTTTTCCCAGCGGCTGATCACCACGGTGGCGACGCCGTTGCCAATGAGGTTGGTGATCGCACGGCATTCGCTCATGAAACGGTCGATGCCGACGAGGAGGGCGATGGATTCTATCGGGATGGAGGGGACGGTCGCAAGGGTCGCCGCGAGCGTGATGAAGCCCGCGCCGGTGACTCCGCTGGCGCCCTTGGAGGAGAGCATGGCGACGATGAGCAGGGTGATCTGGTGGCCGAGGGTGAGCGGGGTATCGGTGGCCTGGGCGAGGAAGATCGCGGCCATGGTCATGTAGATGTTCGTGCCGTCCAGGTTAAAGCTGTATCCGGTGGGGATGACGAAGCCGACTGTGGAATCGGCGCAACCGAGGCGGCGCATTTTTGCGAGCATGCCGGGGAGGGCGGTCTCCGAGGAGCTGGTGCCGAGGACGAGGAGGATCTCCTCCTTGATGTAATTGAGGAAACGAAAAATCGAAAAGCCGGAAAGGCGGGCGATGGTGCCGAGGACGAACACCACGAAGATGCCTGCCGTGAAGTAGAATCCCGCCATCAATGCAACGAGCTGGCAGAGGGAGCCGATGCCGTAGCTGCCCACGGTGAAACTCATCGCGCCGAGCGCAGCCAGGGGGGCGACGTGGACGATGATCTGCATGATGCCGAAGAATATTTTCTCCCCGTATGCGATGACGTTGAGGATGGGCTTGCCATGCTCGCCGAGGCCGCCGATTGCGAAGGCTGTGAGGAGGGAGATGAGCAGCACCTGGAGGATGTCGCCGGTGGCGAAGGCGTCGAAGAAGGATTTCGGAATGATGTTCAGGAGGAAGTCGATGGTCGAGAGTGAGTGGGCGGTGCCGGTGTAGGCGCTGGCGATTTTTGGGTCGAGAGTGGCGGGGTCGATATGCATGCCGGCGCCGGGTTTCCAGGTGTTCACGACAATGAGGCCGATGATGAGGGCGATGGTCGAGACGGTCTCAAAATAGAAGAGGGTCTTGATGCCGATGCGGCCGAGTTTTTTGATGTCTCCCATGGAGGCGATGCCGTGGACCACGGTGCAGAAAATGATCGGGGCGATGATCATTTTCACGAGCTTGATGAAGCCGTCGCCGAGGGGTTTCAGGGACTTGCCGAAGTCCGGGAAGAAATGGCCGATGATGATGCCGGCGAAGACCGCGATGAGGACCTGGATGTAGAGGATGCGATACCAGGGTTTTGGTTTTGCGGGGGGCATGGGGAAAGTAAAAAGGAAGATTCGGGATTAGCCAGAATTTATTTAATCGATGTGAAACCGGCGGGCCGGTTTTGGCAGGGATGGGGAATAGCTGATGGTTGGTAAGGGTTGGCAAAGGTTGATTAACCCGGGAGGAAGAAAGGATAAAGGATGTGGGCTGGAGGATAAAACGGAGAGGGGGCGCGGTCAGGCGATCATTCTTGAGGTTGTTTAACGTTCTGTGGCATCGTGGATGCAGCCATCCGGTCGCGGATCGCGGACCTCGATTTTACAAACACCAAATTTATGAACCTGCCACCTCCCCCGATACCGAGTTTTCAGCGCAAGGAAGATGCGGACCATCTGCAGCTCCTGGCGATTTTTCATTTCATCGGAGGCGGGCTGGCGCTGATCGGGCTGCTGTTTATTTTCGGGCATTACATGGTGTTTCATGCGTTTTTTGAGAATCCGCAAGTGTGGACCCAGGTGCAGCATCAGAATCCACAGCAGGCTTTTCCACAGCAATTTCCTCCGCAGCAGTTTTTCATGATGTTCAGGTTTATGTATGTGATTTTTGCGGTCTGGTTTGTGGGGTCGGGGGTTTTGAATGTGATTTCGGGGTTTTGCATCAGCGCGAGGAAGCACCGGACGTTTTCGATCGTGGTTGCGGCGATCAATTGCCTGCACATCCCGCTGGGGACGGTGCTGGGGGTGTTCACGATCATTGTGATGATGCGGGATTCTGTGCGGGAGATTTACGAGAACCCGCAGGCGTGATCATGAGGAAGATTTTTGCGTTCGTGGTGACCGGGTTGCTGCTGGTGTGTTGCGCGCATGGGCAGGGGGATGATGCCAAGGCGGCGGAGGCTGGCGATAGCGCGTGGTTGAAACATTTTTACCTGCATCCGGATGAGAAGCCTTTTGATGCGTTCTGGAAAAGGGTGGTGAAGGAGAAATCGCTTGAGGATGCGGAGAAGGTTTCGACGCTGATGGGGTTTATCAGCCAGGTTTTGCACCGGTATCCGGCGTTGATCAAGGGGCGGCTGGATGGGCTGGACCAGTTTGATGAGAAGGAGCGCAATCTTGTGTGCCTGCTGCTGTGGCAGAGCGATACGAAGGAGGGACGGGTGGTGCTGGAGCAGAACGGGAAGGCGGAACTGGCTGCGAAGCCGCCGCTGCCGATCGCGACGTGGAAGATCACGGATGCCGGAGACCTGGATTATTGCTGGGGATATTATTTCGCCACGGGGGATACGAAGGCGCTGGACCCGATCCTCGCTGCACTCGACTGGGGGAAGTACGCGGGGGCGGCGGACAAATACAAGACGAGCCAGAAGACTGCGGCGGATGGGGATGCGGCGTTGAAGGATGTGCTTTTTCAGGCGGCGATGTGGTCGCTGGGGGCGAATGGGAGGGAGGATGCGGGGGTTCTGGGGTATATGGAGAAGGCGTTTTCTGATCCGCTGGCCCCGAAGGGGAGGGTGATGTGGGTGGGGGTGGTTTTGAATAAGATCAACCCGGAGAAGTACAAGCTGGAACTGCCGGAGAAGAAAGACTCAACAGGAGAGAACGGAGGAAACTGAGAGGGGAAGGGCTCACGCGGAGACGCGGAGAGAAGAGATAGAGAGGGCGGAGGGAGGCGAAAAGGAGAGCGTCCAACATTGAATGAAGTTCGCAGAGGGAACATTCTGAAACAATGCTTTTTGGCTTTGGGTTTTGGTTGTGGGGGGTAGTCTTTGGGGATGCCGGATATTTCCCCTATTCATCCAGAGACGCGGATCGGGCATGTACATTTGAAGGTGGCGGATATTGAGCGGGCGCTTGCTTTCTACTCGGGGGTGCTGGGGTTTGAGGTTACGCAGCGGTATGGGAAGGATGCGGCTTTTATTTCGGCGGGGGGTTACCATCATCACATCGGGTTGAATACTTGGGAGAGCAAGGGCGGGCCGCCGCCGCCGCCGGGGAGTACGGGGTTGTTTCATGTGGCGATTCTTTATCCTACGCGCGCGGCGCTGGCGGATGCGCTGCGGCGGTTGATCAAGGCGGGTATCAAGCTGGATGGGGCGGCGGACCATGGGGTGAGCGAGGCGCTTTATCTGCGCGATCCGGATGAGAATGGGGTGGAGCTTTATTGGGATCGTCCGCGCGAGGAGTGGCCGGTGAATTCCGAGGGAGGGGTGCAGATGTTTACGCGGGCGCTTGATCTTGAGGGGTTGTTGAAGGAGGGGCCGGTAAGTGCGTGACTGGAACCTGTCATGCATTTTGATCTGCGATTCGAGGCAGGATTGTGCCGCCCTTACAGGGCTGGAGAAATTTCAGGAACGTTATCCCTGGGGCTTCACCCCAGGCTATCACATTGCACCCCGTTGGGGCTGGAAGAATGGGAATGACAGTCTCCAATGACACTTCCTGCCTAACCATGTCCATGAAATCGAGACATCCTCAGACGAACGACGAAAAACCTATGACACTCCATTTATGAAAACGGTGGCGACGTTCAGCAAGGCGGAGGAGGCGCATCTTTTGCGGATGCGGCTGGAGGATGGGGGGATCGAGGCGTTTGTGCAGGGGGAGAATACGGTGCAGTCCTCGAATGCGCTGGGGGGAATCCGGGTGGAGGTTGCGGATGAGGATGTGGAGGCTGTGCGGGAAGTGCTTGGCGATGAGGCGGGAGTGCTGCCGGGAAATGCTGGTGGGGCGCTGCCGCCTCCGCTTCTGGAGGGGGCGGATTCCTTGCAGGGGAAAAGGAAGAGCCGGGGTCTGCTCTATGTGAGCCTTGTTTTTTTCCTGCTAGGGGTTCCGTTTCTGTTCGCCGTTTTTCATTTTCATGACTTTTTGCGGTACATGCAGAATGAGCATGGGGGTGAGGATGCTGCGGCGATTGATGCAGACGACCAGATGCATAAAGCTGTTTCTGCATTCATTGATAGCGGCATTGCGAAACGAAAGGCGGGCAATCTGGATGGTGCCCTGGCTGATTTCGATAGCGCGCTCAAGCTCAATCCTGATGACTACTATGCCAACATCAACCACGGCATTACAGAAGCAGCCAAAATCGATTTTACGGCTGCGATGGCTGATTATAACAAAGCGATCCGGCTCAGACCTGACAAAGCGCCTGCGTATGTAATTCGAGGACTGCTTAAAAAGATGGGAGGGGATTTGGACGGAGCGATGGAGGACTATGACAAAGCCATCGCACTCGACCCGAACAACAGTGGCGCCTATCTGTATCGTGGAACCGTAAAAAATGACAAAGGGGATACCGAGGGGGCGCTTGCTGACTATGACAAGGCCGTCCAGCTCAAACCTGGTTTCGACGGAGCTTATTTTGACAGATCCAGGCTTCAACTTATGAAAGGGGATTTAGGTGCCGCAATGGCTGACTGTAATAAAGCCATTGAACTCGGCCCAAATCGCGGCCAGGCTTACGGGTATCGTGCCTATATAAAAAAGAAAAATGGAGACCTTGAAGGTGCGATGGCTGATTGCGACAGGGCTGTCCAGCTTGTCCCTAACAATCGTGTTGCCTATGAATACCGGGCCGGAATCAAACAGGCCAAGGGAGATTTGAATGGGGCGCTGGTGGACTTTGGCAAAGCGATCGAATTAAGCAAAAACCTGAAAGGAGATCCTTATCACTACCGGGGTTGCCTCCTGTTTGATATGCGAAGGTTTCCGGAGGCCATGGCTGATTTTCGCAAGGCATCCGAATTGGGGTTAATTCATGTCCTGGACGATGATTACGTGCATTATCGCATTTATCTTGTCCACGCATTGACGAATGAAAATGCGGCGGGTATCGAGGAGTTGAAGGCCTATTTGTCAAAACGGAAGGCGGGGCCCGGAGAGGACTGGCGGTTAATGATCGGACGTTTTCTTGCCGATCAAATGCCGGAGGCCGATTTTTTGAATGCCGCCAATGATGCGAAGGCGGAAAAGAGCAAGCAGAAGCAGTGCGAGGCGTGGTTTTATGCGGGCATGAAGCATTTGATTGCGGGGGATAAAGCGACTGCACAGGATGATTTCAAGAAGTGCATTGCAACGGATGAGACGTTGTACCTTGAATATGCGAGCGCCCAAGCGAATTTGAAGTTTTTGGAGGTGCAATAAAGGTGAATCACCGATGAAATTTTTCAGGTATTTTTTCGGAACCATCTGGGTTTTATTTGTCTGGGCCATGGTCGCACTGATCGTTGGCACGGCCTTGGTGATGCTATTTCCGCCGCATGGGAATACGGTCATTGTTGGAGTTGGTCTGGACTGGCGAAATTTGCCCGGTACGATTCTGGGGTTTTTGGCTGCGAGGCAATCGTGGCGCAGGCATGTTTCTTTAAAGTCGTCCGGAAAGTAGTTATGCGTCGGAGGGCGGAAAATGGTGGGCGTGTGTTGATGACGGTTTTATTCCGTCACCCCTTCCAGGGGTTCGTTAATTTTTATACTGTGATTAACCCGGAGTTCCGCCGGGCTACACTCCGGGCTTTAATTCCGGCGCCCCTCCGGGGCTGAGACACTTTTTTCTTTTGCATCCGGTGGCTTGCGCCAACCGGCTAATTTCCCATATCCCTCCGGGATTATAGAAAGAGCGGCAATGGTCCTGCCGCCGCATTGCATGTGGCTGGCATTTTAAAAATGCCGGTCTGTTAATTAAACGGCCAATTCGAATTGGCGGGGGCGCTAGTTAATGGGGCGTGTGGGGGCGACGCCGCTCATGTTTCTCGATTCCATTTGTACGCCGGCATCGCCGTGGATGGCGCTTTGGGGGGCCTGGGTCTCGATGGGGTTTTGCGGGTCGCGGTCGGGGTGCGTGCCCTGGCAGCCGGCGATGAGGATGAAAAGCGGGAGCGCCGCCAGGATGGATATCTTTGATTTCATGCTGATTTTACCGGCCATGTATTCTTCTTTCGCGAGTGGGAATGCTGTATGCAGATTACTGCGTGAGTGCGTTGTTTTCCGCCGCCGGGCGGATATGCAGGACGACTGAGGTGAAGACCTTTGACCAGCCAAGGATGGAGCTGGATGTATGTCGTGCAGGTGTCACGGGCCTGGCGGACTGTTGCGCCGCGGGTTCTGGACGATGGTCTTCACGACAGCGTGATGCGCCTTGGGGCGTGCCGTTCAGAGCGTGTGCGACTGCTGAGAGGATCCCGGCGGACCGGGCGGGCTTTGGCACGATGGCGGCAATCTCAGCGGCCACGCGCGGCGGCAATGTCTCGCGCAGGAGTGAGTCCGAAACCACTACGATGGGAATCGTGATGCCTGCGGAACGCATGGCGAGGATCATGCCAGCGCTGTCGAGATCCGGCAAGGTGTGGTCCGTCACCAGGAGATCGAATGATTCCTCCGCGAGCAATTCCAGCGCTGTAACACAGTCGCATGCGGTTTCCACATCGTGACCCTCGAGGTTCAGGACGAGGGCGTAGAGTTCGCGCATGTATTCATTGGCATCCACGACGAGCAATCTTGTGCCGGTGGCTGGATGGTGGGTATGCGAATGGGTGTGAAGCATGGTGTGGGTGTCCCGGAAACTTCCTGTTTCATAGACCATGACAAACTACAACAAGCACAACCGGATGTGATATTGGGTGCGGAACCGATTTTCGATAGGCAATGCGCCTATTGTCTTCACGGTCCAACAATACCGGCAGGGACCGGGCTTACGCGCCCTTGATGATCTGGGTTTCCACCCAGCGCACGGCCTGGCGGATCATCTCCGCGCTGGTTGCGAATTCCATCTTCTCCTTGATGTGGTCGCGATGCACCGCGACTGTCTTGGGGCTGAGCGAGAGGCGGCTGGCGATTTCCTTTGCGGTCCTGCCCTCGCCGAAAAGGCGGAAGACCTCGAATTCGCGGTCGCTGAGTTTTTCCAGCGGGGAGCTGGAACCGCGCGGCCGCGCACCTGCAAAAGCGTCGAGGACGCGGGAGGCGAGGCGTTCGCTCATGTAAACGCCGCCGGCGAGCACGCGGCGGATGGCGGCCACCATGACGGGGCCGGAGGCGTCCTTGGTCACGTAACCTTTTGCCCCGGCGCGCAGGGCACGCTCGGCGTAGAGCATCTCGTCGTGCATGGAGCAGACGAGTATTTTCACGCCCGGCTGGAGGAGCACGAGATCCTTGATCAAGTCGATGCCGCCGCGCCCGGGCATGCTCAAATCGACCACGATGAGATCGGGTTGTTCGCGGGTGAGTGCGGCACATGCGGCCGATTCGGTGGTCGCCGTGGCGCAGACTTCGAGGTCGGGGTAGGCGTTGAGCATGAGGCGGTATCCATCCAGCACGACCGGGTGATCGTCCACGAGGAGAAGGCGGTACCTGGGTTTTGCCTCGGCGTGCCTGGCGGGGGTTTGTGGGTTCATCGCGATAAGGGGACGATGCAGGTGATACGTGTGCCGCCTGCGGGTGGCGAGCCGATTTCCAGGGTGGCGCCCAGAAGTTGCGCGCGGTGGCGCATGATGCCAAGGCCGATGCCTTTGCAGTCGGCGGATGGCGGCGCTGAGTTTGATGAATGACCTGAGGTTGGGGAGTGACCAAAGTTTGACGAATGACCAGAGGTCAGGGGCTCGGGGAGGCCTTCGCCATCGTCATCGACTTCGAGAGCCAGCTTTCCGTCGCGTAGTTCCAGGGCGATGCGGATTTCGTGAGGGGCGGCGTGCTTGAGCGCGTTATTCACCGCCTCCTGCGCGATGTGGTAGAGGTGGCTGGCAAGCGCCTCATCGGGCACGCGCACCGGCTGCGGGCACTCGAAGACACAGCGCACGGTGGTATTCCGCGAGGTGGCCTCGGCGATTTCGTGCAGGGCGTGCATGAGCCCCTCCTCCTGCAGCGCGACCGGGGCGAGGCCATGGGAAAGGGCCCGCACCTCGGCGATGCTCTCGCGGATCTGGCGGCCGAGATTTTCCATCCTGGGCACGAGCGCGGGAAACTCCGACTCCAGCGCGGAGACGAGGCCGCTGGCGGCCAGCGAGGCGGCGGTGAGCTGCTGGCCGAGGCCATCGTGCAAGTCCTGCCCGATGCGGCGGCGCTCGCGTTCCGTGGTCTCCAGGATCTCGCGCTCGAGCCGCAGCCGTTCCGCATCGCGTTCGCCGAGGCGCACGACCATCTTTGCAAAAGCGGTGGATAATTCCTGCACCTCGTAGCCGCCGGTCATCGCCTCCCAGTGGTCCGAGCGGCCTTCCCCGAAATCGCGCACCCTCTGGGTGAGGCGCAGGAGCCGTGCTGTAAAGCCGAAGTGCAACGCGGCCCAGAGACAAAGGCACATGAGCGAACTCCCCACGGCGGCGACGCCAAGCTGCC
>JBAVPB010000067.1:0-1731 GCA_049692655.1 Chthoniobacteraceae bacterium | reverse complement strand
CGCGGGCTGTGGATCAACGGGGTCGAGCCCTCGTTCAATGAAACGACGGGTGTCGCGTCGGAAACGGGAAGGAATTCGCGATAACGCGCGATGACTCCCCGGTCGTGCAATGTGTTCTTAAACGAGCTCATGAAAATGTCTCCACGCGGATCATGCGGGGCTGCTTTTTAACGCAAGGGAGCGCGGCGATGCTGGTGAGCGCCTTCTGCATCTGCGCGTTTGTGGCGTCGTGAATCATCAGGACCAGCGGCACGTCGGATTCCTCGTGCGCCTCGGGCTGGATCACGGATGAAATGCCGATGTTGTTTTCGCCGAGGATGCCCGCCACCTGCGCGAGCACGCCGGGTTTGTCGTCCACCGAGATGCGGAGGTAGTATTGCGACTCGATCCGGTCGATCGATTTGCATGTGCCGTAAAGCGCGTGCGGGGTGAACCCGTAGCCGCGACGAGGGGTCTCGATGGCCAGCGCAGCATCCGCGAGATCACTGATGACCGCGCTCGATGTCGGGTCCTGGCCGGCGCCGCGCCCGTAAAACAATGTTTCACCCACGATATCCCCGCGCACGGCGACCGCGTTGAAGACGCCGTTCACCGATGCAAGCACATGGGATTCCGGGATCAGCGTGGGATGCACGCGGACCTCGACCTCGCCCTTCTCGTCGGCCTTGATGATCGCGAGGAGCTTGATGCGGTAACCCAGGTTTTTTGCAAAGCAAATATCGGCCGAGGTGATCTGCTCAATCCCCTCCACAAAAATCTTGTCTGTGCTCACCCAGAACCCATACGCAAGCGAGGCAAGGATGATCGCCTTGTGCGCGGCGTCCCAGCCGTTGACGTCGAGCGTCGGGTCGGCCTCCGCGTAGCCGCCTTCCTGCGCCTCCCGCAAAGCCTCCTTGAATCCCAGCCCGGCCTCGGACATCCGGGTGAGGATGTAGTTGCTAGTGCCGTTGATGATGCCGTGCATCGACTCGATGTGGTTCCCGATGAACGCTTCGCGAATCGATTTGATGATCGGCACGCCACCTGCCGCCGCCGCCTCGTAAAAGACAGGCACTTTGTGTTTTGTGGCCGCCGCAAAAATCTCCACGCCGTGTTCCGCCAGCAACGCCTTGTTGCCCGTCACCACGATCTTGCCGTTTTCGATGGCCCGCAGGATCAATTTCAAAGGAGCCTCGATTCCGCCGATGAGTTCCACGATCACCTGGATCGAGGGGTCGTCGATCAAATCCTCCCACCGTTCTGTGAGCAATTCCCTGGGAGCGGTCACGGTGCGGGGCTTTGCCATGTCACGCACGGCGATTTTTTTCACCACGAGTTCCAGCCCGAGACGCTCCATGAGCAGTACACGATTTTTCGTCAGGTGTTTATAAACACCCGCTCCTACATTCCCCATGCCTGCCAAGCCGATGCCGATTTGTTGCATAATTACGTCGTCGAAAAGGGGCGAAATATCGCGCAAAGGCAGCGAGGCTGTAAAGCAGCATTTGGCGCGCTGCCTTAAAACGTGCAGAAAAAGGGGCTTTTCGGCAGCCGGGACGCGTTTTTGCGCATCCCGGCCCTGAAATTTCAACCAACCTTTACTGGGCAGGCGTTGGCGTCGGCTTTCCGCCCCGAGCGGCGGCTGCCTTGGCTGCCGCTGCCGCCTGTTGTTGTTTTGCTGCCGCCGCCGCGGCTGCTCCGGCCTGCTGCTGGCGGGCTGCTGCTGCCGCAGCCTGTTGCTGTTGCCTTGCC
>JBAVPB010000066.1:0-14426 GCA_049692655.1 Chthoniobacteraceae bacterium | reverse complement strand
GGTCTCCTCCTTCCCGACCGGGTGCATAAGTAAGCAAACCGTACTTGCCGCCCACTGATCCCACATAAAAGACATCTTTATGAAACACCAGGGTGGTATCCCTGTCATCTGCTTTCACGTAGCCGCCGCTGGTCGGCAGATAGGCCGTCCAATAGTTTCCTTGCCGCCCTCCATACCCATTGAAAGAAATGAGAATCGAAGGCTTCCCGGTGTTATCCAGATCACATTTTATCACGTAAAGCTCGGTCAGATTAGGAATGGCTGTGTCTCTGTCAATGTCTCGTGACGTTAAGTAATCGTGAATCGGGTCCTTTACGCTTTGTGCCAAAGCGCAATGGAGAGAGATCAAAGTCCAGGCCAATAAAAAAAGTGCAGATTTCATAATTATGGTGGAGGATAGGGGTCAGTTCCAAGTATTTACAATAATTCATCTTTTTTGTGATACAGCAGGTGGGCCACATGCGTCCCGACGCCCATCTTCAACCGTTCCGCTATTTGCTTCAACGTCAGTGCTGTTTCATCCCTTAATCTTCGGGCGATTCTCACTTCCCCGGGCGCACCTTTGCACCATCGTCCCTTCTCGACAAGTATTTCTGATTAAATTTACCATAAACTTCTTCCCGCCCACTTTTCGAGCGTCACATTTTGTAAATGTAAAACTTGCACGGTTATTTTACTTCAAATGGAATCCCGTCGGACGTGCCACCGGTAAATTTCAACTTCGCCTGGTCGAACTTGAACAAAAGGTAATATTCGCCCGGCTGGGTGATATTGAAAAAATCATTCAGGTCAAATGCCATGAGTTTCGCCGCCTGGCCGGGAGCCAGTATTTGATTGGGCGTTTGCGCGTCGAAATGTGACAACGGTTTCAGCGGCAACTCAGTCCATCCCGGGGCGGAGTTGGATAATTCCACAATCTCATCAGGATGAACTTCTTTCCTGCGGTAAAGATGAACCTCCGCGCCGCTCGCGATTGATTTCTCTTTCGCTCGATACAATGTCTCCGGCACTTTTTGATCAATCCCGCTGCTCTTGTACAATTGCACGGAAAACAGGATCGGTTGACCGATTTTCGGTCCGTTTTTGACGACGTCAGGCGAACCGTCGAAGCTGGAGACGATATCAAAGCCACCCTGAAGTTTTCCGCAGGAAAACTCCGGCACAAATTCAATATCCTCCGCACTTAGGCGTGCAAGCGAATGCCCACCCGCAAAGCCATAGAAGCGTGTCCGTTTCCCGTCCACCATGCCTTCCTCCGCCTGCCAGACGTTGCCATTGTTTGAGTATGTCGGGCGCATTTTTTCCCGCCCTTGGGCATCATAATACCCTTGCATTCCCGAACTGTCGCCGGATGCATGATAGCGGGCGGCCATGGGAAATTTAGCCAGGGAAAAAATGCGGGCGTCGGCTTCCGGCGGCAGGGCAAAAATAGCTCGCCCTTGATCGACATCAGCCTGGGTTGCCGGGTGATCGAGCTTTGGAAAAGTGATCGGCGCGTAGAAATGGTCGGGCAACCCATCGGCAGGCAGGGTTTCCGGTGGCGTGATATACCGGTCGCCATAGCGATGGAGGATTTCCACGCATGCCTTCACCGTCCGGTCGCGTTTTTATTCCGGCCAGTAGAGCTTGATTTCGGGCATTCCGGTCATTTCCCGCAAATTCCAAACGGAGAGATCGCAAACCCGAAAAACGCAGTAATCGGGCAGTCCCTTTGCCTCCGGGTCTGCTGCGTTTATGGAAAAAAGATTCGTGCCGCCATAAACTCCGGCCGTCCACATGTTGTTGGAAAGATTCCCGGCGCCCACCGGCGTAAGGTCTGCCAGTCCGCCAAGCACCATGCTGCGAAATTCCGGAAGGCCGATCAGTGGCGAGTTGATCAGCCCGGATAAACTTCCCAGATTATTTTTGGCCAGTTTTGGGGAACGAAAATAGGGGAGCCATGGCGACTTTTCATCGGTAAAAAGGAAAGTGATCGTATCGCGCATCACGGGAGTACTTTGATATCTCCACATCGGGTAAAACCATCGCCATGCGTTCCCTTCCGTTCCCTTTAGCGCTGTGTCCGGAGGCGTCTCTCTGAGCCATTTCGAGTAGTCGTTCAACATTTCGCGGTCACCCAAAGCGGCAATACGCAGCATCAAAGCAAGAAACGAAGCCGCCTCATTATTCTTAAATCCATTTTTGCCAAAATTGCTTTCTGCCACGTTGCAAACATGCCGTGCGGTTTCGATACCCGCCTTGCCATCCCACGAGAGCAGAAACCCGGAAAGCCTCAGGGCTGCCCTGCCATCATCGTCATTCAATGCTAAAAACTGCCCGATTCTCTTTTTCAACAACTCAGTCACGCTTGGGTTCACCCTCGACCGCAACGCTTCCCCGGCGGGCGAATTGGCACCATCTGGGAGAGTTTGCCATATCAAAATCGAAGCGGAATTTTGGACCACCTTTTCCTTTTGGGAACGCAGGATATTTTCGGCGGCATCCACCCAATCACCCGGTTGTGCATTATCATCGGCCAGTATCGCAAACCACCGGTCTTCGCGCGAAATACCTTTGTTGATCCTCCAGTATTCGCGCATTGCAGCCACCATCCTTGCCCACGCTTTTGAAGTCCGGTCTTTACCGTAAATTTCAGAAAATGATTTCTCAAAAATATTCGCAAGCACAGTGTGCGCGGCCTCGCCGACATCCAGAATCTTCCTGTTCCCGATTTCAAAATCCCGGTAATAACTCACACAGCGTGTAAGGCGCGTATCATACTCCATGCAGTCGAGAAGCGGCTCCACGGCATCAGCCCCCTCTTTTTGAAGCGCCTGGATAACATGGCTTTCATTAGGCATAGAAGCCCCCGGCTGCGTTTCTTGAGTTGCTTCAACATTCTCCAGGTCCTCGATGAGCATCTGGATGCGCTGCGGCTTTTCTATTTTATCGAGCCCGGTCTCGATCGCCGTTTTGCGGGGCGTCTCTTTGCACCGGCGTTCCAAATCGGCCGGCAATCCCGGGTTTTCATCAACAAAGGCAAAGGGATCGCCGTATTCGGGAAACGGTTTTTCCACCAGCTTCGACGCAGCTTTCCGCAGCGCAGGCGCTACACGCGTAAAGACTCGCATGTCCTCAAGCGCCAGTTTGTCCTCCTTCCGCACGAACTCTCCCATCGCGCGGTTGTTCAATGCGAGAAGCCAGAGCTTGGCGAGTTCAATGGCGGTAGAGGTATCATCGATGGCGTCTTCACGTTGACGCGCGCCTGCCCGTTGTTGAAATGCGTTTCGGATTTTTGCCGCAAGGTCAGGTTTCCCAATCTGCAAAAGCAAAGCGTACTTCAATAACGACCGCGTCTTGGTTGAAATGCTGAAAAACTCAGGCGGGGCCTGGATGTTCCAGGAACGCGGATCATACATCCAGGGTGCGTCGATATCTTGATTGTCCACGGGATCGGTAAAAAGCGCTTTGATGTCTTCATCAACATTGCATTTATCACCAACGGTTTCGACAGGATAAACCAGGCCATTCCAACATATGGCACGCTCCGTATGGTCTTCCTTCGCCGGCAGGATCCAGCCATGTGTCTCGATAAGGCGCGCTTGCGGCCACAATATGTCTCCAGTCCAAACTTTGATCTGCCGGTACTCGCAGCCACGGGGATTCGCCATACCCTGCTCGAAAAGCAGCCTGACGATCTCACCCACCGGGTCAGTCACGGCATGCCCGAAATATTTTTTGATGACCTC
Organism: Chthoniobacteraceae bacterium; assembly: GCA_049692655.1. Taxonomy (GTDB): domain Bacteria; phylum Verrucomicrobiota; class Verrucomicrobiia; order Chthoniobacterales; family Chthoniobacteraceae; genus DASZPK01. The sequence continues at coordinate 10,698 of JBAVPB010000066.1, read as the reverse complement.
GGCATGGGGATTAGGATCGGCGGCCGGCGGTTTTGACGTCGCCGGAAAAGGCGGGGCTGGTGCAAGCATGACGACGGTTTCGTTGGCGGTGGAAAGAAAAACGTATCCATTCCGATCCACCACTGCTCTTTCAACATGCCGCCCACCAAAGAATGGGTTTTGCTCGCCCGTTGAAAACACCTCGATACAGGCGCCCGAATCATATTTGTAGAGCTTGCCCAGGGAGGTGAACCAAAAGACACCGTGATTATCCTGGACGATGGAACTTGGCGCTTTTTCCAGACAGGCATCGGGCGGCTTGACCTTAGGTTTGTCTCCGGGAGCGGAATCAGTAAGCGCAGGCAACTGCGGTTCACTCTGCATAGGGAGCCATTTCAATTGATCGTCCAGTTTCCAGGGATCACTGGCGATTCTGGCGCAGAGACGGTTGTCCTTGTCGAAAAAGACATTGTCGATCACAGGGCCTCCCGGCGCGAAGTCCGCATTTCGTTTCCAGCGATGCCAGGCTGCGCCATCGAAATAAACCAGGTCCCAATGCCTGCTTAAAAACGCGATCCGCTTTCCGTCGGGGCTGTATTTGGGAACGAAATAACTCAGACGATCCGCTTCAAATCGCACCGGATTGTTTCTTGTGGACTCAAATGCCGATTGAATATCGGGAAATGAGAACCACTTTCCTTCCTTGGTGTCGAAATATGCCGCTGTCACATCGATGGAACTCGGTATCACCCATATCCGCGCATTGGTGTCGATGGTGAGTGCTCCAATCTCCTGCCCAAGCATTCCATCAGGCAGTTCATGCGGCATCCATCGCCTCCCGTTCCATTCCACCAGGAAATTCGGATTTCCCTCGAGGATCGACCAAACATGGTCATCCCCATCAAGGCACCACCCGTCCTGGATCTTGAACTCGACGAAACGGGACGGCTTCGGAACATCCGGGGCGGGCTCCGCCGCAAATACGCAAAGCGGCAGAAGAGCAATACAGATTGGGAGGAGCTTTCTCACTGGGGCAGGCAGGACGAAACTGTGCTATTCGCCCGGCGGAAAAGCGAGCCCCATTCCGCCAGACGGACAATGCGGAGCTACTCCCCACTCTCCGCCGCCAGCTTTTCCCAAAGCTCACGCTGTTTCGCCGTAAGCTCCTTGGGCAGAGTCACATCGATTACCACGTAAAGATCACCGCGCGTCTTGTCCTCTTTCAGCAGACCCTGTTTCTTGAGGCGAAAACGCTGGCCGTTCTGCGTCCCAGCCGGGATTTTTAAGCGTCCATGGCCACCTCCCAGTGTCGGCACCGGTTTTTCGGTGCCAAGCACCGCTTCCCACGGCTCAAGCGCCAGTTCGTGGATCAGGTCGGCGCCTTCCACCTTGTATTCGGGATGCTGCGCAAATTTCACCCGCAAAAACAAATCCCCCGCGCTCGCTCCCTTGCTCCCGGCCTCCCCCTGCCCCGCAAGCCGGATCTTCTGCCCTTCGCGCACTCCTGCCGGAACACGGATATCGTAGGTTTCAGTCTTCGCATTGCTCGAGCGGCGGAACGAAATCTTCCGTTTCGAGCCCTGCAAGGCTTCCTCGAGGGTCACCATGATGTCCGCCTCGACATCTTCCCCGCGCTGCGACCGTTGGGGAAAACCCTGCGCATCGCCGCCAAAAGGATTCCCTCCTCCACCACCTCTACCGGCAAAAAATTGCTCAAAAAAATCGCTGAACCCCGTCCCGCCGAAATGAAAGTCCTCGCCCTCCGCGCCGCCGCCATATCCCCCGCCGCCCGCACCGCGCCTCGGCGGAAATCCGCCTCCACCACCCCGGCTGCCGCCATTCTCCCAGTCCGCGCCCAGCATGTCGTATTTCTCGCGCTTCTCCTTGTCGCTGAGCACCTCGTAGGCCTCGTTGATCTCCTTGAATTTCTCCTCCGCGCGCTTCTTGTCCTTCGACACGTCGGGATGGTGCTGCCGCGCCAGCTTGCGGAACGCCTTGCGGATCTCATCCGCCGTCGCTGTCTTCGGAACACCCAGGGTCTCGTAATAATCTTTATACTGAACTGCCATGCGTTGAACTATAGCAAAGACTCCAAACCATGCTCGTCAAAAAGTTCCATTCCGCAAAAATTGCGTTTTTGCCAGGGCTAATCAACCGTTGCCAACCCTTGCCAACCATCAGCTATCCCGCATCCCTGCCGGAAAAAGTCGCATTACCGCCCCCGCTGTGAAATGATACCCCCCTTGATCTCCACGCTCCGAAAACCCGTTTATCCAATCAGCCCCGGCCTCCGCCAGTACCTCGCCCGCTACGAACGTGAAGTCCCTCTCCCCATCTCCTACTCCGACCTCCGCCACTTCCGCGAAAGCACCCCCGTCACCGACAAGAATGGCAAGGACACCCTCTGGCAGACCGTCCTCTATTACTCCTTCGAAATGGAGCGCATCCACGAGGGCCTGAAGGAAATCTACAGCCTCCTCAAGGCCGGCGGCGACCGCTCCGCGCTCCCCCACCTCTACGTGGACCGCATCGATTTTTGCAGCTTCGGAAACTCGGAGCCCTTCCGCATCCGCATCGTCAATTCCTACAACGACAACCAGGATTATTACTACGTCAAAAACGCCGACGCCTCCCGCGTGTACGGCCTGGAACTCGAGCACCTTCTCTCGCCGAACCGCATGCATTACCTCACATGCAAGAACACCATGGTCGAGGAGCACGTCGCCGGCATCCCCGGTGATGTCTTCATCACGGACTGGCTCGATAACCCGACCCTCAAGATCATCCGCCTCGCCAAGGAGCTCGTAAAATTCAACGAGCGGTGTTTCATCCGCCTGCTCGGCGACATGCGCGCCTGCAATTTCGTCATGGATATGACCCCGGATGTCGAGGAGGTGCAGATCCGCATACGCCCCATGGACTTCGACCAGCAATCCTACCAGGGACGGAAAAATTTCTACCTGCCCCAGTTTTTCAAGGAGAACAAAGACCTCGTTCTCTACTGCGTAAAACACATCAACCCCACGACCGCCCTCCAGTACCAGCGCGAGGAACAGGCGCTCATCCTCCGGCGCATGAACCTCGTCACGGAACGTCTCCGCGCCTTGCTAAACGCGATGTCCGCCGAGCATCTTTCCTTCCCGGAGAAAATACGCCAGTTGCGCGAAGACCTCGCGGAGCATCATCACGATGCAAGCTTCCTCTCCTGCACCACCATGGGCGCCCTCGTGCGCAATAATCTCAGCACCCTGAGCGAGCGCCTCCGGCAGTGACGTCAGCAATATTGCCGCCAATCAATTCTGGCAACTTCCTGGATCACCCTCTATAAAACGGTCGATGAACAAGCCCTTCTCCAATCCTGAAATCCGAAAATTGAAGGCGCTTGCGCAACGCCTGGATCCCGTGCTGCGCATCGGCAGGGAAGGCATCAGCGACACTTTTCTCAAAAGCGTGGGTGACGCTCTGGAACTGCACGAATTGATCAAAATCAAGTTCACTGCCCACAAGGAGGAAAAACACGAACTTGCCGCCCTCATCGCCGAAAAGACATCCAGTTTTCTTGTCGCGCAAGTCGGCCATGTGGCGGTGCTGTATCGTGCGCAGGGCGATCCCTCAAAACGAAAAATCGATCTGTAGGCCCCATCTTGTTTCAACATGTCCGGTCCCGGCGCAAAAAAAGCAGGGCTTTATATTTACTCAAACCCATTGACGCATTAATTCCGCTTTGGCATATACAGATGTCTCCCTACTCCCGTTACCAACTCCCTTAATTTTTGATTAACACCTACCGATGAGCGTAAAGCTGGGACACTTTGAACTGCACGACCAAATCGGCCAGGGCGGCATGGGCACAGTATTTCGCGCCTTCGACCCCTCACTGAACCGGAACGTGGCGATCAAACTCCTGGATGAAGAGCTGGCCCAAAACTCAAAGTTCGTGGAGGAATTCATCCGGGAAGCGCAGAACGCCGCGGCAATCAGCCACCCGAATATTGTTCAGATTTATTTCGTCGGCGAGCACGAGAATAACTACTACCTCGTCATGGAGTTGCTCACGGGCCACTCCCTCAGTGCGATCGTCGAGCAGGATGGCCCGCTCGCCGAGGTGCTGGCATTGAGGGTGGCCATTGAAATCGCCGAGGCGCTGAAAGCCGCTTACACCTCGAACCAGATGATCCACGGCGACGTCAAGCCGCAGAACATCTTCGTCACTTACGACCACGGGTCGAAGCTGCTTGATTTCGGTCTCGCAAAACTCGCGAATGTGGAGGTCACGGTATCCGATGGTGTGTGGGGCTCCGCCTACTACGTCTCGCCGGAACGCATCGGCCAGAAGGCGGAGGACTTCCGCAGCGACATTTACAGCCTCGGTGCCACGATCTTCGAGGCTCTGGTCGGCCGCCCCCCCTTTGATGCCCCTACAGTAGAGGAACTCGCAAGCAAGCGTCTCCTCGAAAAACCACCGCTCCTTCGCACGATCAACCCAAACATTTCCAAACGCACGGAAACCGTCATTAACAAGATGCTCGCCAAGAGTCCACTCCTGCGACATCTCGATTACGACTCGCTCATCAGCGACCTGCGCAAGGCGGAAGCCTCCGCCATGGGAGGAGCCACGCCATCTTCAGATACCGCGCCCCTCGGAGGACGCACTACCGGGCATATCCCCGTCGTGGTTGCGCGCAAATCCCAGCTTCCGCTCATTATCACCATATGCACGACCGTGCTCCTTATAGGTGGAGCATTGGCTTTTGTGATGCTGAAGAAAAATACATCGGCGCCCGCTGCCCCGACCCCTGCGCCGGATGGTTACACTTTGGCTGCCGCCTCGGCCACCCCGTTGCCCGCAACATACGGAACAAAGATAGTCCTCTTCAAATTCTCCAATTTTAACGCGAAATCCGTGTCACTGGTCGGGAATTTCAACGAGTGGCGCCCGGAACCGATGTCCTTCGAAAGAGAGGGAACTTCGGCCGGCTGGACTAAACAAAAGGAATTACCCAGGGGAGTGCCTCTCGAGTATCAATTTATCGTCGATGGCAAACCAGTTCCCGATCCTAATTTTCCAAATGAATCTGTGCCGGATGGCCACGGGGCGGAAAAGACAATGCTGATCGTCCCAAAAATGGATGAAAATACGCCTACACCCACCCCAAAACCTCGCGTGTCAACAACTCCAAGGCCCACCCCGAAACCCAGACCCAGTCCGACAGTCTATAAGCCGCTTCCAACTCCCACCCCCACTCCGGTGCCGACTCCAATCCCGGACGCCGTGGATATGAATGAACTCGCAGCTTCACCCACGGAGTGGCCAAAGACAGTATCCTTGAAAGTCGCAGCGATGTTCCCAATCATTGTCGGGGGCAAACCTTCCGGCGAAGTACAGATTTCGCCCGGCATGCAGGTCACTGTCGTGAAAGTGGAGCCGACACAGGTCACCGTGGACTTCCAGGGCTCGACTCAAAGACTCCCTATAAGCTCAACCGACCTGATCGAGCGTGTGAAAGCCGCGCGCAAACACTAGCATCTGGTCGCCCGGCAAGCCTCAAAGAGCAGTTTGCGATTGCTTTTCTTCCTGAAATTCGCTGCTAAGATAGGCCGCAATGGAACCCGCACCGTCCGGAAATACGATGGGCTCCGTATATTAAAGATAGATACCCCATGTCCATACGCCGCCTCTTTACCGTAAATACCATTTGCTTCATTGCCGCCTGTTTATTCCTTGCGGGTTGTTCCACTTATCAATTCGTCACCCCCACTGCAAACTGGCAGACCCTCGTCGGGCAACTCCTCTACTCAAGCCCGAAACGCACGATCATCGGCGAAACCGTCGTCACCCGCATGGGAGACGACCAATTCCAGCTCGATTTTATGACAGGGCCCGGCCTCTCCATTTTGAAATTGCGGAAGGATGGCGCGCGGGGACGCGCCGAGGCCGCTTTCGCCCGTGTCTCTTGGCAGGGTAATGCAGACCATCCTCCCAGGCCGCTGAAAAGCTGGCTGGCCCTGCATCAGATTTTCACCGCCATTGCTGCGCTGCACGGTTCACCTACCCACGCTGAACTCCATTCGGAAAAGCCCGGATTCTGGACAGCAACAGCACAACTCGTGGATGGAAAGCCAGTCGAGGTCAAAATCGAGTTTCCCGCCAGCAAAGAGCGGTTTTTCTTTCATTTCGGCCGTTAAAACTCTCCACTCCCCAGCATGAGTTTTGACAGCAGGATTGCCCATTTGGTCACACATCGCCGCCGGCTGGTTTATACATGGCTGGCAGCGATCATCCTGTCATGCGTGGGCCTGATCATTTTCTATCACCCGCTCGATTCGGAGGTGCTTAATCTCCTCCCGGATGGGTTCGATTCCGTTCAGGGCCTCAAGACTTTCAACCGCGACTTCAGCCAGAACACGGAGCTCACGTTTGCGGTTTACGATCCTGACAATTCCACTGACATGGAGGGATTCACTACGCATTTCGCCGAAATGCTGAAAAAGGAACCCTGGGTGAAGCGCGTGATATACGAGGTCCCCATGCAAAGCGACGAGGCGCTGAACGGCATCTCCACCCTCGCGCTGCCGCTGCTTTTCAATCTCCCCCCTGCGGAATTTGACGATGCGATAGCGATGCTGCAGCCCGACAAAATGAAACAGCACATTCTCGAGTTGAAATCGAGGATCGAGGCCGGCTCTGTGCGTCACGAATGGGAATTCAAACTCGATCCCCTCGGGCCGGTGTTCGTTTCGCTCAAGTCGCTCGGCAAATCCGCCTCCACTGACCGCTCTCTCTCATTCACTTCCCACGACCAGACGCTGCATGTGGTCTTCGTGAGCACCGACCAGGTGGGACTCGGGCCGCGCGAGTGCCAGGCAATGATGATGAAGGTGCGGGAATTTGAAAAACGGGTGACCGATTCGTGGCAGGGGGGAAAGGCGCCGGAGATCCTGCTCACCGGCCGCACGCCGTACGTCGCGGAAATGTCGAAGGGGATGGAATCGGACATCATCGTCACGCTCGCGGGCTCTGTGATCCTGGTGGCAGGAATATTTTACTTCGGCTTCCGCAGGGTGCGCCCCCTGGTGGCAATCATGCATGTGCTCCTGCTCTGCTGCATCATTGCAGTCGCCGCCGGGTTCCTGATTTTCCACGGGCTCAACGGGATCGCCATCGGCTTCTGCTCGATCCTCGTGGGACTCGGCGTGGATTTCGGGATGCTCCTCTACGGCAGCTACCAGTCGGAAAGGAACGCGGGGCACGACCACGAGTCTTCTGTCGCTGCAGCCATCCGCAAAATCGGCAACGGCGTGCTGTTCGGAGCAATTACCACCGCAGCCGGCTTCCTCACGCTCGGATTGAGCGGCTGCTCGGGATTTTCACAACTCGGCGTGCTGATCGCCATCGGCATTCTGCTCTCGGCGGCGCTTATGATGACGGCATTTTTCATGTTCATGGGGCCGGACCATTCGCCAAGGGAACACGACTGGCTTTTCAACAAAATACTGGAATTCACGGACCGCGTGTTCCGGTCGCCCGCACCCATCATGGTTTGCGCGGGCATCCTGCTGCTGGCGTTGAATATTTTTGCGTTCGCGCCGGTGAAAAGCCTCACCTTCCAAGTGGACCCAAAATCCCTCCAGCCAAAGGACAGCAAGGCGTGGCACGCCCTGCAGATTATCTCCGGCAAAATGACGATTGATGGCGTGGACCCCGTGCTGGTGATCGTGAAAGCAAACGACCCCGAGACGTTCCATGACAACCTCGTGCGCCTGCAGGACTACTGGATGGAGCAAAAGGCGGCCGGCAAAATCCGGAACGTCTCCAGTCCCGCCCCCTACGTCGTTTCCCCGAAGCAGGTGAAGGAAAACATTACCAGGCTCACAAACGTGGATATTCCCGCAGCACGCGAGGAGTTGAAAAAAATCATGGAAAGCGAGGGATTCACACCCGAGGCGTTCAAGGGGTCGTTCGCGTTGCTCGACTCGCTGGAGGCAATCAAAAAAGGGAACGTGAGCTTGCTGGACTGGAGCAAGACCATCCCTGCGGACTCGCCATGGCGCTTCATGCTGGACAAATTTCTCGGTGCCGAACCGAATGTCGCAGTGGCGTACATCACCCCGCTAAAATCGGTCTCCACCATGGAGGACAAGGAGGAGTTGGACCGCACGCTGAGCCTCCCGGGCACGCCGATCCACATCACCGGCTGGAACTACACGCTCGCGAGCCTGATTCCATGGGCGAAGGAGAAGCTCAAATTACTGAGCATCACCATGATAGGCTTCAATGTGGCGCTCCTTATCTTCCTTTACCGGAAATTTTTCCCGCTCTTCATTTTGATGCTGAGCCTGTTTCTTTCCATCGGAGCAATGGTCGCCTCGCTCAAAATCTTCAACATCCCGCTGAACCTTTTCAACGTGCTCGCATTCCCGCTGGTGCTGGGAGTCGGCGTTGACTACGGGATCTACGTGCTGCTCGCCTTCCGCAAGGGGAACCGGCAGCACCATTCCATCGCCACCGTGCTGAAGCCCGTATTTCTCAGCGGGCTGTGTACCGTATGCGGGTTTGGCTCGCTCGTGTTCGCGCACAATCCCTCCCTTAGCGGGCTTGGCGTGGTGTGCGCGCTCGGCGTGGCGTGGTGCCTCGTCGCCACGATGCTTTTTATTCTTCCCGCATACGTGTGGATGCGTGAGAAATGAAATGACCTCCAACCCGTTTTACAATCTCGGCACGTTCCGCCTCGCCTATGGTCTCGCGAACATCCTCCCGCGCACGGTGGCGCAGGGACTCGCCGGTCTCATCGGGCGCACCAGTTGCAGCCTCAAAAAAAAATCGCGCGAAGCCCTGCGTGAGAATCTCCACCTCGTCACCGGCGCGGAAGGGCCAGCCCTCGACGACCTCTGCCGCGAAAACTTCGCGAATTTCCTCAAGATGCTCGCCGATTACTTTTATTGCACCGGCGACCCGGGCCAGCACGCCAACAGCCTGCTCGAGGAATGGCGCGGCTTCGAAAATCTCAGCGCTGCCATTGCCCGCGGCAAGGGCGCGATCATCGTCACCGCCCACCTCGGGAATTGGGAACTCGGCGGCATCCTTCTCGCACTCAGGAACATACCGATGACCGTTGTTACACTCGAGGAGCCCTCCACCGGGCTCACCCGCTGGCGCGACGATTACCGCCGCAAGCTCGGCATCAAAACCATCACGGTCGGTTCGGAGAAATTTTCGTTCATCGACATGATCAAGACCCTCCAGAACAACGAGATCGTCGCCATGCTCGTGGACCGCCCCTACGCCGGCTCCGGCACACCCGTGCGTTTTTTCGGGCACGACACCCTTTTTTCCACCGCCCCGGCCCTCCTCTGGCAGCATACCGATGCCGCAGTCCTGCCCGCTTTCGTTTTACAAAACAAAAAAGGTCGCTACCTTTCGTTTGCCGACCCGGCCATACCGATGGAGCGGCACGATGATCGAAAAGAGACTCTCGCGAAAAACACACAGCTTGTCGCGACCGCTTTCGAAGCGATCATCCGCGAACATCCCGAACAATGGTTTAATTATGTCCCAATTTGGAAATAAAATGAAAATCAGCCTCGCACTCCCGCTTCTCCTCATCTCTTCCCTCTTCGCCACCGCAGGCGAGATGAACCCCGCCGACTCCGCCGCGCTGCTCAAGCACCTGCAGGACCTGCGCGACAAAGAGCCCGCCGCCCAGGCAGATTTCCGCGAGGAAAAAGCCACGCATCTCCTCACCAAGCCCCTCGTCACAGAAGGCACCGTCTCATTCGAGGCTCCCGGCAAATTCCGCCGCGAAGTCAAAGGGTCCAATGCCAGCCTCACCGTGAGCGATGGCAAGACCATGTGGGTCTATTATTCAAACTTCAAGGAAGCCGAGCACTATTCCCTCGGCCAGCGCTCCTTCTTCGACGATGCCCTCGCCGCCCTCACAGCCGGCCTGAACTTCGAGCACATCGAGGAATTTTACAACTTCCACGCCTTCAAGGAACCCACCGGCTACCAGTTCCAGCTCACCCCTAAAAAACCGAACCTTAAGCGCATCCTCGACCATCTCAACGTCTGGATGGACGAGGATTACAAGGTGCAGAAAACCGAGCTCTACCAGCAAAAAGGCGACCATATCGTCACGAACTTCACAAACGTCCACCACCTCACCTCCCTCCCCGCGGGCACCTTCGAATTCACCCCTCCCGCCGACGCCCACATTTCCTATCCGCTGGGCAAATAAAGAAATTGCAAAAGCAGTTTGCAATTTCTGCGAGCTCCGTGCAGATTATTCGCCCGCCCAAACTGCCTTATAGTGTAACGGTTAGCACGAGAGATTCTGAATCTCTTTGTCTAGGTTCGAATCCTAGTAAGGCAACCATCTACAGGCTCATGCCATTCGGCGTCAGTTTGTGCCAGATCACGACTAAGCACCTCATTGTCAGGAGGTTGCACTGTGATTCCAGAAACTCCATTCGTGCCAGCTTGTGAGGTCAAATGCCCGTTAATGTCTGAACTGGTTGCGCATAGAGTTGCGTCTTTTTCAAAGGCAGGCAGGCAGCGAATCGCTTGTGATGTCGGAAGCATCGATTTGTCGGTATATACGTCGAGCGTCAAACGAATGTCGCTGTGAACCGCCCACCGCTGGCCCCTGACATCTCAGGGCAACGGAAAGCTTCAAGGGTCCCGTGCCTGCCGCGTAGCGGCAGGCATGGGTTGCTTGAAGA
>JBAVPB010000065.1:0-14257 GCA_049692655.1 Chthoniobacteraceae bacterium | reverse complement strand
GCCCCGCCATTTCCCCCGGCGCCGCCGATGGCGGCGTTGTTCGCGAAAGTGATTCCGCTGATCGTGACATGCCCTGAATTGACGAAGAGCGCGCCGCCTGCGCCGAGACCGCCGCCCCCGCCATTAGCGCCAGCCCCTCCCGTGGCCACGCCATTCACCAGGCTGACGTTATTAATATTGACCGCCGCGCCCGGCGTCGTCGTATCGACAAAAAAGATGCGATATTGATTGTTTCCGCTAATGCTGTCTCCCGCGCCGCCGTTGATCGTGACGGCGCTGGTGATGATGGGCAGAGCGCCCGCCAGGGTGATGGCGCCCAGATTATCGGCCAGATTGATCGTGCTGCCGGGATCGGCGTTGGCTTGGGTGATCGCCCAACTCAAGCTTCCGGGTGAGCCATCATCGATCGCGCTAGTCACCGCGTAGGTGGATTGAGCGGAGGCATGCGAAGACGCCAAATGAACAATAGCGAACAGGACGCCGGCTAAAATATAAGATTTTCTTATATTACAAGGAACAGCAAGGGTACCGCATTTCATGAAGAATGACTCAAGGCTATGTTTTTAGCCAGTAACCGGACAGCTATATCCATGCCAATCGTGAACGGCACTATGATATTTCGGCTACGCACGACCCTCGCGGAAATCAATCACATCACACGCTGTCATCAGCTCTGTAAGATGCTCGTGCGAATCTTCATTTTTGACCCGCCAGCCGTATTTTTCAGCAAACCCACTCCTGCCAACTTACTCCGATTGCTTGGGCGTAAACATGGATGAATGGGTTGCTCCTACGCCGAAAACTATCGCGGCTTCGGAAGGTGCGGATGGCAATATTCCTCGCCATCCCCCGAGACACGGAAATCCAGCTCAGGCGCGGTGAGTTCCGTTTTTCCACAAAAATTGCACCGGTGCAACGAATCCTGGGCGGTGAGGGGAGAAACCGGGGCCGTCTGCTTGCGTCTCTGCAAAAACCAGTAAAGTCCGCCTCCCAAACCCGCGAGAAATCCAAAAAGTAAAAGCGGCGCCTCAAACGGCGAGGCATTTCCGTTGTCATGCGCGGGGCTGGATGAGGCTTCCGCAGCTTTCACGCCGTTTTCCGCCGCAGGTGTCGGGGTAGTGGTGGATTGCGCCATATCTTTGCTGATCCAGATATCATATCCGAGGTCATCAATGACTCGGTTGATATTGGCAACATACTCGCCGGTGCGTGCGGCATCGACCTGGTCCGCCAGGGTTTCAAATTCAAAACGGTCGGTCACCTGCCTTGGAATGACGGTTCTCTCGGAGGAAAACCTGAACACGGGGTCTTTTATCACCTTGGTTTCCGCGGTCAATTTCCGGTCATTTGGCAATGAAATCAGGATGGTCTGGATAACGTGCGTGGGGTGGGGGATCGCGTATGGCATGGTGCGTAGCAATGTGTCGGGCTCGGGAATGTAACCGTGAAGGGTCTGCGGATAAAAATCCGCATAGAGCCGCGTGCTGTTCCCGGAATGTGGCTGCCAGAATTGCGAGATTTTGTAGCTCTCATCGATGGTGATCTCGTTTTTTCCGAGGTCATCGTGAAAAACGGGCGGCGCCGCCATCTCGATATGCGGATACTGTTTTGCGTAGAAATTGAGATAATCTTTCTTGATGTCGTCCGGTGTCGTCTCGGCGAGCCATCCCCGCGTGCTATCCGAGTTCCTTCCATGCGTAACGGTATGGACTTTCAACGTGGCTTTGCCCGTGAAGTCGGGAAACGAATACGACTCGGTCACCTCGATCTTCACGGCGTCAAATGCCTGAGGGGTGATTTTTGTCAGGGAGTCGGTGTCCTCTTTGATGACCAGCGCTTCTCCGTAATCGGGAAAGAAAATCTCGTCCAGCGTTCCGCCCTGGTTGGTCCTGGTGGGATCAAGCCAGTAAACATGGCCATCGAGACGTAATTGCACGACGAGATGGTTGAAGGCGAGCGTGGTGGGAAGCCATTCGGCAATCGTTTTGCGATAGTCCGTCTCAACCAGGCAGGGATAGGCTTCGAACCCCAATTGCCGCAGCAATGCGCAAAGCAGCAGCGCCTTGTCCTTGCAATCCCCGAAGCGCCGCTGCAGTACTGTGGCAATCGGGTAGGGCTTATGGGAATGCGCGCCGACTTCGATCCCAAGATAGCGGATATTGTCCTGCACGAATCGCAGGGCGGCGACGACCTCTTTTTTACGGTCTCCGATGGGTTTGATGGCATCCACCTGTTCACGCAATTCACCTGCATCTGTCTCCTGCACCGTGAAAAGCTTGCATGCCCAGTGGGCCACCTCGCTCCAGCTCTGGAATTCACTCAACTGGACCCAATTGTATGGGTCGAAGGAGGAAGGGAGATCGCCATCCGAGGCGAGAGCGGGGATGGCTTTCTTTTCCCAGACATATTCCGTATTTTGCCCCACTGGCGTGATCGTGGGCTGAAGGTCTTCCCCGAAGGATTTGACTCCAAGTTTGTGGCCGGCAGGCCAGATGAGACGGTGATAAACACGGTCCACGGGAAAATCCCAAAGCGTGGAAAATGAATCGAAGTAATGGCCGTCAAAAATCGGATTTGCCCCGCGAATGGTGTAGGCATATTCAACGATGTCTCCCACGCGGATATCCTCCAGTATCAGCACGGCGGATAAACGGCCATCGTAAAGCAGGCGGTCCAGCCCTTCCTCGCGATGGAGGAGCTTGACCTCCTGTGCAGCCAGCCGGTCGCTTGCTTTTCCGTTGCGATAGACAATCAGCTTGTTCAGGACCAGCGTTTGGCAGGAAGGATCAAACGTGAAAGTAAGCCTCGAATTCTCCTCAACGCCGTTTTGCGAAAGAAACTGGATCGCGTAGTGAATGTAATCGGCATTCTCCCGGGCATTGACCTGCTCATCAATCAGCAAGTCGCGGGTGCCATTGCCAGTCTGTCCGCTTTTTACCGGCATGGTAAGATCAGGTATCTGCGGTTTGATCCATGCAGGCGCTCCCATTCTTGCAACCCGTGTGGGTTCAGCCGGTGACGTCGCGCGTCCCGGCATGGAGAAAGCGAAAAACAGCGCCGCGATCGCAAAACGGTGTGCAACTTTGGTCATCGGGAAGTGCATCAAGGCTGGGAGCGCCCCTCGCGAAAATCGATGATATCAAACGCTGTCATCAGCTCGGAAAGATGTTCGTGCGAATCTTCTTTTTTGACCTTCGCGACAAACCCGGCAGCCCGGTCGCGCCAGCCGTATTTTTCAGCAAACCCATTCCAGACGGCAATCTGGATGGGATTTGGCCGTAACCCCTTGGAGAAGCACCATTCCAGCAGTTCCTCGTCCGTCCCGCCTTGTTTGATGCGTTCCACAAGATCGCTGAACTCCACGCCAAGAAAGCCGCAGCAATGGCCGTCGAGCCCGAGCGCATTCCCAAGATTGGGCCGGTATTCCTCAGGAAGCTCGTTGCGGAGGTGAAGACGGATTTTGTCCAGCATGCGGCCGAAATGGTAAAGCTCGCCAACTTTGGAGCGGGGACTGCGGAAAGGAGGGTTTTTCATGGATACGTAAGTCTTTATGGGTGAATAGATTACTGAAACCAGCCGGCACAGGCTTCTGGGCTCGCCCCTTTTAATCTTTCCTGCATCGATGGCGTTCTATATGGGATTCGCGTCGCAGATTAGAATAAAGCTTTTGTGAAACCCATCCAAATTCCATTTCAAATGCTGAAAACAGCCGCATTCATCCTGTGCCTGGCAACAATGGGCGGCTCCTTGTTCGCGGGTTCCGACACGACAAATGGCAGGGATAATCAACCCTTGCCAACCCTTACCAACCCTCTGCTCCCCCTGATCTCTGCCAAACAAGCCCTCGCCGACAAAGGAGTGAAATTAACATTCAGCTACATCAGCGACACCTTCTCCAACCTCTCCGGCGGCTACAAACAAGGCACCGCCTATAAGGGATCGCTCCTGATCGGCGTAGGACTCGACCTCGACAAACTCCTGGCCTGGAAAGGCGGTTCATTCTATGCAAGCATCCTCTACCCCCACGGCACCAGCATCTCGGACAGCTACGTCCACGACTTCAACGGCATAAGCAACATCGACAACGGCAGCAACCTCCGCCTCTACGAATGGTGGTTCCAACAATCGCTCAACAACGACAAAGTCTCGCTCCGCATAGGCATGCTGGCTGCCGATCTGGAATTTTTTGTCTCCGACTATAGCTCCCTATTCATCAACAGCGCCTTCGGCAATCCTCCTCTCATAGACCGGCAGAATTTTAGCGCGCCCTTCATACCCAACACAGCTCCCGGAATCCGTCTGCGCATCAACGCTACGCCATCACTCTCATTCCTCGCGGGCATCTTCTCCGGCGATACAGGCGACGCCTATGGAAACAACAAGCACGGCCTCAGGATCAGCTTCGACGGAAATGACGGGGCTCTCGCAATGTTTGAGGCTGATTACCGCGTCAACCAGCAGGACAAAAGCGAAGGACTCGCCGGCACCTACAAACTTTGCGGGTTCTGCCAAACCGCCGATTTCCCCAATAATAGCAGCCTTCGCTCTGAACATGGGGACTGTGGGTGCTGTGTAATTGTGGACCAGCAAATTCTTGCAACGGATAAAGGCGACAAGACAAAAGGGCTGGGCGTATTCAGCCATATTGGCGCGGCTCCCGCAGACCGGAACCCCGTTTCCTTTTATTGCGATGCCGGACTGAATTGCAAAGGATTGATTCCAACGCGCGACAAGGACATTTGCGGCATCGGCATAAGCTTTACGAAAATCAGCGATGAGTTGCGCGATCCTTCCGGTTTACCCGTGCAATCGCACCACGAAACCATCATCGAAGCCACGTACCAGGCCGTCATCAACGACTGGCTCTCCTTCCAACCGGATCTACAATATATCATCAACCCCGGCGCGACATCCCCGGCCAGGAATGCCACGGTGGCCGGAGCGCGTTTTACCCTCTCGTTTTAGCCAGCTTCGAAACGAAATTGGCGCTTGCAGGGAAGAGATTCGTGATCGAAATTTGCCCTCGATGAACCGCATTGTCGGTATTGAAACGGAATATGGCTGCCTCGTCGCTGAGGGCGAATCTCAAGTGAGTGCGGACACATGGCCGATACGGGTAAAGAATCATCTTTTTAAAAAATCCCGGCTCGGAGTCATCGATCTCCACTACAGGGACTATGAGGAACCGCCGGGCAATGGAGGCTTCCTCCTGAATGGTGGGCGGGTCTATATCGACATGGGGCATATGGAATATGCCTCCCCGGAATGCCTGGGCCTCCGCGACATGGTGGCCTACGACATGGCCGGGGATATGATGCTGCAGGCAGCCATTGATGAGATGGGGGTCGGGGATCACGTCTCTTTTTTAAAAAACAACATCGACCATCACACAGGCGCGACATTCGGCTGCCATGAAAATTATCTCATGAGAAGGGAGTTGCAATTCACTCCGGAGATCCTCGGCACACTTCTGTCTTTTCTTGCGACACGGCAGATATTCACCGGGGCAGGCAGAGTAGGGCAAGCAAGTCCACTGTCATTTGATTTTGAACAGGGGGATAAGGAGGATCCGGTCGATTTTCAACTCAGCCAGAGAGCCGATCACATCGTGAACGATGTTTACCAATGGGTGCAGTTCAACCGGGCCATCATCAATGCTCGTGACGAACCGCTCGCCGATTATCGCAAATACCGGAGGTTGCATCTTTTAATTGGCGACTCAAATATCAGTCCATTCGCAACGGCATTAAAAGTAGGCACTACGGCGCTTGTGCTCTCACTGTTGGAAGAAAACAACCTGCCTTGTGATGTCCTATTGCAAGATGCCGTTACCGCGACACGCGAGATTTCTCATATCGGGACTGGAAAAGGAGCTGTGTTGCTTGAGAACGGGACAACCCGGGACGCACTGGATATCCAATACGAATTTCTTGAATGCGCTAAAAAGCATTTTGCAGGCACTGACGAAGAGACGGATTGGGTCCTGAAAAGCTGGGCATTTACACTCGATGCACTTCGTGAAAATCAAGAATTGTTGATCGGGGGAGTGGATTGGATATCAAAAAAATGGTTGCTCAACACCTTTCGCGAGAGCGAAAAACTGGAGTGGCAGGATCCCTGGCTGCAAAGTCTCGATCTCGAATATCATAATATCGATCCCTCCCGCAGCCTTTTTCAGGCGCTAAAGCCCGGCAAGACAATAGGGGAATTCAATAACAGTGTGCGGCGGAAAGAGGCTATAAAGACACCGCCTGCAAATACGCGCGCTTTTGGCAGGGGCCGGGCGGTGCGCTATTTTCAGGAAGAAAACCTCGCATACCTTATCAATTGGGATTCCATAGCCTTGGGAAACCAGAATTACTTGGCGATGGCAGATCCTTTTAAGAACTACGATCTGGAAGTCGCGAAATTCTTGAAATGCTGATCAGGGCGCTAAACGCTCGTTGAGAGTTCAGCTAATCTTGCTTCCAATTTCTCAACAAGTGCCTCGGCTGCTTCACGGGCCCTGCGTTCTTCGAGCAGACTGTGCTCCAGATCACGGATGCGTTGCTGAAGGCTTACCCTGATATTCGTGCGGATGGGCTCCGGCGAACGGCCTGTCTGGTTTTCAGGTGCAGCAGGCTGCAATCCCGGATAATCTTTTACAGAGAACGCGGAACCATCTTTGCAATTGGTGATTAAACTATCCGGCCCGATCTCTCCCATCTCAATAAATTCCTTGAGAGCTCCGATGGTGGTGGGTCCGTAATATTGATCGGGGCTCACCTCGATAAGAAAATCCATTTCCAGCTCAGGAATCATAGGCGCCTTCAACCATGTGTTTTCATCGGTGGAGAGCTTATCCAGCGGCGAAATTTGAGCATCGATTGCCCATTGACGGATTTGCTCGAAGGTTACGGGGCCGAAGACGCCACCGTCTTCGTACTTCATCAGATACCATTTTTTTGATTCATCCATAGCTACTGATTTTCTTTCTTTTCCTGAGGGTTGTCGGCTGGTGTGGGGGTAGGAATAACCAAAGTCTGCCCTATTTGCAACATCCTGTCATTTTCTATCTTATTCACTTTTAGCAAGTCACCCAACGTAATTTTGTAATGCTTTGCAATGGACGTGAGCGTTTCACCCTTCGTCACGACATGCGTTCCCGGGGTTTCCGGCGAAACAACTCCTGATGCACCCGTGGCGGCAGGAGCTTCCTGGGCAGGAGGTACGGCTGCGGCTGGCTTGACTACCACGGGAGTGGGCGCAGGAGTCGCGGCTAAAGCTGCGGCGTGCTCAGTCTCCAGCAATTGCGTAAGGTGAGCCACCTGCTCGGTGAGAGCCTCGATTTGCTTGGATTGGTCTTCGACCAGTTTATGAAGGGAAGAAAGCTCAGCTTCAGTGGAATTGGATTTCCTCTTTCCCTCCTGAGCGGAGGAAAGAGTCGGGATAATGATGGCCAATACGACAATAACAGTGATGAGTCTGTGACGGATCATTATTCTAATAAATGTCATTTTCTTCTGCACAACGCAAGCTGGCAGTGTAGTGGCTTGCGTTTTTTCCAGAGCATTTTAGAATACGGATATGCCTGACAGGACGCAAAAACCGATGGCTCCCGTCCCGTGGGAGCCCAAGCAAGGGGACGGCGGCAGCCCAAAATCGCCGGATATTTCAAAGCCGGACACGCGCGATCTGCTAAAAAGAATGCGCAAGGTCGATCCCAATCAATCGAAACGTTACCGCCAGCGTACTGGCCAGTGATGAATTTACGAGAAACTGAGTCAGTTTTTCCGCCCGCATCGGAGGATTTTTCCTCGCTCCTCCGCCGGCATGGTTGCCACCCTCCAGTTCCAGCGCCTCAATCAATGGGACGTGTGGAAATTGCACAAACAGAAGCCACCACCATCCTCGCATTCAAATTTGCTGATGGCGTCCTGGTTGCAGGAGACAGGCGCGCCACTTCCGGCAATATTGTTGTCTATGACCGGGCTGACAAAGTACTTGAAATTGATCGCCATTCCTTGATGGCGATTGCAGGCGTCCCGGCCACCGCGTGGGAAATGGCCCGGGTATTGGAGCATTCATTTCAATTTTACCGTCGCAGCCAGCTGCAGGAAATGAGTCTGGATGGGAAGGTGAGGGCATTGTCGAAATTATTGCGCGATAATTTTGGGTTTGTCATGCAGGGCGTGGGAATTGTCATTCCGATCTTCGCGACATTTGACACTGTCAGTGCTGCTGCGCGGCTTTATTTTTACGACGCCATGGGAGCTCAGTTTGAAGCAGCCGATTATGCAGCCACCGGTTCCGGATCACCGGCTGTGCGCAGTGTTTTGTATTACGAAAATATGTGGGGCAAAAAGCCCCTGGGTGAGATGGATGAAAATGAAGCGGTCATACTTGCATTGCGGGCGCTTGATACGGCTGCGGAATCGGATACGGCCACCGGAGGAGTAGATCGCCGGGGAAAGAACTATCCCATCATCAAAATAGTATCGAAAGCAGGCATAACGACGCTGCCGGAAAAATCACTGGCGACTATTTACAAGGCGAAAATCACATGATCGAGGAGCCATACCGCTGGGTTGAGGCGATTTCAAACCGCCGTGAGTATATCGAGCATCAAATCGAGGCAGGCAGTCCTATTGTCTGTCTCGGCTACAAGGATGGCATCCTGTTTCTTACATTAAGCCGTGAGCGGCAGAAAATCTTTGAGATTTATGACCGCATTGCAATGGGAGCCATGGGGCATCCCGGCGATATAGAACGCCTTCGCATGGCCGCAATTGAAGTCACAAGCACGGAAGGCTTCACGCGCTCAGCGCAGGATGTTTCGTTGCGCAGGCTTGCGAACTATTCGCTCAGCCCGGTGCTGAAAGCGGCTTTTGAGCAAATTTACGGTGCTCCTTACCTTGCGCGGATGCTTTTTGCGGAACTTGGCCGGGGAGATGATCCTAATTTCTTCGTGAGAATTGATTACGATGGATCCATTCACTCGAATGGAGGTCCGTTGTCCAGGATTTCTGAGAATTTCGGGGTTATTTCAGGAACAACATTATCCATGAACACCATGGAAAAGTTCCTGCGGCAACAGGATCTCCTGAACTTAAACCTCGAGCATGCTTTGGGAATCGCACTGGATGCCTGGACGGTTGGCCACATGATGGTGGGCAAGGACGCCCTTGATGAATTACCATCCTCCGAAGCCATTGCAACTCATCGCCAGGAACAGTTGGCAAGCAACATCATTGAAGCTGCCGTGCTTGAACACACCGGCAGTTTGCCGATTACCTACCGTCCTCTCAAGAGAGAGGAATTGGAGGTTTTTCAAAAGCATCTCTAGGAATATTGCGCAGTGCGATCAGAAGATAAAATGAATAGGGTTTTGATAAAATCGTCTTAGTTTAAAGCGTGAAGAAATTGCTTCTTTTTCTTTTTTTGCTTTCGCTGGACGTAGCGGTGCTTCGTGCAGACGAGCAGATTCGTGCCGTCCAGGAGCAACTAAAAGATCAGGGATTTTACTATGGTGAAGTCGATGGTGATTTTGGCACGGAAACAAGTGCGGCCATTAGCCGATACCAAATCCGCAATGGATTAAAAGTCACCGGCAATGTGAGCGCGGAGACTCTGGCTTCACTAAAAATAGGTGGAAAGGCACCGCAGACTGTAGTTTCTCAGCCACCGGTCCAGCAAGTTCAGCCTGCTGCATCACCCGCGGCCCGGGATCTCAATCAAAGCGACAGGGACTTTCTTCATAAACAGACAAACCCTGTTGCCCCTTCGCCTTCTGTTGCGCCTGAAAGGGAGCAACCAAGTCCGCCCTCGCCAAATGTCGTTTCACCCCCTGCGGAAATCACATCGCAACCCTCTCAACTATCCGATCAATATGCAGCGTTATTCCGGCGCACTCCCTATGAAAATGCGCCGCTTGAAGTGCAGCAGAACACACTCAAGAGCGCTCAATGGCGTTTGCTGCGAGAGCAGTTTTATAATGGTGCCCTGGATGGCGTTCCTGGCCCGTCCACGGAACGCGCGATCCTGCTTTTTCAGGAATCGACCCGCCTATCCCAGACCGGAAGGCTGGATGCCGAGACCCTGAGGGCACTACGTTTGGCTCCGGGAGGACGGCCAGTTGTTACAGCGCCATTTTTCACGCCGGATGATCCCGGACCTCAAAGAGTTTATCGGGGTATTTGGGTACATTAGATATTTACGGTGCCGTAAATTGGATGCTTTGTAGTTCGACCCAAATGCTTCCGACAAAAATTTCCATCTCAGCGCGGAGCACGAGCCGGTCTGAATCATCGGAGAGCCACGCGAATGCCCTCTTGAATTTTTTGCTGTGTTCGAGTTGAAGCTGATTATTAATTTTCTGCAGGTTTAATTCGAGCTTCAAAGCATTGTATCTTCCGGTTTTGATTTGAATATTCTCCCGGCCGATCACCCGGATCGTTGCCAAATACGGAGAATTTCCCGGAAAAACAACAAAGCTTGAACGATCTCCGGTCTGCAAACGCTGACTGCGAATGTAAAGCAACGCTGTCTGGAGATCATAGAGATTTTGAAATTGAAATTTCTGTTTTACAGGTGGGACAGGATCCGGCGGGTTCAGGATGCGCAAACTGGAAACGCCGGAATTGTTGAAGGAAAGCAACGTGGTTACCGTCTTCGATCTGTAAATTTCTATCTGTTTTACCTTGAGCGGGCGCAACGCTGAAGCTCTCGCCAAGGCACTGTGGCTGGCGTCCAATTTCCAGAGGCCTCTGACCAGCCCAATACTTCTGGCTTTGAGATCAAGCTGGAAGACGTCATTTTCAGGCTTTGTAAAGTTGGCTTCAGCTTCTCCAGCAACCAAATTGGACCAACCAAGTCGATAGGTCGCCTTTTGTGCATGTGGAGCGGGAAAATTACCGGGCTCCGGTGAAGAGAGAGTCTTTTGCCAGTCCTGTGCCTCACACCACACAGTGAGTGGCGAAAACAAAAAGAGGAAGAAAATCCATTTCACGAGGCATGCAGGTGGACTCGCTGTACGACGTCGGAAGAAATCCATGCATGGCTGTTGTCTGGCAGCATGCAATAAATCCAGGGGCCGCGCCGCTCAAGCACCCAGACCCTGCTTCCCTCGGGTAGAGCAGCGGCAAGCGCAGAATTATCAAACGGAGCGAGTCTGGCTTCGGCTGATTTTGATATGACAATCGCCAGCGAACTGTCTTGCTCAAAATGGTAAACTGCAAATGCTGCGTAGCCTAAAAAAACTGCGAAACAAACTGCTACGAACCATGGTGCCCTGTTATTAGATCTTGATTTTAAAAAAATGATTGCGAGGGCGAAAATAACGATCCATGCAGCGCATGCGGCTGACCAGCAATAGATATCTGCATTCAGGCCGGCGATAAACCGGCTCTGCCAGTCTTCCGGGGCGATCTTTGCACCAGTCTGGTTTCTAACAAATGTGAGATTCGCCTGGGCCTCGGGATTACCGGGGGATAACGCCAGGGCACGCTCATAGTTTAAAATCGCTTCCCCGGATTTTTTAAGCCGGAATTCAGTATTCCCAAGATTATAAAATAATTCAGGACTAAAGTGGCCTGTTTCGATAATGGAATTGTACAGACTCTCAGCTTCGCTGAATTTCCCCAAATCGTATTGTTGATTTGCATTCTCAAAGTCCCTTTGAAAATCGCCACCGGCGAATGCCGTAAATGAGAAACCGACGAAAGCAATTGCCATTGCAATCGTTTTTAAGAGAAAAAAACCGGCAGCTTGTTTGTACAAATTACGCTCTCGCATTTTCAAATTTTTTAAGGGTTTGCAAGACCTTCTCTCTTTGAGGAAGTGGCAGCTTCTGGCGGGTGGCGGAATCACCCGCATAGCTCAATTCCTCATGTGCAGCGAAGATGAACTGCACGGCTTCACTTGTTGCGGCATCAAGCGGATGAATGGTGATGGCTTCCTCCGGGGTAATGCTTGCCGGATTGCGATCTGAATGACCGGCCGCATCAATTTGAATATATTGCGTGGCGGCAGCGTAGAATGTTGCTGCGTCAGCATCCTCACGTTGCAGGGTTTTCATCAGATCAGTTTTCTGCCTTCGCCGCTCTGCCGCTTGTTTTGCAATTAAATCCCTGCTCTTCTTGCGATGCGCTTGAAAGCCGATAAATGCAAGTAGTGCCAGTAATGGAGCTCCCTGGGATTTCCAAAAAACTGGCTTTGTAAAAATGGGATCAAATGATTCACCCCAATGAGGATGGCTGGTGAAGATGTAATGAATATCATTCGCATTTTTCACCACTTCAGGCGTGCTCTCAGGCTGACTGGCAGATGGTGTCTGGACAGTTGGTGCAGAAGACGCGCTTTGCCCTTCGACTGTGATGGGAAGACGATCCGCATTCAGAGTCACATATTTTTCTGTAATCGGATCAAAATAGGAAAATTCCACAGCGGGGAGTTTTGTTTTTTTCTCGTCCGGAATCACCGCCATTTCAAATAACTTTGAACCGCTGGTTTCCACGTCGTCATCGGCCGTGAATTTGTTGGATGGAGGGTAGCTGCGCCAGCCGGATTCTTCATTCATCCGTGGTGCTGAAACCTGGTCAAAATTGCCACGTCCCGATATTTTCAACTTAAGGGTAATAGGGTCGCCTATGCTTAATTTCAAGGGACTTGCTTCAGTGGTAAGCGAAAATTGGCCGACGGCACCCGAAAAACTCGCGGGTTGATTGGCCTTAGGCAGAGGCTTTACTTCGAGTTCTGCGCTGCTGCTTTTTACTGTGAGTTGCTCCTGTGTGAAGCCTCCGAGCATTCCGTTGAACATATCGTCGTTAAAAAAATCATCCATGCTTCCTCCAATATTGGGATGTTGAACTTTACGACGTTGCGGAACCATTGCTACATACGGCAACTCGGCGGGACCAAGGACCAGTTTCCCACTTTTTACCGGGGTGATTGCGGTTTTGTAGCTTACGAAATTATAACGATGACCATTCTTTTCAACCTGTTCCTGCCGTGGCTGCGTTAGCTTCTGGACAGTGAAACCTTCGCTTGTGAATTCGGGCACCCCATTTGTCTGCACCCTTACATTTGCATCGAAATAGATACGAATTTCTATGGGGATGATTTCCCCGACGTACGCGCTCTGCTTGGGCACAACCAATTCCGCAAAAGCGATTTTGTTCGTATCCTCTGGTTTTGCCTGGCTGGCACTATTGACGCCATTATTGCCGCTCCCGCCCGCACTGCCGTTTGCACCGCTATTTCCACTGACTGATAGGGTGAGGGGAGTTGTGGTTAATTTTTTGCCTTCAACTTCGATGGTGATCGCAGGAATCGTGAATTTTCCTGCGCGATCCGGCTGCACTGTATAAGTGTGTACAACACTGGATGTAATATTGAAATTTTGCATTTGGACCTGTGTTTGCTGGCCCGTATGCACCACTGTGAGCCCATCCATATCGATCTTTTCCGGAACTTGTGCGCGTTGGGACCCGTTAATCTGGATATTCAGATCTACAGGTTGCCCAACTTCCGTATTGTCACTTGAAAGAGTAGCCGTGACTGTGGGATCTGCAGCTTCTGCCTGTGACATCAAACCCAGCATAAACGTGGAAATGATCAGCGCCATCAGCGCTGTGAGTTTAATTTTAGGCAGGGTTGTCATGCTTGATTACCAATCCTTTAGAACAGGAGCAGAGGTTTTATGTTCAATCAACACTCCTTTTGCTTCTTCGTCCTTTTCGGCTTCGACAATACGCTTTGCTTCGTCTGGCGTCATTTCGCGCTTTTCACCCGGCACATAGGCTTGCTCACGCTCCCCAGACGGTGAGCCCTCAGATCGTTTCTGTGGTTGGGACTCCTTGATTTGTCCTGTGAGTTTTTTATCGGATTCACCGGGGGCCGGGGTTGGTTGCTGAGAAGTCTGAGACGAGTCCTTCGGAGGAGTATTTCCATTTTGAGGCTGGGAATTCTTATTTTCGGAATTTTGATCTTTGTTTTGCCCGGATTGCTGCCCCTGATCTTTCTGTTCTTCATCAGATTTTTTCTGATCCTGCCGGCCCTTTTGATCCTGCTGGTTTTTCTGATCCTGCCGGCCCTTTTGATCCTGCTGGTTCTTCTGATCCTGCTGGCCCTTTTGATCCTGCTGGTTCTTTTGATCCTGCTGGCCCTTTTGATCCTGCTGGCTCTTCTGATCCTGCTGGTTCTTCTGATCCTGCTGGCCCTTCTGATCCTGCTGGCCCTTCTGATCCTGCTGGTTCTTTTGATCCTGCTGGCCCTTTTG
>JBAVPB010000064.1:0-14269 GCA_049692655.1 Chthoniobacteraceae bacterium | reverse complement strand
CCACCTCGCGCACGAGTTCCTTGTACGGGGTGCGGCGCCAGGGGCGTGAGAGGTCGATGGTGCGGGTGATCTCGCCCGCGGCGTTCTTGTGTTCGATTTTCAGCGTGCCGATGATTTTTTCGGCGATGGTGCAGACCATTTCCTCCACGAGATCAGCCATGATCTCGAAATCGGCGTAGGCCCAGTCGGCTTCCAGCATCGTGAACTCGGGGTTGTGCCGGCGCGAGATGCCTTCGTTGCGGAAATTGCGATTCAACTCGAAAATTTTGTCAAAGCCGCCCACGAGCAGGCGCTTCAGGTAAAGCTCCGGCGCGATGCGCATGAAGAGGTCGATGCCTAGGGCGTTGTGATGTGTCTTGAAAGGCTGCGCGGCGGCGCCGCCGGCGATGGTCTGCATCATCGGTGTCTCCACTTCCAGGAACCCGCGCGCCTGGAGGAATTCGCGGATCTCGCGCACGATGGCGATGCGTTTCAGGAAAATCTCGCGGGACTCCGCGTTCACGAGCAGGTCGAGGTAACGCTGGCGGTATTTCAGCTCCACATCCTCCACGCCGTAGTACTGGCTAGGCATGGGGCGGAGCGCCTTGGAGAGCACGGTGAAGCTTTTTACGCGCAGGCTCGGCTCACCGGTCTTGGTCACGAAACATTCCCCCTCGATCCCGATGAAATCGGCGAGATCGAGCAGCTTGAAAATCTCGGCCTGCTCAGGGGTCAGCTCTTTACCGCTGACAAAAATCTGGATGCGTCCCGTTGCGTCGCGCAGGTCGAGGAAATGGCTTTTGCCCATGTCGCGGTGGGCGGTGATGCGGCCGGCGACGCGCTCGGAGTTGCCTTCCGCGAAGCGGGCACGGACTTCCGCGATGGAACCGGTGGCATCAAAACGCCCGCCGAAAGGTTCCACGCCTTTTTCGCGGAGCGCAGCGATCTTCTGCCTCCGTATGTCGATCAAATCATTGGTCTCTTGCATGAAGGGGTAATTTGAAACATCTGGGGGCTGTTATACCAAGAAAAAACGGACGCAGCCCGAGGGGACGAAAAGGAAACATGTCCTAATCTGAAATTAAAGATTGTCTGATCTTTAATTTTTTTTCCTAATCGTCAGCGGGTTTAGAGGTTCCAGCTTCCGCCATCGTTCGTTTTTATCAAGATCGGCAACTTTGGTCGCGTCTTGAAAAGCTAGTGACAAGGCGTTTGCATAACTCAACTCTTCTGTTGTCAAAGTCTTTACTGCTTGTTTAAGCATGCGATCAAAGTTCCAAGCAAATCTTGGAAAGCCCTGCAAAACGAGAAATTTAAATTGCCGCTCCCATGGTGACGCATCCTGCCCCTGTAAACGTGAGACAAGCCAAAGGGAAAAAATCGATTCTGCAATACTATTTGTTTCCGATTTGTGATAATGCTTAATCGAGGTAAGAAGCAGCTTTTCTGCTTCTGGCAAGCGACCATCACCAGCCAAAAGTTGCCCATAGTTCGCATTAATCCCCGCATTTGTTGGATTCAATTTTAAAGCCTTTTTGTAAAGCTCTTCTGCCGCATCAAAGTTGTCCCGATAATAACTCAAAAAAACAGCGTAGTTATTAAGAGTATTGAGATGATTCGGCTTAACTTCAATTGCTCGCTGATAATAAGTCTCGGAGCTATCTAGATTTCCGCACTTATTGTGTAAAAAAAACGCATACCCAGCCAAAAGATCTGCATCATCAGATTTCGCACTTACCAGACGTTCAAAAAGTCTGTTTGCTAAAGCTATAGAACTATTCTCGAGCCGATCAAGTATGCTATAAAATTCCCATAATTCCTTTCCAAGAGGAAGATTATCGACAACAAACTCGATAAGTTTTATGCCATTCTTATCTCCTGTAATCGACTCAAAAAAAGATTGTTTGTCAGATAGATCTGATTCTGATTTTCCTTGTGACAGTCTTCCAACACTAATGCCGATGCGGCTTAAGTTCACTGCAAATGTAAATAAAGACGGTAATCCCTCATCTAGGCGGATCATGTGCCGAAGTTCGCGTAGAGCTGACGCATAGTCCTTAATCGCTAATTTTTCATTAATTTTTTTTATTAAAGTTTCGACATCGTGCCCGAGCGAAACCAAGAGGTTCCGCTCAATAGCGCTGTAAGCATCGAACAAATACCCGCGGTTGCGTCTGAAAATGTGAGGCTCTTCTGTGAGAGCCAGTTGCGGGTGGTAAGGAATTTGCAATGAAAGACTGACTTTGGATCCCCAAGCCTTTTCAAAGCGGTCTCTTGCAGCTGCCTCTCGCCTGTCAACTAGTTCATCTTCTCCATTCGGGACCGGACTGAGAATAATTTGAAAACGCTTATTGCCATTTGTCGCATAATGCAAAGCTTTCAAAAATTCGCTAGTGCCTTCCACGTTCTGCCGATTTAGGCCGCTGAGGATTATAAGATAGTCGGCGAGATCGCGGGTACAAATGCCAGCTTCATCAGAAAAACCAGTACGACTGTCTACAAGCACATAATCATACAAATCCGCCTCGGATAATCTCGTTTTAAAGGCTCGAATCAAAGGTTCGCCTAGACCTTGTTCATAGAGTTCGTGAAGGTTCAAGGCATCAAAGCGATGGGCATAGTTACCATCGAATTTTCCAGCGGGCATGATGTGGAGTGAGCCATTTCTATGAAGATTATCTGGGAAAACGTACGGCTGAGTATAATGTTTAGCAAGTTCACGATCTGACAACGCAAACAGATCGGCTTCTTTTCCTCTCTCTTTTGCATCACATAACAAATCTACAACCCCAAGTTGTTGGGTATGTTGCATCGGCTCCATTTCCATTTGTGAGGAATCTTGGGCATTGGGATTTAGGTAGGAAAGGCCCGGAGCTTCCAGATCGAGGTCGATGACAAGTACGCGAAAACCTCGCCCCGCAAGAATTCCCGCGGTGTTGATCAAGGCCATACTTCGTCCCACACCCCCTTTAAATGAGTAGAATGTTATGAAGGGGGCTTTCGGAGTATCCTGACTCATTTCTCAAGCGTATTTCAAAAGTTTTACTTCACGTTTCGCTGAAAGCTTTGAATTATGAGATATGGGCGTGACATTCCCCTTATAGAATTCAGTGAGAGCATCACGAAGCACGATATTGATAGTTATATGGTGGGGCTCATCTTTTGATAGCACCCAAGTTTCTATTGGCTCAGCAAAATTAGGATTACAGAATGCGACGGCCATTTTTATCTTTTCTATAAATTGAGAGCGCATTTTCGAAGGGAGATCGTCCCAGGAAAGATCAAGTTTGAGGGCCGCTACTTGGCCCGCACGTTTCGTGCGCGGCATAAATGGAAGCATACTGAGAGCTTCGAATGGAGCAGTCGCTAGCGCGCCAGAAAGAGCAACGCCGGAGTAATGCTCTGGGTCCTGCTTCAATATTTTATTCCAAAAATTGTACGGTTGAGGCGGCGTCATGTCTGCCAACGATGACAATGCAGCAAGTTTGACCCGCATAGTAATGTTTTTTATTTCCGGAAGACGGCTTGCGAATTGGGCCAGCGCAAGAGTCGCTTCCTGAATGTTAAATGCAGCAGTAAGCGAAAAAAGTTCTTCTAAATACGCAGGGTCGCCATTGCCATTCACGCAGAATTCGCGTACGAAACGTAAGCAATTATCTCTAAGTGAGTCGCGAGTGGCCGGAGATAATTCTCTTTCGAGCCTGAGGATGGCTCGATGTGGAAATTCGTCAGGAGTCGATTTCGGCAACATTTCACGGGCACATAGAGCATTTTTTAACCATGCCCCGATTTCTTCATGATCTAGTCCGTTTATCTGCTGAACAGTCATACTCTCTATACTTACGCCTGAATTACTAGGAAGGGAAGCCGCAATCCTTGACCAATTATTTCAGACATTACCACTTCAGGCTGAGGCAGAAGTCCTGTGGGATTGGGGTCTAACGGTTCCGTAAGACCCCAAGTTGCAGCGGCATTGGGTCGAGGCCGAAAATACGGGTAATTTCCGGCGTCCGCAACAGTTGGCCGATAAAGAGGGGGCGAACCAGATTCAGTGTGATTCCATGCGAGAACGATCAATGTGTCGGACGCAGTGACGTGTCCCAACCCGAGGGCGGTACAAATTCCTTCTCTGGTTGCTGGCAGTGTGTCGAACGGATTTACACTGAAATCGGCCTGGTTAAAAGTGGCCCAAATGTAAAAATTACCAAGTGGCGTTTCATATAAAAATGGCTCCAATAATGTAGGGGTGGAGGAACCAGAGTATTTTAAAAGCAACTTCTTGGCCTCTATTTCAGTGAGGCCTCCACTAGATGTGCGTGAAATCGATGTGGCGTAGTCGCTTAAATCTCTGGCTCTTCCGAGTGCCGCAGGACAGTCTGGAGTGGGTATTTGATGGCCTTTTAATTTGTGGGCTCGGGATGCTGTCTCCCAGCAAATTTTTGACATATGCCCGGCGGCGATCTGTATGGCAAAAGAGCGCAAAAGATCCGTGAAATTAGCCAAAGTAAGGGCCGTTTCGTTGGCAATGTTTTTCGCAACCTGGAGTTCGGGTTCTACCGTCCATGAATTAAAAGCGGCGTCCACAGCGAGCATTTCGTCGGCGTTTAGCCCAGCTAATGCATCGTTGTAAATAGGCATAATATCGTCAAAACAAGTGGTTCTCTAACATAGAAATGCTCAAAATCAAAACGGCTGATTCAACCAGTTTTGAAATTTCATCAACCATGGAGCGGGCTAGCAAATCGAAAGCCGACCCATGACCAATATGCATTTATGCTGATTTTGAAAAGATTAACTTGTAACACAGCCTAGTATTTAACAATCGCGAATCAAAACTGTCCCTCAGTGTGTTTTGTTTGCCTATTCCACGACGCCGTCGAAGTATTCGGTGGTGATTTCCTCGATGATGGCGCGCATTTGCGGGAAGTAGATTGCGCCGTGGGGGGAGGATTCGTGGGCCTGCCAGGCGGCTTCGTCGGTGTATTGCTCGTGGACGATGTACGCGCCGGGGGTTTTGCGGGACTTGAGGAGGGTGTAGAGGTGGCAGCCGGGTTCGTGGGCGCGCATTTCGGTGCGGAGTCCGGCGAAGAGGCGCTCGAATTCGGCTTCGTGGCCGGGTTTTACCTGGATGATTTTTAGGCCGCCGAACATGGGAGAGGAAATACTATTTCTGGAAGGCGTTGTCGAGTATCACGACAGGAGGTGAATGACGATGCAAGGGCGGAGGGATGAGGGCGGAGGGCGGAAAGATGGTATGGCGCTGCGCGCGGGTTTGGGGACAGGGGGATTTGAACAGGAGGAAACGGAGAGAACAGAGATGGGACAATTTAGGAGAGTTCAGATTACAGGTGTAAGTCCGGGGTGCGGAGGACGTTTAGGAAACAGGAGTTTCGGGGATTATTGCGTGACGAAACTGGAGTTTCGTCACGAGGTTTGTCATTGATGCGGCTGCTTGAAAATGCCCGTCTGTATGTAATGTGTTCATTCGCCATTCCGTGATTTTTCCCCTTATGTTTCCGGCTCTTCCCCTGACTACCCCTATGCGCAAACTCCTCCTCTCCTGTTTCGTCACGCTCGCTTTTGCGGGCACTGGCTTCACTCCCCGGCTCCTGGCTGATCCTGCTCTTCCTGCACCGTCCCTACCTTTTGTGGGCCCGAAGGAGACCGGGACGACGAGTTATTCCGAGTGGTTCGATGGAGCGGAGAAGCCGGTCGTCCAGGTGGATGGACACAAAGTCGTGGTGCCGATCACGACTCTCTGGACTCCGTCCTCGGAGGCGTTTGTGCGCCAGACTGTTTTTGGCGATTCCAAGACGGCGGGGGCCCGGTATCTGCGGATCGGCTTTGAGAAGCCGGTGGCGATCGGCTCGATCCTTATGCACGGGAATGTGCAGGTGAGCGTGCTGAAGCCGGGGGCGAGCCTTCCTGGAAATGTGACGGATGAATCCCAATGGATCCCGGCCAGTAAGATCAAGAAGGGGAAGGTGTCGGGCGAGGAGAATAGCTACGACGAGGAGAATGTCTGGACGCTGCCCGAGGTGGTCACCACGCAGGCGCTCCGGTTCACGCATACGGCGCAGGCGACCGACCGGTCTTTCGCGGGCTTCCTCGGTGGCGCGGCCCTTTTCCCCGGACGCTGGGCAAACATGGCCCCGCAGGCAATCGCCTCGACGGGCGCGTCGGACCAGTATTCCTACCGGTTGAATGACGAGACTGCGAAGTACGGCTGGGAAAATATTTCGAACCGGGATGGCGACCGCGGCCAGACCATTGCGCAGAACCCCGAGTGGGCGATGCTCATATGGTCGCAGCCGGTGGCGCTCGGCGGGGTCGGCCTGCTGGGAAATGAATTCGGCACGGTGGAAATCCAGGCCTATGCCGGCCCGGAAAACAAGCATCCCCGCGACGCCTCGGATGCCGACTGGAAGACCGTGCAGACTGTCTCCGGCCCGAAGCTCGGGTATTCCGCCGCGCTCGATCTTGCGGTGGCTTCCTTCGCATCGCCGGTGACGACGCGCGCGCTCCGTCTCCGCTTTACGGCGGCCATGGAGGAGGGCGCGAACCCCTTCAACGGCGGACATACGCGGGGTGGCAAGCGTGTCGCCCTGGGGGAATGGATGGCTTTCCGTGCGCTCGACACGGCGGCGCTGGAAGCAGCGATCCTGCCCATCGTCAAGATGGCCGAGACGCATCCGCCGATCCCGATCAAATTCACCGTGCCCGATGATGGCGAGGTGACGCTGGTGATCGACGATGCCTCCGGAAAGCGGGTGCGCAATCTCGTCTCGCAGGCCCCGTTCAAGAAAGGCGAAAACACCGCCTGGTGGGATGGCACCGACGACCTGGGGCGCAATCTCGCCGAGGCAGCGCATGGGATTTATTTTATTCCGCCGAACCTGGTCGCGCCCGGCGCCTACACCGTGCGGGGGATCTGGCACAAGCCGCTGGAGGAGCATTACGAATTCTCCGTTTACAGCCCCGGCGATCCGCCGTGGGACACGGCGGATACATCAGGCGGCTGGATGACCAACCATACCCCGGCATCGTGCGTGGTATTGATCCCCGGGGAGAAAGCGCCCGGCGGCAAGCCTCTCGTCGGCATCGGCGCATTTGTCAGCGAGGGCGGCTCGGCATTTTCGTGGGTGAATCTCGATGGGAAAAAGATCGGCGGGCGGGGCTGGATCGGCGGCGCGTGGACCGGGGCCCAATATCTGGCGGGCGATTCCGGCAGCGACGCGGAGCCGGGTGTGGCGGCCTATG
Organism: Chthoniobacteraceae bacterium; assembly: GCA_049692655.1. Taxonomy (GTDB): domain Bacteria; phylum Verrucomicrobiota; class Verrucomicrobiia; order Chthoniobacterales; family Chthoniobacteraceae; genus DASZPK01. Next base: position 7,030 of record JBAVPB010000064.1, on the reverse strand, counting down.
TCGGCTCGACCTTCGTGGGGAACAAAAAATACGGGATTGATGGCAAGCTCGAAATCCGCCTGACCAAGCTCACGAATCTCACCTCCGGCGGCGACAAGCCTGTGCTCAAGGACCCGATAGTGCTCGACCCTCCGGCTGCAAACGCCCCGGGCGTGGTGGACGGACGGAGGCACTATAAAAGCGAGGATTACCTCGGAGGGATGGCGGTGCATAACGGCCTGCTGGTGATCAGCGAGACGGCGCTGAACAAGCTGGTATTCATCGATGCGAAGGCCGGGAAGATTCTGGACGAGGCGACCGTGACTGATCCCGAAGCACTCGCTTTTGACAACGAGGGAAGGCTTCTTGTTTGCTCGGAACATGCCCTCCTGCGGTATCCCGCGGGCGCCCTCGCTCCCGATCTCCCGGCGCCCGAGAAACTCGTGACCGATCTGGAGGAGCCGCGCGGCATCACGGTGGATGCCAGCGGAAAAATCTACATTTCCGACCAGGGGAACAGCCAGCAGGTAAAGACCTTCTCTTCGCAAGGGAAACCGCAGGAAGTCTATGGCAGGCCGGGCGCGCCGAAGGCGGGGCTCTACGATCCGCTGCACATGAATCACCCCAAGGGAATCGTGGTGGATGCTAATGACCGCCTCTGGGTTACCGAGGATGACTTTCATCCGAAACGGGTGAGCGTCTGGAATCCGGATGGCTCGCTCTGGAAGGCCTGGTACGGGCCGTCGCAGTATGGCGGCGGGGGCATCCTTGATTCGAAATCGAAAGGGGCTTTCCTTTACGATGGGATGGAGTTCCATCTCGATTGGGACAAGGGGACTTACGCGTTGAGCCGCGTTTACTACCGCCCGGGGGAAAACGATCTGGAGCTGGCATTCCGCTCCGCTCCGCCGGAATCGCCCGTTTATTTCAATGGGAAGCGCTATTTGACCGATGCTTATAACAGCCATGCGACCAACGGCCAGGGGAGTGTCTTCATGTTCCTCGACAAGGGCGACGGCGGCGCGGTGGTCCCGGTGGCAGGAGCGGGCGTCGCGACCGATTGGGGCATCCTCAAGACGGATGCGTTCAAGGCTTGCTGGCCTGCGGGGCTCGATCCGAAGGGTGACCGCTGGAAAAATTCGGCATTTTTCCTCTGGAGCGATCTCAATGGAGACGGGCAGGTGCAGCCGGATGAAGTCAAGATCATCGCCGGAGTGAGCGGTGGTGTCACGGTCGGCGATGACGGATCGTTCCTGATCGCACGCCTCGGCCCCGACCCGATGCACATCCAGGCGACGCGTTTCAAGCCGGTGAGCTTCACCGGCCTGGGAGTGCCGGTTTACGATATCGCCGCGCCCGAGACGATCGCTCCGGCGCAGCGGCCTGCCAGCGATGGACACGACCAGCTCCTGGCCGGGACCGACGGCTGGCTGGTGATGACGACCCCTCCGCCTCCGTTTTCCAATTACGGTGTGGGCGGCGCGAAGGACGGGAAAGCCTCATGGGGTTACCCCTCGATGTGGCCCGGGCTGCATCCTTCCCACGACGCGCCTCCTCCGGATCACCCCGGCATCCTCATCGGGACCACGCGCCTGCTCGGCGGGCTGGTGTCTCCGAAAGGCTCCGAGGCAGGGCCGCTTTTCTTCATCAACAGCAACATGGGGAATCTGTATGCCTTCACGCAGGACGGTCTGTTTGTCGCGCAGCTCTTCCAGGATGTGCGGCAGGGGCCGCTGTGGCAGATGCCGGTGGCGTTGCGGAACATGAACGTGAGCGGGCTCTCGCTGCACGACGAGAATTTCTTCCCGTCGGTTGCGCAGACATCGGAGGGGCAGGTTTATTTGAATTCCGGCGGGATGAATATCGTCCGCGTCGATAAGCTCGACACGATCCGGAACATCGCCCCGATCGCGCTCAATGTGACGGCGGACGATCTCAAGAAGGCGCAGGGTTTTGTGGTCGCCCGTGAGGCTGCGCGCCAGGCGGCGCAGGGCTCGGGTGTTCTCGCCGTGGCGATCCTCCCGGTTGCTCCGGCGCTGGACGGAACCTTCACCGACTGGAAAAATGCGCAATGGGCGCCGATTGACCATCGCGGCGTCGGCGCATGGTTCAACTCACCCACGAAACCGTACGACGTGAATGGCGCCGTGGCGGTGTCCGGTGAGAATCTCTACGCCGTGTGGAAGACGGGCGACGCGACCCTGCTCAAGAACGCTGGCGATATTCCAAACGCGCTCTTCAAGTCGGGCGGCGCGCTGGATCTGATGATCGGCGCTGATCCCACGGCCAAGCCGAACCGCGATGGAACCGTGGCGGGCGACGAGCGGTTGCTCGTGTCGCAGGTGGACGGGAAAACACGGGCGCTGCTTTACCGCGCGGTCGTGCCCGGCACTGCGGACAAGGACAAGGTGCCGTTCAACGCACCGTGGCATGGTATCACCCTCGACCGGGTCGATGATGTGAGCGCGCAGGTGCAGCTCACCGCCGACAAGGCCGGCAATTTCCAGATCGCAGTTCCTCTCGCCGTACTCGGCCTCAAGCCGCAGGCAGGGATGAAGATCAAGGGCGACATCGGTCTGCTGCGGGGCAACGGCAAGGAGACGACGCAGCGCGTTTACTGGGCGAACAAGGCGACGGCCATCGTCTCCGACGTGCCATCCGAGGCGGAGCTGACACCGAAACTGTGGGGGACGTGGGAATTTGGGCAGAAGTAGAGCGCGAGTGGCGCAGATTCCTTACTGGTAGGTCTGGCCGTTGAGCTTGATCCAGCCGGAGGGGTGGCGACCGCTGGAGTCGTGGTGCGTCCAGTGGATGACGCCGCCCTGCGGGGTCCATTCGTATTCGCCGTTGAAGTCGATGGTGTCGCCGGGGCGGAGTGTGTCGATGCGGTTTGCCTCGTCGATGTTATGGGCGATGAGGATTGTCTGGCCGGAGGCGATGCGGATGATGAATTTCTGGTGGCGGATGCCTTCGGTATCATCGGCGAGGAGGCGGGTGACAACGGCGCGGCCCTGGACCTGGATGTTCCGCTGGTGGTTCGCGATGGCGTTGTTGAGGGTGGCGTCGCCGTCGGATGTGAGCGTGGAGTTTTGCGACGGGGAGGAGGCGGTGTTGCGACCGTTCTGGTTGAAGCCGAGATAGGCGGCGGCTGCGAGGATGAGGAGGAGGGAGAAGAGGCGTTTCATGGAATCAAGGGGGGCTGGTGGCGTTGGCTTCGCCATTCCGCGGGATCAAATCACGCGTTGCGGATTTTCAGGGAGGATTCGGCGAGGGACTGGATGCGGGCGGTAAGCTTCTCGGAGGAGACTTTGCCATCTGCAAAATCGGCGGAGAGGGCGTACACAAAGCGGGGGATGATGAGGCAGCGGAAGTCGAGCATGAGGCTGTTTGCAAGGCCCATGATGGACATGAAGCTGGATGCCCCGCCCGCTGCACAGAGGAAGCCGACGACTTTGTTTTCCCACGAGCGGCCGGTGAGCTCGATGAGGTTTTTGACGACGGAATTTGCGCCGTAATTATAGATGGGGGTGGCGACGGCGATGACGCGGGCGGATTCGATCAGCGAGGTGAGCACGGGGATATGGGCGTGGCCGTAGGCGGTCTCGGCGTCGCAGAAGGGGAGTTCGTAATCGCGGAGATCGACAAATTCCGCGGAGACACCGAGGGCGAGCCATGCCTCCTTGAGCGCGAGGCCCATGGCGCGGCTGTAGCTGGATTTGCGCAGCGAACTGGAGATGACGAGATACTCGGCGGTGGAAGACATGGGGAAAGAAGTTAAAGGCTAAAGTATGAAGGCTAAAGGCTAAAGTGAAGAAAGGGGGAAAGACGAAACCTTGCGGTGTATTTGGCTTGTTGGGTGTGTCGTAAAAATTGTAGATACCGTTGCTTATGACTCCCCCAAGGCAGCCGAATGTGATCGTGTTTTTTACGGACCAGCAGCGGTGGGATTGCTCGGGGTTGCATGGGAATCCGCTGGACTTGATGTCGAATTTTGACCGCATGGCGCGGCTGGGGACACACGTGGCGCGGTCGTTTACGTGCCAGCCGGTGTGCGGGCCGGCGCGGTCGTGTTTGCAGACGGGGCAGTATGCGACGAGGACGGGGTGCTATCGCAACAGCATCCCTCTCGCGACGGATGCGGTGACGCTGGCGAAGTGTTTCGGCAAGGCGGGATATCACACAGCTTATATCGGCAAGTGGCACCTCGGCGATGACTTGAGCGCGGGGCCGGTGCGCGAGGAGCAACGCGGGGGTTATGCGGAATGGCTGGCTGGCAATATTCCCGATCTCGACGCGGAGCCTTACAACTTGAAGCTGTACGGGAATGATGGCGCAGAGCAGCGGTTTCCGGGTTACCGCGTGGATGCGCAGACGGATGCGGCGATCCGGTTCCTGGGGTGTCAGCAGGCGGACAAGCCGTTTTTTCTATTCAACTCGTACCTCGAGCCGCATCACCATAACAGGCACGACCATTACCCCGCGCCTGCGGGTTACGAGGAGCGCTACCAGGGGAAATGGATGCCGCCCGATCTCGCGGCCATGGGCGGAAATGCGCACAAGCAGATCGGGGGTTACTACGGCATGGTGAAGCGCATCGACGAGGCGCTGGGCCGGATGCTGGACGCACTGAAGAGTCTCGGCATGGAGGAGAATACGATCGTCCTTTTTACCTCGGACCACGGGTGCCATTTCAAGACGCGGAACGATGAATACAAGCGGTCGTGCCACGATGCTTCGATCCGCGTGCCGACGGCGATCACCGGGCCGGGATTCCGCGGGGGCGGGCATGTGGATGCGCTGGTGAGCCTCGTGGATTTGCCGCCGACGCTGCTGGATGCTGCGGGGCTGGCCGTGCCGGAGTCAATGCAGGGGCGCTCGATTCTGCCGCTGTTGCGCGGTGAAAAAACCGCGTGGCCGGAGGAGGTGCTTGTGCAGATCAGCGAGAGCCAGGTAGGCCGGGCGATCCGCACACGGCGCTGGAAATATGCGGTCACGGCGCCGGGGCTGAACGGATGGGAAAATTCCGCGTCGGATTCCTACGTGGAGGCCCATCTGTATGATCTGGAGACCGATCCATATGAGTTGAACAACCTGGTGAGCTCCAAAGGCCATGAAGCTGTGAGGAAGGAATTGCGCGAGAGGCTGCTGGCGCGCATGGAAGAGGCTGGCGAACCTGAAGCAGAGATAGTGGCTGGAGCATTTTCGTGTTAATTGGTCGCTCCCGGCGGGTCGTGATAGGCGCTTCTGAACGATTGGGGCTGCGACAAAATAAACGAATCCCGCCGCAAGCGGACGGGATATTTCAGTCAGTTGGCTCAATGAGATCGCCGCAAGCGGCGGGGAATTGACCCAGAGAGATTAAATGGAAGATGATCCAGGGAACGACGCGAATTTTTTGATGGCAGAGCCATCACAGCTACAGCAGCCGGGGGTTGAGTCTGCGATACCCCCGGAGATGAAACCCATGGAAATCCCATCGATCCTGAAGGGATCGCAGCTAATGCCCGATGATCCAGGATTTTCCGATTAATGTCGTGCTTCCTCGCTGTTTTCAGTGGATGTTCATCCCGCAGAGGCGCGGAGGTCTTTATATATTTCCATGGAGAATTCCTCCGATTCCCTGCGTTTCACCGTGAGATTCGTCTTCTTCCAGTCCATTCACGCAGCGGGTGATCCCGCTTTTAAGGACGGCTTCCCCGAAGTTCAAGAGGTATCCGAGCTTCAAACCGGTCAAGCGCAGATAGGTCTGCACCTGCTTCTTATGGGCCGGCAAAATCCGCTCGACCGACTTGAGTTCCAGAAGCACTTTCTTCTCGACGATGATGTCAGCCCGGAACCCCTCTTCAAATCTGATTCCTTTGTAGATGATGGGAACAGCGACCTGCCTCTCCACTTTCAACCCAAGATCCGACAACTCACGGGCCAGTATAACCTCATAAACCGTTTCCATGAGCCCGGGCCCAACCTCCCGATGGACGTTTATAGCCGCTTTGAGCACCTGTGTACCAATGTCATTCTCTTTCATTCCAACTCTATTCTCTGCGCCTCCGCGTCTCCGCGCGAGTCTGTTTTTCTGATTATCCCGCAGAGGCGCAGAGGCGCGGAGGTCTTTTTGTTTTTCCGTTCAAAATACCTCCGGCTCCCTGCGTCTAGGTGTAATATTCTTTTCTTCCATTCCATTCACGCAGCGGGTGATCCCGCTCTTAAGGAATTCCAACTGTATTCTCTGCGCCTCAGCGTCTCGGCGCGAGTCTGTTTTTTCTGAAATTCACCCCACTGGAAACAGCGAGGAACCAATGTCGTAGTGCCGATGGCTGCGATCCCTTCAGGACCGGAAACTCATTTGACTTGTTTGAGTTGCCGGAAAAATTGTAGATAGATTTGTATATGGCAGGACAAGGTTCCACTGGAAATGTGATCGCGGCTTTGTGCAGTTTCTTTGTGCCGGGGCTGGGTCAATTAATTCAAGGGCGATTGATGATGGCGATCATCCAATTCTGCCTGGCTGCCATCCTCTGGTTTGTTCTTCTGGGATGGGCGGTTCATCTCTGGTCCGTGCTGGATGCGGCGATGTGGAAGCCGAAGAGCTAGGTGTTTGACCTTCAACTTTCAGGCTTTGCCAGGACGTATCCAATTTCCATCACTGGGCACATAACTGCGCCGCCCCCAAAAAATCCGAAAACTTTAAGCATAAAGCTGCAAGTTCGGCCCCACCCATCATTTACCTCCATCCTAAAACAATCCACCTGAACAAGTTACACAAATCTGCAAAACGCTTGACAAAAATAGCCGTTTTTGCAACAATGAAGAAATGATGAGTCATAGTCTCTTCTACCCCTCTGCATGGGATTTCTCGATTTCTGTCCTCCTCTTCTCTCGTATTCGATGTTGGAACTCGACTCTTGGAGAGGAGGCCGGGGGGGGCTAGTGTAGTGTCCCTTAAATAAGGGGTCTTATTTTCAGTTTTTTTCGGGGCCTCTGCACTTGAATGGGTAGAGGTATTCATTTGGGTTTAAGATGGCGGGATGCCTCGAAAAACGGTGCCCGTCAA
>JBAVPB010000063.1:0-4426 GCA_049692655.1 Chthoniobacteraceae bacterium | reverse complement strand
CTGCATTATCAGAGTAAATTTTAGTTAAATCGAAAGAATTTAAAAATAAATTACAAAAAACGAAAATTCTTATTGCGTTATTTTGCCTTTTCGCTAATTATTAGAGAATAAAGAACAGCTATGCCTTGGCTTTCCCTCATTCAACATTGGATGTTGAGCGTTGGACGTTGGATGTTCTCTCCCCCCTCGGTGCCTTGGTGGTAAATCCAAAGCTTCAAACCTCAAAGCGTCCGGCCAAGTCCGGGTCAGGCCGCCCAGGTCCGGCATAGCTCCCCTCTTCACGTGACAAAATACTCGCTGAATCAGTGGTCGTTCCACCGAATCTGGCCTGAAATTGGCCGCCTGTTCTTTGAAATCTTCAAATAGACTTTGAAATTGGGCATCATTGCACGCCCCGATTTCTTCATTCCGCCATCATTTGGCCGGTCAAGCCGCGTCAAGCCCTGTCAAGGCGCACCAGAGTAAAAATGGCGCGCCCGCCGGTGAAATCGGGCGGAAAGGGGAAGTTGGAATTGAACATCCAACGTCCAACATTCAATGATGAATGGGGAGGGGGTGGAGGCGCGGGGTTATTTGCCGATGAGGTCGGTGCGGAAGACGCCGATGAGGGGGAGGTTGCGGTAGCGCTCCTCGTAGTCGAGGCCGTAGCCTACGACGAATTCGTCGCCGATGTCGAAGCCGACGAAATCGGCCTCGGCGGGCTGGGCGCGCTCTTTCATTTTGCGCAACAAGACGCAGATTTTCGTGCTTTTGGGTTTCCCTTCGGCAAGGAGTTTTTCGCGGATGGCGAAGAGGGTGCGGCCGCTGTCGAGGATGTCGTCGATGATGAGGATGTGGCGGTCGTCGATGTCGGGCATGGAGATCTGGTCGAAGGTGACGTTGCCGGTGCTCTCGGTGCCGCCGTGGTAGCTGGAGACGCTGATGCAATCGAGCTTCAAGCGGAGGGGGATGCGGCGGAGGAGGTCGGCGGCGAACATGATGCTGCCATTAAGGACGAGGATGACGGTGAGTTCCTTGTCGCGATATTCGGCGGTGATTTCGCGGGCGAGTTCGTCGAGGCGGCTGAGGATGGTCTGCTCGTGGAAGAGGATTTTTTCGAGGTCGTTTTGCATTGGGTGCCGCGTTATTGGTTGGAGTTTTTGAAGAAGAAAGTCGTCCACAGATTACACGGATTTACACAGATTTAAAGAAGGAGAAGTTTAACATGAGGAATCCGGCGTCGAGCTATGCCGAGATAAGACGGAAAAAGTGTCCGCAGATTACGCAGATTTTCGCAGATTTAAAGAAGTTGCGGAATCTCTGCGACTTGCCTGGGTGATTTACGATTCCAGAAACGGTTGAATGGAGCCGGTGGCGGCGATTTCGCGGGCGAAGGGGGTGCTCATGAATTCGGGGTCGGGGATGATGCCGACGCGGCCGAGGTCGAGTCGGTCGGCGTCCCAGCAGGTGCCAATGGTGGGGTCGGGGTGGTGTTGTCCTTCGGTGTGCCAGGTGCAGGCGTAGTGAAGGAGGGTAAATGCATCGTCGGGGAGGGTGAAGAGATTTCCGCGCAGGGTAGTGGCGAATGCAGCGCCGCGTGCGCCGTGGCTTTCATCATAGCCGTCATTTTCGCGGCGGCTGTCGTGGAATACGGCGAAGAGCCGAACCACAGTGGTGTCGGCTCCGGTGCGGGTTGCGAGGAGGAGTCCGTTGCGCTCGACGCGTTTCCAATGATCGGGGCCATGGATGGAGTATTCGCGCGTGTGCGTTTGTGCGGTGATGTGCCGCCAGAGGCGGTCGAAGTCGATTTCCATATCTTGAGCGCGATCTGACATTTGAGCAGTGGACTCAGGTTTACGGCATCGCCCGCCGAGTGTTATAGGTCGAGTTTAACTTCGCGGATGCCATCTTTCGGAGGGCCGTATCGTTTGATTGCATAGCCTCCCGCAGCTATTTGCGCATTTGCCTTGATGACGGGTTGAATCGCTTCAAACAAGGTGTCTGCATTCGAGCCGTACATATAAAGGATGCATTCGCCTTTGCCGAAGTCGTTGCCGTCGAATTCCCCGGCATGCGCGGCATCAATCGCGTCGCCGAGGGCATCCTCAAATTCCATGATTTTCTCGCGCTCGGCAGTTGTGCCGTAGGTCGTGTCGGATAGCTTTAAATAAAGTTTAACACAATGGTCTGGCATAGGATGTCCCTTTGGTTGCGAGGGTACGGATTCTCTCCGATGGAAACCTGTTAATCAAGATTCATTGAGCGAATGGAGTAATGAATACTATTGCTCCTAATGCGAGGTGGCGGTTCCCGCGGCCCTGCCGGGGCGCGATCGTTTTTTCTGCCGAAAACCCGGGGTGTTCTCCCGCTAAAAGCGGGATCGACCCCGGGCTAATTTCCGGCAACCCTCCGGGTTGCTTTGGTGTGTCTCCGGCAGAGGTTCCCGGTGCGGGGCACCGGGAAGTATCCCTGCGGAGTAGTTGGGGTTTACTGATTCTGGCCTGCGCCAGGAGGTTTGTCGCCGGGGCCAGCGTTGCCGGAGGAGCTTCCTCCCTGGCTGTCAGGTCCGCCGCCGGGGCCGCCGGGGGGATGCGGGGGATGCATTTTCTTCAGTTGCTCGAGTTGCTCGGGGGTGAGGATTTTTTCCATTTTTTCCTTCACCTCGGCTTCGAGGGCGGCGATCTGCTTTTGCTGGTCGTCGGTGAGTTTCAGTATCTCCTTTGCATGCGGGGGCAGGACGTGGAATCCGCCATGGCCGGGGCCGCCTCCTTTGGGGCCGCCTTCGGGCGGTGGCGGTGGTGCGCCGTCGGGTGAGCCTTCGGTGGCGGCGGGTGGATTGTCGGGGCTCTGCGCCTGTGTGTTGAGCATGGGCAGAGTGAGTGCCAGTGCGAGTGTGATGGCTGCTGTCTTGATGTTTGCTTTCATTGTTTGTTTTTTTCTTTCTATGGTGTGCCGCGAGGGCACTTTGTTTAAATTTATTGACGGTTTATTAATGGCCGGGTCTGCCGTTGCCGTTTCTGGATCCGGGGCCAGGGCCGCCGTTGCCGTTTCCGCCATCGGGTCCGTCGTGATGGTCTCCAGGGCCACCGCCAGCGGGGAGCTCGAGGTCGGGGTTTTTGTCGAGGATGTCCTTGTCCTGTCCCTTGTAATCGACAAACCAGACGCCACCCTCGTGGTGGTCGGCGTGGTCGCCGGCGTTTGTGCCGCTGACGATGGGCGCGGCGTCGTTGTCATTCTGATCGCCGGGGTGGTCCTTGTGCGGATGATGGTGATGCGCGAGGCGGAAGGTGCCGCTGAGGATGCGGATGTTCCGGTTGTGGGGATCCATGCCGTAGAAGCGGGAGAAGTGTTCGCTCTCGCTCTTTGGGACGCAGATGAGCATTTCGCCGCCGGGCCGGTGGTCGAGGGTCTCGGTGTTGGCATGGTAGAATATGATGCCCGGGAGGGGGCTTTCGAAATTTGCGGGCCTGACGGAGACGACGTTGAGGCGGATGTTGTGGCCTTCGAAATCCCATGGGGAGACGAGGTAGGCGTCCGCGCCATCGGGGGTGGCTGCCTCGACTGCGGCGGCGCCGAGCAGGAGTGCGATGGCGAGCGTGATTGAACAGGTGGTTTTCATAGGATTGAGTTGGGTTCCAGGGTTGATGATTTTTTGTTGCTAACGAGACCAGACTAAGAGGCGAAACTTAAGCTGCGATGAAGGCGGGGGATTTTATTCTGGAAATATTTCGCCCGGCTTAATCTGGCCTTCAGGTTGGTGGGCGAGTATAGATTCCATTTTTCATGCGACTCCTGATCATCGAAGACGAACCGCATTTGCTGAGCAGCCTCTCGGAGGCGCTGCGCGAGGAGGGCTATGCGGTGGACGGGGCTGCGGATGGCGAGGAGGGGCTCTCGAAGGCGCTGATGTGGGACTACGATGCGATCGTGCTGGATGTGATGCTGCCGAGGATGAACGGCTTTGTGGTGCTGGAGCGGCTGCGGGTGCGAAAGAAGACGGCGGTGCTGATGCTGACGGCGCGCACTGCGACGAATGACCGGGTGCGCGGGCTGGATGGCGGGGCGGATGATTATCTCGCGAAGCCGTTTGAGTTGCCGGAGTTGATCGCGCGCATCCGGGCGTTGATCCGCCGTGCGGCTGGGAATGCGACGACTGCATTGACGATCGGCGATGTGACCGTGGATCTCGCGGGGCATACGGTGACGCAGCGGGGCGCGCCGGTGGGGCTGACGGCGCGGGAGATCACGTTGATCGAGTACCTGGTGCAGCACCGGGGGCGGGTGGTGCCGAGGGAGCAGCTTTACGAGCATTTGTTCGACGAAAATGAAAACAGCCTGTCCAATCTGCTCGACGTCCACATTTCCAACATCCGCAAGAAGCTCGGGCCGGACCTGATTTCCACGAGGCGCGGGCTGGGTTATTGCATCGAATGAGATTCTCCGAATC
>JBAVPB010000062.1:0-20700 GCA_049692655.1 Chthoniobacteraceae bacterium | reverse complement strand
TGTCTAAAAAGTAAGCTGGGAAAGCAGTGATTGACAGACGAACACAGATTTCCCCATGACGTCCATTTCCTTAATCTGTGAAAATCTGTGGAATCTGTGGAAAAAAACGCCTTTTTAGACGCCCTCTCAGGAAAACATCAGAAACAGAAATCAATCTTCTCCGTTCCCTCTGTTTCCTCCTGTTCAAATCTCCTGTTCATAAATTCGCCCCGGGCAAAATCAATCTGCTGATCCCATCGGTAACTTTCATCTCGTGAAAATTGATTACTAACCCGAGCGGAACATCCAGCAACTTCATATAACTCAAAAGCTGCGCCTTATGAATAGGCAGAACCCTCTCAACTGCCTTGGCCTCCACAAGCAGACACCCTTCAACTAATACATCAAACCTCAACGGTTCCTCACGGGTAACTCCTTTGTATTCGATAAGAACCGATTTCTGGCTCTCACACGTCAACCCGCGCAACTCAAGCTCGCGCAAAAGGCACCATTCGTAGATCGATTCAATGAGTCCTGCCCCTTTATCCCGATGCACCTCAATTGCTCCAGCAATTACAGTTTCCGTCAACCCCTTCGCCTTCTCAAACAGTGGATGCATAGTGGTTTAAGCTAAACAAAAACAACCGCTGAAATCAAAGCCATCCTCTCCGTTCCCTCCGTTTCCTCCTGTTCAATCCCCCCTCCTGTTCAATCCCCCCTCCTGTTATTTCTTCTCCACCGGATTCACCACATTAACCTTCGTCCCATCCGACAATGAATCCGACGGATTCAAAATCACACGGTCATGGCTGTCGATCCCGCTCGCAACTTCCAGCGTAGTCCCGAAATCCCGGCCCAGCGTGATATCCTTCAGGTGTACGATATTGGAATCATCCACAGTCCCCACCTGCACACCCTGCGTCCGGAAAATCACCGTGTTCACGGGTATCACCACCGGCGCGCTCTTGATCTGGAGAACCAGATGCACATCCGCATAAGCCCCGGGAAAAAGTTTCCCATCGGGATTCGGCACCTGCACCTCCACCAGCAACGTGCGCGAAGCCATGTCGATCGCCCCCGCAATGTGCGCCACCTTGCCCGCTATTTTCTTCCCGGGCTGTTCCGCGACTGACAGATACGCCGGCGTATCGATCTGCACCAGCGAACTGTAAACCTGCGGCACGTTGATGAACACGCGCAGGATATCCGTGCGGGCGATGTGGAAAAGCTCCTGCGCATTATTCGAGGCGCTTCCCGTGCCGGCATTGATGAGCGCTCCCACGTCTGTATTACGGCGTGTGACAACACCCGGAAACGGCGCGGTGATCTTTTGGAAATCCTGCATTACTTTCAGGTTCTGCACGCTCGCATCCCCCGCAAGCACAGCGGCCTGCTGCGCATCCAGCGCGGTCCGGTTCTGGTCAAACTCCTGCTGGCTCACGACCTTCGTAGCCAGCAGGTTTTTGCTGCGGTCGAAGTTCAATTTCGCCAGGTCCAGGTTGGCGCGCGCCTGCGAGAGATTCGCCGTCGCCTGCCGCAACTGCGCATCCACATCGGGGGCCTCCAGCTCGGCCATTAACTGCCCTGCTGTCACCTTCGCGCCGATGTCCGTGTACCACGCTTTTACGTAACCGTTGGTGCGGGCGTAGATGGGCGTTTCACTATAGGCCGTCAGGTTTCCGGGCAGCACCACTTCAGTCTCCGTCGGGCCCGGTTTCGGGTTCATGGTGCTCACGGTTGGAACCGACAAACCATTGGTCGTGGTGACAAGCTGGTCATGCGTCCGGGAACGCTGCCACAGCAGGTAGCTCACCACTACCACGGCGGCGATGATGAATACGAAAAGCACAAATCCCAGGGCTCCTCCCGAGTGCCGTTTCACTTCCGGCTGTGCTGTAGCTCTGTCTTCCTTCGGCGCCTGCGGCGGAATCACGCGGACCACTCCTCCATCCTGGTCGGATGCGTGGCCGTGGTTTGACGCGTTTTTATCGAGCAACTTGGAAGCCGCTTCCTTTTCGTCACTGGGATTTATCGTTGAGTTCATAGATGGTATAACTTCGTTACTGATACAAAATTTTCTTTAGGAATTGGGCACAAGTTCAAGGTGTTCCCGGGACAATGGATCGGGATAGCCGGGCTCATCCGGTCTCACATGAGGTTGGCGGCGTCCGCGAACCATCGCAAAGACCGCCGGCACGAAAAACAGTGTCGCGATGGTCGCTATGATCAGCCCGCCGATCACCGCGCGGCCCAGCGGCGCATTCTGCTCGCCGCCTTCGCCGAGGCCGAGGCTCATCGGCACCATGCCGATGATCATCGCCAGCGCGGTCATGATCACGGGCCGCAGGCGCGTGCGCCCCGCTTCGAGCGCTGCCTGGAATGCGTTGTTGTGCGCGGAAAGCCGCTCGCGGGCAAACGTGACCACAAGGATCGAGTTCGCCGTGGCAACGCCGATGCACATGATCGCGCCCATGAGCGCGGGCACGCTCAACGTGGTACCGGTCACGAACAGCATCCACGAGATGCCCGCAAGCGCGCCGGGCAATGCCGTAATGATGATGAACGGCTCAACCCACGACTGGAAATTCACGACGATCAGCAGGTAAACCAGCACAATGGAGAACACCAGGCCGGCCGCGAGCCCGATGAACGAATGCTTCATCGTCTGCACCTGGCCGCGGATGACCACCGTGGTTCCGCGCGGCAGATCCTTTTTGGCATCATCCACGATCTTCTGGATTTCACGCGACACGCCGCCGAGGTCGCGCCCCTGCACACTGGCCAGGATATCGATCACGGGCTGCACATCGTAGTGCGAAATCACCGCCGGGCCTTCCATGCGCTTCACTTGCGCCAGGTTGATCAACAACTGGCTCGGCGATCCGTTCGCGCTGTTGATCGGCAGGTCATACAGATCCTGCAGGTCGGAGATGTGGTATTGCGATCCCTGCACGGCGAGGTTGTAGTTCACGCCGTTATGCGGGTTCAGCCAGAAGGCCGGTGAAACCTGGGCGCTGGAACTGAGCGCCACCAGCACGCTGTTTGCCACGTCGCGCTCCGTGAGGCCGAGTTCGTCCGCCTTGCTGCGGTCCACCACGAGCTGGAATTTCGGCTGGTTGATCAATTGATGGATATGCGTATCCACTGCGCCGGGCACCAGCCGCATCTTGTCGGCGACTTTCTTGGCGACGGCCATGTTACCGTCGAAATCCTTGCCGATGAATTGCACGTCGATCGGCGCCGAAAGTCCGAAGTTCAGGATCTGGCTCACGATGTCCGCCGGCTGGAAAAAGAATTCCACGCCTGGAAACCGCTTGGGCAGTTCCTCGCGGAGTTTTGCGACGAAATCCGCCGTGGGCGAGTGTTTTTCCGCATTGAGCGACACCAGGATTTCCGCGTCCGCGGTCCCCACCGTGCCGTTGTTGCTGTAGGAAGTGTTGATGCCGCTGTACGGCAGCCCGATATTGTCCAGGATGCTCGTCAATTGCTCCGCGGGAATCTCCTTGCGGATGACTTTCTCCACCTGGTCGGCGAGGTTCGCCGTCTCCTCGATGCGTGTCGCCGTCCGCGCCCTCATGTGCAGGCGGAATTGCCCGGCATCGACTGTCGGGAAGAAGTCCTGCCCCACCGTGCCGAGCAGCCCAAGCGACAGCACGCAGCAAAGGAAGAAGATGGTGATGAATCTCCAGCGCAAAACCAGGCAGGTCTCCAGCCAGCCGCAATAAGACTGCCGCATCCGCTCAAACCCGCGCTCAAAGCCGATCTGGAACCGCCCGAAGAATGTCGCCGGGTTTCCGCCATGGCCGTGGTCGAGGTGATTGCGCATCAGATACATCACCAGCGTCGGCACCAGCGTCCGCGACAGCACATAGGAGGACAACATCGCAAACACCACCGCTTCCGCCAGCGGCACGAAAAGATACCGCGCGACACCCGCGAGGAAAAACATCGGCACGAACACGATGCATATGCAAAGCGTGGAAACAAACGCCGGCCCCGCGATCTGTTGCGCGCCGTCGAGGATCGCCTGCTTCAATTCCTTCCCTTGCGCGAGGTTGCGGTCGATGTTCTCGATCTCAACCGTCGCATCATCGACAAGGATACCCACCGCGAGCGCAAGCCCGCCCAAGGTCATGATGTTGATCGTTTCCCCCAGCGCGCTGAGGATGACGATCGCCGCCAGGATGGATAGCGGGATGGAAATCGCGATCACCAGCGTATGCCGCCAGTTACCGAGGAAAAGAAGGATCATCGCCGCAGTGAGGAGGGCCGCGATGACGGCTTCCTTGACCACGCCTTCAATGGCGGCCCGCACGAAAAGTGACTGGTCGAACAGTGGCTGGATGCGCAACTCCGGCGGCAGCGTGGCTGCGATCCTCGGCAATGCCGCCTTGATCTGCGCCACGATGTCGAGCGTGGATGCGCTGCCGGTTTTATACACGGACAACAACGAACCGCGCTGCGCGTCCTGCCGCACGATATTTGTCTGCACCTGGAAACCGTCGCGCACATGCCCGACGTCGCGGATATAGACCACTGCTCCGTTCACCACCTTGATCGGCAGATCGTTCAGCTCCTGCACAACCAGTGGCCTGCCGTTCATTTCGACATCGTATTCGAACTCGCCGATCTTGGCGGTGCCGCCGGGCAGGATCAGGTTCTGCGCGTTGATGGCGTTGGAGACATCATTGGGAGAAACCCCGTGCGCGTTCAATTGGTTCAAATCGAGATCGACCGTGATCTGCCGGATTTTCCCGCCGTAAGGCCATGGAATCGCCGCGCCGGGCACCGTGGCAAGCTGGGGCCGCACGAAGTTCATCGCGCTGTCGTTCAATTGCTGCTCGGAGAGCGAGGCGCTGCTCAGGCCAAGCTGCAGGATCGGCACGCTGGAAGCATTGTAGCTGATGATCAACGGCGCGGTCGTCCCCGCGGGCATGCCCTTCAGCACGGTCTGCGAAACGGCGGTCACCTGGGCCAGCGCGGTATCGAGCCTGGCGCTGGGCTGGAAGAATACCTTGATGACGGCAATGCCCTTCAACGACTGGCTCTCGATGTGCTCGATGTCGTTGACGGTGGTCGTCAGCACCCGCTCGTAGGGATAGGTGATGTTGCCTTCAAAATCCTTCGCGGAAAGCCCGGAATACTGCCACACGATGCTCACCACCGGGATGTTGATATTCGGGAAAATGTCCGTCGGCGTCCTCAAAATGACGATGGGACTCAGAATCAGGAGCAGCAAAGCCGCTACGATGAAGGTGTAGGGACGGCGAAGGGCTAATTGGACGATCCACATAGGGAATATTTAATATAGGTTACGTAAAATAATTGTTTTATATGACCGGTCGTCTCAGAAATTGGCTTGAAAGTGAGGTTGTGCTTGTGGGTTTTCATGGCAACTCAGGAAATGGCAGCCGCCAGTTCCTTCCCGGAACTTTTCTCACTCTGTTTGACGAGTAATGTCGAAAAAACAACCTTCGTGAACTGGTCCATGGCGCAGGAATCCCGGTCCACCTTCGCCCGCGCGACAGTCCCCTGCCAGGCATTCACGAGAAATTCAGCCAGCGTCTGCGCATCCAGGTCAGTATCGATCTCCCCGGATTCCTTGGCATCGCGGATGCAGTTCGCAAGCACCTTGGTCCACCCCGCAAACATCCCCGCGAGACGGTCACGTACCAGCCGGCTCTGCCCTGTTACCTCTGTAGCCAGGTTCCCCAGCATGCAGCCGCGCTCGTAATGCCCCTGCGCATGCACGTCGGCCCTTTGTGAAAAAAACGCCTTCAGCCGATCCAGCGCCGGCATGCTTTCGTCGCTCAGCACCGCGAGATTCCTCCGTGCCACCCCTTCCCAGTAATGCTCCAGCGCCTCGACGCTGAACGCTTCCTTGCTCTCGAAGTAATTATAGAACGATCCCTTCGGCACCCCGGCTGTTTCGGTGATTTCCTGCACCCCGCAACCGTTAAAGCCCTTGGAATGCAATGCCGCAACCCCTGCATTCAGGAGCTGTTCACGGGAATCAATGCGTTTCATGGCATCCAAAGTAAGACGGTCGTCTCAAAAGTCAAACAAATCTTTTTTTGCGTCTTTTATGACCCCGTTTCCGCCAGGGCTAATCAACCCTTGCCAACCCTTACCAACCATCAGCGATCCCGCATCCCTGCCAAACCGGCCTTACCCCGGAAACAAATGCGCGATCGTTTCCTTCAACCGCTCCGCAGCGATCGGCTTGATCAAATGCGCCAAAAACCCCGCGAGCCTGGTCTGCTCCAGGTCCGACTCCATCCCATACCCCGACATCGCAATCGCCGGAAAATTCCGCTCCCTGTGCAGTTTCCCCAGCAGCTCCATCCCCGTCCCATCAGGCAGTCCAATATCGCTGATAAGCAATTCCGTCTCGAATCTCACCGCAATCTCCATCGCCTCCGTCACCGTCGCCGCCGACTCGACCACATGCCCCCACCGGCCCAGCATCCGGCTCAGCACGCTGCGGGTGTCTTCGTGGTCTTCCACAACAAGGATCCGCAGCGACCTCTGCGTAGCCGTGGCAGGCGATGGATCGCCGGACTTCCTCACCGCGACCTTGGGCGCGATCGTGGCAAGCTCGATGATAAACGTGGCCCCCTTGTCCTTCCCGTCGCTCCGGGCAGTGATGCTTCCGTCATGCGCCTCGACCAGCGCCTTGGCAATACTCAAGCCGAGCCCCACGCCGCCGAGATTCCGGGAAAGCGCTTTCTCCCCCTGTTCAAACGGCTCAAAAATCCGCGACAGCATTTCCGGCGCGATCCCGATCCCGCTATCGGAGATCTCCACTCGCACGATGGCCGCCTTCGGATTCGATGTCCGGAGTGTGATGCGGCCATTTGCCGGCGTGAATTTCACCGCGTTCAGGATCAGGTTCCAGAACACCTGCGCCAGCCGCGCCCCATCCCCCCGCACATAATGTTCCGCCGCACCGGCATCGACTGTCAGATCGATCTGCTTGTTCAGCGCCGAGGAACGGCACATATCCGCGGCGTGATGCACCGTCTCGTGCAGGTCGATGGTGGAATGATGCACCTCCAGCTTCCCTTTGCTGATCCGCGTAATATCGAGCAGGTCATCCACAAGACGCGCCTCGAGTTCGATATTACGCCGGATCAGGGAGAGCGCCTGGCGCAATTCCGCGGGATCAATATCCGTCGCGCTCTCGAGGTAGCTCGCCGAGGCGAGCGCGGGCGTCAGCGGCGTGCGGAGTTCGTGGCTCAGCACCGCCAGGAATTCATCCTTCGCGCGGTTCGCTGCTTCCGCCTGCTGCCTTGCCCGCTCCAACTCCTGCGCATGCAGCGTCACCCTTTTGGCCATCACCGCGAGATCAAGGGGAAACTCACTACCGTTGCCATAAGCCTCCTTGGAAACCCGGTCCGCCTGGGCCATCTCACTGTCAGGCATGGCGGCCAGCGCCTTGGTGTAAATATCGTTTAATTCAATATACGCCTTTTCCAGCGCCGCCTTGCGCTCGATCGCCATGCGCGCGGAGAGCAGCAGCGCCCGGATCTTCGGCACCAGCGGCGGCAACAGGACCGCCGTGGTGAGCGATGCGATCGCCGTGACCACCTTCACCCAGCCCGAGAGCCAGTAGCGCGGATGCTCGGCCTGGAGCGTCCACACCTCCATGAAATGCGTCATCCCGCAGGCAATGATGAACGTCGCAAAGGCGAGCATCATCCAGTGAAACGGCAATTCCCGGCGCGACCGGAATACAAGATACAGGAGCGTGCAGGAAATGGAGACATAGGAGAGCCCGATCAACATGTCCGACCACCCATGCAGCATGATCAGCTTCCGGTTGAAGAGATAGCAATGCGCATGCGACATATACATCTCATTCCCGGGGCCCTGATAAAAGACAACAGCGCCAATCCCCAGCGCGAGGATTCCCAGTGCAATCAGGATGAAGGAACGGACACCGGTCAGTTTCATAGAAAAAGGACGCCCTACTCTATGCTTTAAGGGGCAAGGGTAAAGCCGCGCATCTTTACGCAGCACGGGCTCTTCACGGCTCCAGCTTCAACACCCCGGATCCGAGCACATCCCCGGTCTTGTTATGGTAAACCGAAGTCAGCGCCGCCGTCGCGCCATCCGCGGAAAACTCCACCTTGATGTTTTCCGAAAGCCATTGGTCAAAGTCCGACTTCACGCACGCCTGGTTCGTGGAGGTGAATGTATTCCCCTTGGTGACACCGATCATCACCAGCTTGGACACAAATTTCTTCAGCGGCTCTTTTTCAAAAAAATCGGTGCAATCCAGCTTCACCGCCGTGGGATCATTCGTGACCTGGATAGTGCGGTGCGAGATCAGCTTCGCCCCATCCGGAAAAAGAAAAGTGACGTCTCCCTCGTAGATGCGGACCTGCGCGGCGGCCTCCTGCGCGGCCGCGAGAAGATTCACGCCCTGTTTGCCCGGCACAGCCCCGGGATTTGCGGCGACCTGCGCCTTCGCATTCGCAATGGCGGTCTGCAGCCGGTCAAAATACTTGTCCCCATGCCCGTCGTCCTGCGCATTGAATCCCTCGATGCGATCGATCATTTTTCCATCGTATGTAAACAGCACAAATGTCGGGAATGTAGTGACCTTGAGATAATTTTCGAGCTGCAGATATTCATCCCCCAGCAATCTGTCTCCCGTCGTGCTGGTTCCCCGGTCCTGGATCATGAGATAAACCAGGTCCCCCTTCGTCAGCGCCTCAAAGCGGTCCGTCCCGATCAATTTCAGCTTGAGCAAAAGACATTCACCGGAAGTCGGGTTGTCGAAATAAACACCCAGCACCTTTTTATCTTTCCTCGCCTCGGCAAGCCCGTCGGCAAAGCTCTTGCGATCATTCGGCAGCGCATGGCAGATGCCGGATGCGAGTGCAAACACAACCACAAGACCGCCTATAAATTTTGTCATCGAAACTGATATCATATTTAAAATTCACTTTGTCCACTCCCCTCGGCGCTTGCGCAAGGGAACCCGCACCCCCCACCAAAGCAGCGCCACGCAGCCAATGCCAAGCAGCGCAAACGAAGACGGCTCCGGCACCGCCGTGATGTTGTCGATCTGCGACGCATAAACGCCCAGCTCGACCATGTAGCCGTTAGTCCCCGTATCAATCGCCTCGTTGATACCCGTCAGTTCCCAAGTGCCGGTTGAAGAATCATAGACAAAATCCCCGCCACCAGAATCTCCCAGGACAAATGCAGCATTGTTTGTAGCGCTATTGCTGCCCCTCGTGGTGGTGCCAAAGGCGGTCTCAAAATCCGTGGTGGTATAAGGATAACCCGCGATCGTGACCGACACGCTTCCGGATGTGACCGTATTCATCCCCCAGGTCTCACCCTGGTTACCACCATACCCGATCATCACCACCTGGTCGCCGGAATGGAATCCAGTGAGGTGCGCAGGAGCCGTGGAGGAGATGGTGAGCGATGGCAGCACAGGCGCCGTGGTGATCTGGAACAACGTCAGATCCGCAGGGGTCCCGCTTACCGTGATCCCCTGGGCCGAGCCCGGCACCATGATATAGTTGGATCCACTCAGCGAAAAAGTCCCCGAGCCCACATGCCCGGCGGTGATCACCCAGTCATTTCCCAGGTAAACGCCGCTCGCCGTCCCACTCGCATTGATGACTTCTCCCACATAATTCCACCCCGTGATCCCGCTCGCGCCCCACCCCGTCGTCCAGTTTGCGATGTCCGTGTTCGTAGGATCGCTGGTGTTATAGCTCACGCTCCCGCTGATCACTTCCTCCACCGCTTCGGCAGGAATCACGGAAAGGATCAGGAACAGAAATAAATAAACGGGAAGCGTCTTCATTTTCAACTTTTGTCCAAACCAACATTCATACCTTGCCGAGATGCGTTTCTCTAAACGCACCCGGATACTTCAAGCCATATCCAAGCAGCCGGTCAAACCCGATATGCGCAACCCAGATCACAGGAATGAAAAACAAGGAGTTCATATGCATGAAGAAAAACGCCATCCAGAGCAAAAACGGCGCTGCATAAGTGTGGCCTGCATTATACACCGCCGCTCCGGGTTTGTTTCCGAGAAAATACCCAGCCATGAAAATGTCGGGCACGAGGAGGAGTAGAGCAAATTTCCACCACGAGGCCCCGAGCCCGTGATAAACCATCACCGCAACTACAAGCACGACCAACCCTTCGAGGTGCAACAGCCATTTAGGATAGGTAAGCATGAAAATTCCAAAGCCCGTCAAGGCCGGAACCATACAACCACGGAGTTGTCCTCAGACAACGAAATACTCACAAGTTTCTGCGGCTCGATAGTGCTGCAAAAATCCGATGCCTGCCGCAAAGAGCTGTCGGTGCCGCTGCCATCTCCATGAAATCTGCGATATTCAATGGTGTATGGTCCCGTCGCTCTGGGCTCTGGCTTTGGCCCCGAGTAAACACCATTTTCTCCGAGTTCTTTATCGAGGATTCCCTTGCAGGTCAGGATGCCGCTATCGCAAATAAAAACTCCCGCCCCGGCTACTAGCTTCCGGACCTCGGCATGGGATTTCCCGCAGAAAGAACAGGTTGTCGCGGTTGTTCGCATAGGGGGATAGATGAGCTAGGAATCAATCCCCACGTCGCTGACATCCTCTACACGGGGACAGAAACCGATCCACGAGGCCGCGACATAAAAAGTCAGAGGTAGATAAACGAACACACCGAACAAAACAAAGAGCGTCCCAACCACATACCACGACGAACTATGCGCCTTGCACAACGCCTCGGCCACGGATGCGAAGAAACCCAGAAGTCCGAGCCAAAGAGAAACGATGAAATAGGCGAGGAGAGTTTTACCGAGAATCCTCCAGCCGGTCACCCACATTTGCGACAAGTCTCGAAGCGCCTCATACCATCGGGATTTTGAAGAAAAGTCCGTTTTCATAAATGGCATAGTGACAACCGGCAAATAGTGATAACCATAAACCGGATGCAATTCAATCCCAACAAAACAGCAACACTACTTCACTTTTTCCTCAACAAGAGGCGTGTAATTATTTTTTGATGGGGTGCATATTATGCGCCTGTGCAATCAGATGCGATGCTGAACCGCTCACCCCGGCCCGGCCATGCGATATTGTTTATACTGTCTCACATTTTGTGGTTCCACGACTCCACTGTGAAAAGCCCACTACTCTCGAAGAGGCTCTCAATTTCATCGATCAGAGACACCGTGATGCCGATATGGAGTTCGGACCAAAAACCGATTTTACTTTTGATTACAAACTGGCGAAATCAACGCTCCATCGATTTGTGACAATAGACGCAAAAGACATTACCATGCTTGAGGCGATCAAACGACTCTTGGGGGATGCTCCAGTTACGCTCGGTTTTGAGCCGGGAAAACTTGTGTTCACCGAAACGCCTGGCAAAAAATAACGGGTTATTGTTTTCAGGGAGTGTCACGCACTTTGTTCCCAGCCCCAACGGGGTGTAATGTGATAGCCCGGGGTGAAGCCCCGGGAATAACATTCCTGAAATTCCTCCAGCCCTGTAAGGGCGATACAATCCTCCCTCGATTGCCAGATAAAGCGCATGGCACGTTCAGGAGGGGAAGGATTTTTAGATCGTAAAAACAGCCACCGGCAATTCGTTTAACATCGTCGCTACACGCAGTTGCGTTTCCTCGGGCCGCGATTTCTCGCCAGTGAAAAGATCGCGCATCGGCAGACCGCCGAGATCAGCAGGCAATTCAATCGCAGTATCCCGCCATGCCGTCCCCACCGGCGGCAAGCCGACGTTCCGGCTGAGCCGCGGCACGACCACGAGCAATGACTGGTTCTCCAGCCGCCGCAAAAACGCAACACACGAATCCGCGAATGCACCATTCGCCTGCAATGGCACAAGCTCCCCGTTCTCAAAGAGATCGCGATTGTCTCGTCGGAACGTGAGCAATGCGCGGGTAATGAGCAGCTTGATCCTCCCATCCTGCCACTGCTCAAAAAGCTCGCCGGCCTGCGCCCCTTCGAGCTCTCCGAGCATTTGCCGGCGCGCCTCGTAATCGACCGGGCGGCGGTTGTCGGGATCGACAAGGCTGAAATCCCAGCACTCGCACCCCTGGTAGAAATCCGGCATGCCGGGAAGCGTCGCCTTGAGCACGAGCTGCGACAGCGAATTAATAAGCCCCACCTGCGAGATCTGCGCAGCGACAGGCTCGAAGTCTTTCCCGAAACGGTTTACCTTGTCGTTCAATGCTTTCCCGGCAAATTCCGTCACGGCCTTTTCCCATTCCTCATTGGGCTGGATCCAGCTCGTGTTGATCTTCGCCTCCTTCATCGCCTTGAGCATGTAATCCTGCATGCGCTGGACAAAAGCGGGGCGGGTTTCTGTCGTAAGCGGCTCAAGCGGCCATGCGGCGAGCAGGGTCTCGTAAAAAAGATACTCCTCATTGGCATCCGGCGCCCACTCCCCCTCGACCTGGCGCTTGAATCGGCGGTTGATCGACTGCCAGCGGCGCAGCGATTTCCTCCACTCGGCGGGAAATTCGCTCAACGCAGCAAGCCGCGCCCGCGCATCCTCGCTCCGCTTGGTGTCATGCGTGGTGGTGGCGAGCATCGCATGCGGATGCTCCTTCAGCCGCGCCGCGCTGCGCTCAAAAAATACCGCGGGCGCCATGCCAAACCGCTCCGGCTCTCCCCCCACCTCATTCAGCGCGGTGAGCCGGTTGTAAATGTAAAACGCAGTGTCCTCGACGCCCTTGGCCATCACCGGCCCGGCGCACTGCTGGAGCTTCAGCACGAAGTGCATGTGCTCATCCCGCGCTTCGTCGTCGATGTTCTCCGGGAATTTCATCAGCAGCACTTCCCCAAGGAAATTAAAGATCGACCGCTCGATGCCGGGGTTCCTCCGCTTTGCTTTCCGCACTGCCAGCAGGATCGCCTCGCGGTCGGCCGCGCTCGTCTCCTCGCCCGGCGCGATGTACGGGCGATAGACTGGAAAGCTGGCGATGATCGCGCGCACGGCAAGCGTGAGCGCATTCAGCGTGAAGTCGCGATACCACCGGTTCTTTTCCGAAAGCCGGTCCAGCATGTGGCCGAGCATGTTCATCTCGCTGGCGAGCGAGAGGTCCATCACGAGCTCTTTTTTCTGCCATGCGATCTCGTCAAAACGCTGCGTGATGCCAGTGAATTTCGCATAGGTTTCGGTGAAGGATTTCTCCGGCGCGGAATCGACGAGCAGGCCGGTGACCTCGTTCACAAAATCATAGCCGGTGGTCCCATGCACGGGCCAGTCGCCGCGCAACCGCTCGTCCCCGAGCAGTATTTTTTCCACGAGCAGGTACAGCGGCGTGCTCCCCTCGGGCGCGTTCAGGATTTTTGTGGCACGCTGCTGCAGTTTCTCGAGATACTCGCGCGGCAGCCACAGGCCATCCACATGGTCGATGCGCACACCGTTGATCGCTCCGGACTCAACGAGGTCAAAAATAAAACGGTGCGTGGAATCGAAGACCTCGGGCAATTCCATGCGGATCGCGGCAAGGTTATTGATATCGAAAAACCGGCGGTAATTGATCTCCTCCGCCGCCACGCGCCAGTAGCTGAGCCGGTAGTGCTGGGCATTCAATATCGCGTCGAGCGCGTCGAAGCTGCGCGGATTTCCGGCGGTGCCGGAGATGGCGCGGACCGATTCCCCGATCCCCTCGCGCACGGCGGACGGGGTTTCGTCACAAAGTTTCGCGAGACGCCGGGTGAGCGCTTCTTTTTCCCGCATGAATCGCATCACGACTTCGGCATCGGTGCTTGTCGGCGAGGGCAGCAGGTCAAGACCGGCAATGATGCCTTGCAACTCGGTGGCGGCAGCCGCATCACCGTTGCCATGCGCGTTGATTTTTTCGAATACGGGATTGAGCAGCGTCACGCAGGTCGGCAGCGAAAGCGGAAGTTTGGTCTCGAAGTAATGCAGTGAAAACGCCCCTGCCTCAAATGCGATGGAGAATTCCCCCCGCTCCAGCACGCGCCCATACTGGTCGCCAAGGATCGGCAGCAGCACCTTGTTCTCCAGGTCGTTCTTGATCGGGTGCCAGTCGATGTCGAAATACGAGGCGAAATGTGATGCCGGCCCGTTCTCCAGCACGTCCATCCACCAGGTGTTTACGGGAGTGGCTATCCCCATGTGATTCGGCACGAAATCGACGATCTGCCCCATGCCGTGCCGGTGGAGTTCCTCCACGAAAGCATCGTATTCCTCCCGTGTTCCCACCTCGGGGTTCAGCGAATTGTGGTCGCAGATGTCGTAGCCGTGCATGCTCCCCGGTCCCGCGGTGAAATAGGGCGATGCGTAAACGTGGCTGATGCCAAGCGCGTGCAGGTACGGTACGATGGCCCGCGCCTGGGCAAAGGTGAATTCCTTGTTGAACTGCAGGCGATATGTGGCTGTGGGGATTTGCGCGGCAGTCTTCATCTATGCGGATTTCAAAACGAGCAGTTCGGGCTGTTTTAAAATCACGACCTCGCTCTCTTCATCAAAGCTTTTCCGCCCGTCGCCGCCAAATCGCACCTCGTTGGTGGAGAAAACCAGTGTCCAGTTTTTCCCGGTGCGGAGGGTGCTGAATTCCTCCTCGGTGAGCGAGAGATGATGGTCGCCGGTGAAATCGGCGAGTATGAGCCAGTCGGCATCGTCGCGATAATGCAACGCCAGCATGCCGAGGTTCGCGACCTTCCAGTTTTCGCGTCCATCGGGACGGAAAACAGGGTCGCTCATGCGGAGCTTCAGGCATTCTCGATAGAGCGCGAGCGTTTCCGCGTGCGACGGCTGGTCGGGCTCGGCCCAGTCGAGTTTCGATTTCAGGAACGTGTCCGGGCTTTGCGGATCGGGGATGTTTTTCACATCCTTGAAGTCCTTGTATCTCGCAAATTCCTTCCTCCTCCCTTCGCTCACGGCGCGCCCGAGATCGCCTTTGTGGTCGGTGAAATACTGGAACGGCGTGGTGGCCGCCCACTCCTGCCCCATGAAGATCTGCGGCGTGTAGGGCGCCAGCAGCAGGAGCGCGCTGGCCGCGCGGTAGCCTTCCGGCGTGGCGATGTGGTTCAGCCGCAGGCCCAGCGCGTGGTTCCCGGCCTGGTCGTGGTTGGTGACGCTGAAGAGGAAATGTTCCGGCGCGAGGTGGTTGCTATCCGTGCCGCGGGGTTTTCCCCTGCGCTTGCTCTCCTGTCCCCGGTAGTGCCATCCGTGGGTGAGCTCGTCGGCGAGTTCCTCGGTGCTGCCGGTGAAATCCTCCACAAACCGGAGATCGTCGAGCGCGATCTGCACGGTATGGCAGAAGTCATCGGCATACACGGCATTCATCCCGTAGCCTTTCGGCTTGCGGGTGATGAGCTTTGCGTCGTTCCTCTCATCCTCGCCAAAAACGTAACCCCCATGCGCATGCACGGCGTCCGTGATTTCCTCGAGGATGTGCGTCGGCGAGTCATCGATGAGTGCATGCGTGGCATCAAGCCGCAACCCGTCGATGTGGAACTCCCGCAGCCAGTAGGTGGCGTTCGAGATGAAAAATGCCCGCACCGGCCCGCTCTGCTCGCCATCAAAATTGAAGCCGTCCCCCCATGGCGTCTTGTGGCTCTTGGTGAAATAATACGGGCTGCAGGCATTGAGGTAATTGCCATCGGGCCCGAAGTGATTGTAAACGACGTCGAGCACCACCGCGAGGCCGAGCGCGTGGGCGGCATCCACGAGGGCGCGCAGATCATCCGGACTCCCGTAGCACCGCGCCGGGGCGAAAAGCGCGACCCCGTCATACCCCCAGTTCCGGTCCCCGGGAAAATCGGCGACGGGCATGATCTCGATCGCATTCACGCCCAGGCTGCGGATGTAGGGAAGCCTCGCGATCGCGGAGGAAAACGTTCCCTCCCCGGTGAACGTGCCGATGTGCAGCTCATACAACACCAGGTCGCGGAAACGCGGCCGCTGCCAGCCCTCATCCTTCCATTCATACTTGCGGGGATCGATGATCATCGACCTGCCATGCACCCCGTCCGGCTGCCACCGCGAGGCAGGATCTGGAAACACCGCCTCGCCGCCAAACCGGTATTGATAAGTGTCGCAGGCAACCCCGAACTGATCGAAAACCGCATGGTAGCCCTCTTCTTCCGGAAGGAGCTTCACGATTTTCCGCCGGCCGGTGAAAGAGTTCGTCACCTCCACTTCCACCTCCTGTTTATCGGGAGCCCAGATGCGATAGCGCACACCTCCCTCCACAATCTCCGCCCCCTGCGGAAGCAATTCATCCATCGTCGCGGCCTTCAATCCATGTTCCATCGTTCAAAAATCTATTTATAGGTTTGGTGCCAACAGAATCGCAGAACAGGCCCCCTCCGGTTGTTCCCCAGTGATCGGGATGATGACATCTTTAAATTTTAAGAAAAGCCCTCCTCAAATCAGTTTCCTAAAAGAGACTCAGTCTCATTACTAAAAACTAACATTTTTCTTGCATTCTCGAACGATTTTTGTAATATTGAGATCATGATGAGGCGTATTTTCATGCCTGTCCTTCGGATTCTTCGCAACCTTGGCGGCAATCCTATCCCTTATAACACATTTTTTCCGAACAAACTCAAACGAACCCAAAACCTGTTCTCTTCTATGAAACCCCAAAGCCGTGTTTTCTCCTGTGAGAATGTCATGCCCAAGCTGGATTTCTTTCCCCCGCCATCAGGGTAAATCAAGCCGGAATGGACTAAAAAATGAAATCAAGTGGCGGCCAAACCGCTGCAGCAGGCAATTCGAAATTTTGAACCCGGAACCAGGAATTTAAAAACCGTCAAGGCCAGTCAAGGCGCGCCAGAGTAAAAACGAGAATAATCCCCCGCAAAACCGTTGTTAAAACCGATTAAAGGAATAGATGAGCTATCAACCCATTGAGAATCACGGCGTCATCGGCGACCTGCGTACCGCGGCATTGGTCGGCATGGACGGGGCGATCGATTTCATGTGCTTTCCAAATTTCGATTCGCCGACGATCTTCGCCTCGCTGCTGGACGATAAAAACGGGGGTCACTTCCAGATCAGCCCGGTCTTTGACAATCCTGATCAAAAACAGCTTTATCTGCCGGACTCGTGCATTCTGCTGACCCGTTTCCTGCATGCGGATGGAATGGCCGAGGTGTCGGATTTCATGCCGATCAAACGCGAAGACACGCTCCAGCAGGTGATCCGCCGCGCCAAAACGATTCGTGGGACCGTACGCTTCCGGATGATCTGCCAGCCGAAATTTGACTACGCCCGGACGAAGCATCGCGCGGTGAAAAAGGGTGCCAGGGAGGTCACTTTCACCTCGCTCGGGAAGGACAAGACCTCGCTGCGGCTCGTGAGCGAGGTGCCGTTGAAAATCGAGAACGGCGCGGCTGTGGCCGAGTTCACATTGCGCGCGGATGAGACAGCCTCATTCGTGCTAGAGCAAGATGGGCCCGGCTGCGAATCGCAATGCCAGTCCTCCGGATTCGTCCCCGAGGCATTCAAGGAGACGCTCAATTTCTGGCGCGAATGGATGTCGCGATGCACCTATCGCGGCCGGTGGCGGGAGATCGTGAACCGCTCGGCGCTCACGTTGAAATTGCTGACATCGCAGCCCAATGGCTCCATGGTCGCGGCGGCGACATTCGGCCTTCCGGAAAAACCCGGCGGCGGGGCCAACTGGGATTACCGCTACACATGGATTCGCGATGCGTGTTTCACGATCAATTCCCTCATGATGCTCGGCTATACGGAGGAAGCGACGGCGTTCATGAGCTGGATCGCAGCCCGCTGCGGTGAAATCACGAAGACGGGCCGGTTGCAGGTGCTTTACGGGATCGACGGACGGCACAAGCTGCCCGAGACGGAACTGACACACCTTGAAGGCTATCAAAAAGCCTCGCCCGTGCGCATCGGCAACGCCGCTTACACGCAATCGCAGATCGACATTTGCGGGGAGTTGCTGAATTGCGCCTATGTCTTTGACAGCTCGGCGGAACCGATTTCCAATGAGATGTGGAAGCAGTTGGAAAAGCTGACCGATTGGGTGTGTGAGAACTGGCGCGAGAAAGGCGCCGGCATCTGGGAGTCGCGCACGCTCAACGAACTCTTTCTCTTCTCCGAGTTGATGTGCTGGCTTGCGATCGACCGGGCGATCCGCCTCGCGCGGCGGCGTTCCTTCCCTGCCCCGCTGGCGAAGTGGCTGAAAACGCGGGACATCATTTACAAGCATATCTTCAAGGATTTCTGGGATCCGAAACTCAAGTCATTCGTCCAATACAAGGGCGCCAAATTCCTGGATGCCGCGAATTTGCAGATGCTGCTCACCGGCTTCATCGGCCCCACCGATCCGCACTGGATCTCGACCTTGGAAATGACAAAAAAACGGCTGATCAACGACACGCTTGTGAACCGCTACGAACGCGGGAAGCGGAAGGACGAGGCGGCGGGCGAGGGCACCTTCTGCATCTGCTCGTTCTGGTATATCGAGTGCCTTGCGAAGTCGGGGGATGTGAACCAGGCGCGCCTCCTTTTTGAAAAGATGATGGGCTACGCAAACCACCTCGGGCTCTACGCGGAGGAGCTTGGGCCGCGCGGCGAACACCTCGGGAATTTTCCGCAGGCGTACACGCATCTGGGCCTCATCAGTTGCGCCTACGAACTCGACGCGCGGCTCACGGAACTGGAGCGCAAATAGGAGGGCTCAACACATACAACCGCTTGTCAAACCAGAAGCGAATCAGGATTGAACGCCCGGCTCCCAAAATGGCGTGAGGAGGAAACAAATATCATGAAAAAATTAATGCTTACTTCGTGCAGTGTAACCGTGCTGGGGCTGATGACGTTGGTCCCTGTGCAATCCGGGCTCGCGCAAACCGCCGTGGTGAAAAGCACCCCGGAAACGGCGACGGTCTCGACCACAGCCACCGGGACAATCGCCCGGATCAACGGCGGGATGATTTACATCAAGACGGACGGCGCGACGGATCCGATCGCATTTTCGCTCACCGGGACGACCTCGTATGTGGATGACCAGGATGCCCCGGTGCAACCTGCGTCGTTGAAAAGCGGTCGGGCAGTGGTGGTGTACTATGTGATGGATGCGGGGAACAAAGTCGCGACCAAGGTGCTGGTGAGAAACGCCCCTTAGTGGCAGGGATGCGGGAACCCTGACGGTTGGTAAGGGTTGGCAAGGGTTGATTAGCCCTGGAATGAGAGCGGCAGAAACTGTCTTTGTGGCAAATTTCGCTACGTGCTTGACAATCGTGGACGGATTTATGATCAATGTGCCTACGTTTTTCAACGTAACGTCCCAAACCTCAAAGGAACCAAAATCATGAAAATGAGTCTCGTTCGCCGGGCTATCGCCCTCTCAACAGTAATTCTGGCAGTCAATGCATACGCAGGCCAGGAAGACGATTCGAAAAAAGCAGTCGTGCCAATGGAACAGCCAGCCCCTTCGCGCTGGTCGCTCTCCATGGGTGCGGCGGTCAGTTCGATCAAAACCACTTTCAACACCGACCCCGGCCTGTTGAACATCCTGAGCGCTGCGGACCCGAGCGTGGGCGGCGGTGTTTACGGCGGCGGGCCCAATCCCGCGCTTTACCGGCTCGGCGGATCCGTGGGCGCAGGCGGTGCCAATGCGGATGCCATCAACGGCGTCAACGGCAGCACCACTTTCTCCAATCCCGCGGCGCAGGTGCTTCCCACGGCCACGACTTCTCCCATCGGCGCAACGCCCGGCACGGCTGGCAGCGCCACCTTCCTGGGGCGCACTTACACGCCACTGGGTGGTTCCGATGACACGGAGACGTCCGTCGGGCCATACATCAAACTGGCTTACGATTTGTGGGACAGCAGCGACAAGACGGTACACCTGAGTCCGTTTTTCCAATACACCTTCACCACTGCATTCGCCTCGGGCCCGAGCTACGTGGGCGTGAACAATGTGGCTACCACGTATGCCACTTATGTCGATGGCCCTTCGGCAATTCATACCGGCTCGGTCTTCGCGGTTTACAATGCAGGGGCTGCGGCAGCCGGATTGAGCGGTAATTTCATCGACACCCCAAGCGCCGACGTGAATCCCACCCAGGCGATCACCACGCAGGTCGGCATCGTGGGCAACGGGTTGAATATTTACATGCACACCTTCACCCTCGGCTTCGATCTTACGAAAGATTTGTGCGACCGGGTGCATCTCGTGCTTTCCACCGGCCCGACGCTGAACCTGTTTGACACCGATCTCTCCTCCGCAGCCGGCGGCGTGGCGGTAGCGAGCAATTCAAAACAAACCTTCCGCTTCGGCTGGATCGGCCAGTTGGGTGTGATCGTGGATCTCGACTCGAGGAAGCGGTGGTTCGTGGAGACTTCCGCGAATTACCACTATGTCGATCCGTTCACCGTATCGAACGGCCTCTCGAGCGCCCGCGTCCAGGCGAGCTCCTGGGGAGCCGAGCTGGGTGTGGGACTCCGGTTCTAAACGTGAATTAACTTTGCTTAAACAGAGCGGGGGACCACGGCGGTCTCCCGCTTTTGTTTCTACGGGGCCTGCCGGAATGGCGAGCCCGCCTCGTAAAGGGTGAGTTCCCTGCGCAACGCGCCAGCCAGCGCACTGTCGGGATCGGAACCGGCGTAGCCGAGGGCGAGCCGGGCAGTCGTCACGGCATCGGGAAAACGGCCCGCAGCGGCATAAGCCGCCGCCAGCGTGTGCAGGATGCCAGGATTTGCGCCGCCCGTGGA
>JBAVPB010000061.1:0-3437 GCA_049692655.1 Chthoniobacteraceae bacterium | reverse complement strand
TCCCACTCCGGTGGAAGCGGCGCGTTCTCGACATCGCTCGCGATGCGCCCCTCGAAAGTCGGCTCAAATTTCGTGCTCGTGCCATACACCATAAGCATGTCCTGCGATCCCTCGGCGCGCAAAGCATGCGCGACACCCGGCGGGATGATCACCGCGGCATTATTCGCCCCGCGCATGTCATCCCCCTCGATGATGAAACGCATCACGCGGCGCGGCATTCCCACCCGCTCGTCCACGAGTATCATCTCCACGTTCCCCTGGATGAAAAACATCACGTCCCACTGCTCGCGATCGTAATGACGCAGCTTGTAATTCTCCGCCTCGTCGATGAAAAGCCGCTTGAACCACGCCCCGGGCTCCTCCTCCTGCGGGATGAATGGCGGGTGGATGTGAAACCCCTTCGCCGTGCCGGCAAACGTGCGCGCGGTCGCCCATTGCGCGGGCCAGAGGCCGATTTTTGCGAGCACCCCCTCGTCGCGCCGCGCAAATTCGCCAAAAAAGCCGCGGTGACGCTGCGGATAGACCTTCCTCGCAAAAAACTCCACGCCCGGGATCCACGCATTCGCGATATCAGCCGTCTGGCGGTCGGCGGCGAGCAACTCCCGCACCTCGACGCCGGAAGTCCCGAGGCGCCCGGCAAACGATTTCAATTGGTAATCCCGTTGCGAAAGTTGTCCGCGGGCGTTTTCGTTCAGCCCTTTCCATAAATCACTCATGGAGTGGAATCTAAAGCCTTTGCCCGGAATGTGGCAACAAAAACACAGGCGCGGGGGCATGGGCGCAAAAAACCCGATCCGCCGCCGCCCATCAATCCGCGCTGGACAATCCACCGGCAAAACTCGACTTTTACCCCCATGTCCACGGGATATTTAGCTTTGGTTCTGCATGCGCACCTTCCTTATGTGCGGCACCCGGAATATCCGGAATTTCTGGAGGAGGACTGGCTCTACGAAGCCATCACGGAAACTTATATCCCGCTGCTCCAGGTATTGCACGGACTGGTGGATGATGGCGTCGATTTCAAGCTCACCATGTCGCTCACGCCCACCCTCTGCTCCATGCTGCTCGACCCGCTCCTGCAGGAGCGCTACGTGCGCTACATCGAGCGTGCCATCGACCTCGCGAAACACGAGCTCGACCGCACCCAGGGCCAGCACCAGCTCCACGAGCTCGCCCGCTTCTACCTCGAGCGCTTCATCACCTGCCGCAATCTTTTCGTCGATACCTGGAAGTGCAACCTCATCCCCGTCTTCAAGGCGTTGCAGGACAAGGGCGTACTCGAGATCATCACCTGCGCCGCCACGCACGGCTTCCTCCCGCTCATGGAGAATTTCCCGCAGGCCGTCCGCGCCCAGATTTTCGTCGCGCGCGACCATTACCGGGAATGCTTCGGGCGCGACCCAAACGGCATCTGGCTCCCCGAGTGCGGCTACGTCTCCGGCGTGGAAAGCATCCTCCAGGAGGCAAATATCCGCTGGTTCATCATCGATTCGCACGGGTTGATGTTTGGAAATCCGCGCCCGCGCTATGCCATTTACGCCCCCTGCTTCACCCCCGCCGGCCCAGCTGCCTTCGCCCGCGACCGGGAATCGAGCCGCCAGGTCTGGAGCGCCGAGGAAGGCTACCCTGGCGACCCCGCCTACCGCGATTTCTACCGCGACATCGGCTTCGACCTCTCGCAGGAATACCTGAAACCGTGGCTCTCCCCCGACGGCGCGCAAAAATTCACCGGCATCAAGTACCACCGCATCACCGGCCGCGTGCATGAAAAGGAAATCTACAACCGCGGCTGGGCCATGGGCGCCGCCGATTCCCACGCCGAGAACTTCATGCGCAACCGCGCCAGCCAGATCCAAGCATTACCAACCCTTGCCAACCTTCAGCCCATCGTCATCAGCCCCTTCGACGCCGAGCTTTTCGGCCACTGGTGGTTCGAGGGCCCCGAGTTCCTGAACCTCTTCATCCGCAAATCCGTTTACGACCAGCAGACCTTCCGGCTCACCACCCCCACCCGTTACCTTGAGGATTTCTCCACCCAGCAGCTCGTCGTCCCCTCCGCATCGAGCTGGGGCCACAAGGGCTACTGGGAAGTCTGGCTCGATGAAAGCAACGCCTGGATCTACCCCCACCTCCACATGGCCGCAAAGCGCATGACCGAGATTGCCCGCGCCAACATCGACAACACCTCCGAGATCATCGAGCGCGGCCTCAAGCAGCTCGCCCGCGAGCTCCTCCTCGCACAATCCAGCGACTGGGCCTTCCTCATGAAAACCGGCACCGCCAAGGCCTACGCCACCAAGCGCACCAAGGACCACATCCTCCGCTTCACCCGCCTCT
This sequence comes from Chthoniobacteraceae bacterium, assembly GCA_049692655.1. GTDB lineage: Bacteria > Verrucomicrobiota > Verrucomicrobiia > Chthoniobacterales > Chthoniobacteraceae > DASZPK01. Next base: position 1,100 of record JBAVPB010000061.1, on the reverse strand, counting down.
ACGACCAGGTCCGCTGCAAGCACATCGACGAAGATTTCCTGAAAAATTGTGAATGGCGGGACAACATCTTCCCGTCCATTAACTGGCGTTACTATTTATAAATGACGAAGCTCGAATGACGAATGACGAAAGAATGACGAAGCCCGAAGGCCGAATGAACTTTGCCAGGAGCGTGGTCTTGTTCGTCATTCTGATTTCGTCATTCGTCATTACATCCATTGCACAGGAGGACACCCCGTCGCCGGAAAAACGTGGCGTGCAATTGATGTTCGTCCCCCCGCCCATGGAAGGCGGCACCATCAGCCTCGGCATTTACGATCCCGCCGGGAAACTGGTTCGCGTCCTGCACCAGGAAGCGCAGCCCACCGATTTCTTCGCCGCCCTCAACGGCTTCATCACCTACTGGGACGGCAAGGACGACTCCGGCAAGCTCATGCCCGCCGGCAAATATCTCGCGCGCGGCTACATGGTCGGCCCGATGGATTTCGAAGGGGTTGCCTTTTTAGGGAATGACTGGATTTATGATCCTACGGCCATGGCCATGCGTCTGAAAACAATTACAGCCATCGCGCCTTATAATCCGGACAAAATGAACAACCCGGACAGTTTTATTGTGCAAGGGAAGACACCAGGCGGGAAACCGGTGTATGTGCTTTGCGACGCAGACGGCCACACACGCGTTGCGGAATCTCCGGCCTATCCCTCCACGGAGCTTGCTCCCACGATTTCAAACGGCAACAACGTCACGGCTTGGGGAGAATTCAATGATCCTCTCAAAAGCGTCGAAAAATTTACAAAACTCGAGACGGCTGCAAACACGCGGGTATCCATTGCAGAAGGAAAAGCATCCATACGGGACGGAGATAAAACACATGAAATCGTGTTTGCTAAGGATGAGTCAGTGGTTGCCTCGTGCGACGATCGTACGACTGGTGCATGGGCGATTGTAAAAAACGGACCGGTTTCCGAAGTGCGCGAATATTCTTCCGATGGGGAATTTCTGAGGAGGTTGGCGATTCCAGCCACCGAACCGCAACCCGTAAAAATTGCGGCTTCGAAAGATGCGGACATTATTTTCCTGCTCGAACAAAACGAAAAGC
>JBAVPB010000060.1:0-4108 GCA_049692655.1 Chthoniobacteraceae bacterium | reverse complement strand
TCGCGCATCGAAAAATCAAAAAACTGGATATCCACATCGCTCCACACAAAAGTGTCGCCATCCCGCGCCGATTCCATCGCACGCAGGATGATCGGCAGCTTGTTCATCACGCACGCGTGATACTCCGGGCTCGCAAAATCTCCCGGCCCCGGCAGATCCGTCTGCTCCGCCCTCACCTCGATCCCGGCAGGCAGAGTCGCAAGGAAGTGCTCTTCATAAAGCACCCGGTGCGCCGGCGTGAACTGGGTGAGAATCGGGGTATGCACTCAAACAAGCTCAGGAAATGCCGCATACGTAAACCATTCCTCCGAGCCCTCGCGCGCCACCGGCGTCTCCGTCCGGATCACCCCGTCGCGGATCATCGCCCGCATCGTCTCGATGGAAAACGGCCCCCGCGTGGTCGTGTCGTCATTGGAATAAAGGAACGAAGCCGGCGTCGCAGCCGGCGATATATTGACACTCGCCGGCATGATCGACGGCGCAGACACCGCCACCTTCACCAGCAGATCGCGGATGCTCGTCGCCTCTTCCGCCCGCAACCGGTCGGTATTCGCCAGCGCATCCTTCACAGCCTCAAGGAGATCCGCCGTCTTCTTGCTATTCAGCGAAATCTTCCCAATCGCATCACAAATCCCCGCCAGCCCGAAACAAACAAGCCCCACAACAACAACCCCCACAGCCTCAGGCAGATGCAAAAAGTACAAACTCGACACAAAATTGCCCGTAATCCCGACCCCACCCGCAATCAAGCAAACCCACCCCAGGATATAATAAAGTTGCGCTAAAATCATGGTTTCAAAAAAAGCTGACCGCCGCACCATGCCACACTCAGGCACGTACGCCAAAAACAAAAAGCCGCCCGGAACCGAATCCGGACGGCTTTTAAAAATCAATTTTCGCCCCAAACAGCGAGCCTCATTTGTCAGGGCTAATCAACCTTTGCCAACCCTTACCAACCATCAGCTATCCCCCATCCCTGCCAAAACCCCTTACGATTTTAGTAATACCACCAGCCGCCGCGGTACGGCCCCGGCCCGCCATCGTCATTATACCGGCGGTTATCATGGATCTCATGCGTCCCCACGATTTCCCCCTTGCGGTTGATCTTGTAAGTCCTCCCATTGAACCCCGAGCGATCCGCAAGCTCCACAGCCCAGAAATGTTTCTCGGGAATCCACTCCGCCTTGTCCACAAAGGAGAAGCGGTCCGGATATTCCTTGCAGTTCGTCTTGGCTATGGAAATGGCCCGCTCGCGCGTGATGCCCGTTTCCTTGATGTCCTCTCCTGCGCAGGCAGCGAGGATGATGCAACTAATCAGTAGAATAATTTTTGAACGCATAACGCTTGTAAAATATTCACAACACCATTTGAAACACCAGCCAAAAGCATCTACATGCATAAGTGCATCAAACCTCAAAGTGGTCCCGCCTGAAAAATCGCCTCCCTCGCCTCCCATGGCGCATCTTCCGCCAGCTCTGCGCCGATTGCACCCGCAACATCGAGCCCGCCCCGCATAAACCCGATCCCCGCCAGTGGAAGGACGACGCCCTCACCGCCTCCTGGCTCGGCCACTCCACGGTCCTCATCAATTTCTACGGGGTAAACATCCTCACCGACCCCGTCTTCGGCGCCCGCGTCGGCATCCGTATCCCGCCATTCACCATCGGCCCGAAACGATACGTCCACCCCGCCTTGGAAATCGGCGAACTCCCCCGCATCGATCTCGTCCTGCTCTCCCACGCCCACATGGACCACTTCGACCTCCCCTCCCTCCGGAAGCTGGACCGCAACTGCACCGTCGTCACCGCAAAAGCCACTGCCGATCTGCTCAAAGGCATCAGCTTCAAAAAAATCATCGAACTCGACTGGGACAACACCATCAGCGTCGATAGCGCCGCCGGTGAAGTAAAAGTCACAGCCTTCCAGGTCCGCCACTGGGGCGCCCGCATGCAGCACGATGATCATCGCGGTTTCAACGGTTATCTCCTCGAGCGAAATGGCCACCGTATCTGCATCACCGGCGATACCGCCTTCACCCCGCTCTTCAAGAAACTCCGCACGGAAAAACCCATCGACCTCATGCTCGCCCCCATCGGCGCCTACCACCCATGGGTCACCAGTCATTGCACCCCCGAGGAAGCCATCGAAATGGCAAACATGGCCGGCGCGAAATACCTCATGCCCATCCATCACCAGACATTCAAATTGAGCTGGGAACCCATGACCGAACCCATCCAGCGTTTCCAGAAAGCCCTTCAAGACGAACCCCACCGCATCGCCCTCACCGAAATCGGCCAGACCTTCATCCTGCCCGGCTGAAGGTTCCACGATGAATGTGTCAAACACTGAAAAACACTTGCCTCTTGCTCCACTTGGACGATCATACCCTACATCCATGCGGTCGCCATTCAGCAAATCAACGTTTGCACTCTGCCTCTCGGCATGGCTGCTCGTCTCCTGCGCTCACAAGGACACCCATCACAAAATCGTGATCAGCGTCCCCGACCAGAAGATGGTCCTTTATAACGACTCACAGCCCATCGCCGAGTATTACGTCTCCACGTCAAAATACGGCACTGGCGATCGTCCCGGGAGCTACGCCACACCACTCGGCGACCTTGAGGTAAAAAGGAAAATCGGCGACTATACCCCCGTAGGCGGTGTCATGAAGAGCCGCCGTTTCACCGGTGAAGTCCTGCCTCCCAATGCCCCCGGCCGCGATCCCATCGTCACCCGCATCCTTTGGCTCAGCGGTCTGGAAGCCGGTAATTGCCGCGCCTACGGCCGCTGCATCTACATCCACGGCACCCCCGAGGAGCGGAACATCGGCAGACCAGCCAGCTTCGGCTGCATCCGCATGCGTTCCGTCGATATCGTCAACCTCTACAACACCATCGGCGTAGGTGCCAGGGTCCAGATCATCGACACCCCGTTCCCCATGTCCGCACTCCCCGCTGCGGCCCCGGTAGCCATCCAGCAAAACATGGTCGCCTGGTAACTGGGCAAGTGCGATCCTCGCGCTTGAAGAGACGCGACAAAAAAACTGGAACCTGGAACAAGCAATCTCTATCTCCTTAACAAGAGAAGTGTCCCCGGCGGTAATCGAAACCACATCTAAGGTTTAGGAAACCCTTGTTCTATCCGTTGAACTACGGGGACTGCTGAATTTCAGAGACTTACGCATTTTTTGCCCTCAAAAACACTCAAAATGCTACCAATAATGCTACTTCGTCGCTGATACTTCGCCATATTTGCTGATGTCGTAAATGTTTGCAAGCACACAACTTTTTTGAGTTTGAACTCGGCGCTACAACCCCCAGGAACTGCGCGGCAACCGAACTTTTCAGAAAGACGACACCCGAAAATGTCTAAATTTCTTCAACTGGATGTTCGGCGATGCTCCTCAAAATCGCCGATGTTGGAGCGGACCAAAATCCGGCCGTTTTTCAGGGTGTCAACACAGCACCCGCACCCCGAGGACGATTTATACGCCGTTCCTGGCGATGATGATTTTCTCCACACGCGGGATCGCCAGCCCCACCCCATTCGTTCGTAGCAATTTTATTTCGATTTGCTACAAGACTCCGATGCATTTTGACTGGAATATTGACGAGATTAACGAACTCAAAAAGAGAGCTGAAGTTCACGGCGAAGACAAAAGCATCAAACGGCATCTGTAGCGGCTGGAAATGCATGTGGAGAAATACCATGCTTGCCGTTCCCACGAGTTGAGAAAGAAGGCGTGGGAGACGGTCGAGGATGAAGCGATGGGCCTCGATAAAGTTCTCGATGGACTGAAGGGCTGTTGATTTGGATCTCACTCCTTCTCGTCTTGCACCTATCTCGTTCAGACTTATGATTTAACGATGAATTCGAGCAACTTCGACAGAAGCGAGCTTCGTGAACGCGTCGAGGCACTGGCTGCCGAGAACGTATTCATCGGCACGTCCTCATGGAAGTATTCTGGATGGCTTGGTCTGCTATACGATGAACAGCGATATTTGACTCGAAACAAATTCTCAGAAAAGAAATTTAACGAAGAATGCCTCAGTGAATATGCCGAGGTATTCAAAACGGTGTGCGTCGATGCTGGATATTATAAATTTCC
>JBAVPB010000059.1:0-10838 GCA_049692655.1 Chthoniobacteraceae bacterium | reverse complement strand
ACGTCGTAGTAACCGGCGCCGGATTTCTGGACGCAGTTTTTGACGAACTGGTAGTGCTGTTCCTCGTCGATGCGGCCTGTCTTGTTATCGCCATCGACGCGGTCCACGACGACCTCGAGGTAGTAGGATTCGCGGGGCTGGCTCTTGATGGCGTCCGGCATGGTGTCGGCGGTCCAGCGGTGGGCCTTGTGCCAGTAGTTGACGCCGGACTGGACGGCGAAGGGGATGACGTCCTTGTTCCAATCGGACGCGCCGATCAAGGCGCTGATGTCGAGCCCGGTGCGGCCGTAGCGGCGCGTGGGGAGTTTGGTGGAGGGGGTGGTATCGGCCAGTGCATTTGCGCCGAGTGCGCCGAGGCCGGCGTATGCAGCACCACCGGCGGCTCCGATGCGAATGAATTCGCGGCGGGAGAGGCCTTTCTTTGGGTCGTCAGGCATGGCTTACATCTAGAATGAGGGATTGGTTTAGTCAATCTGAAAGGGAAAGGAGGAGGGGAATCGGTAATCGGTAATCAGTAATCAGTAATCAGTAATCAGTTTTGAGGGTGGTGAAGATGAGGGATTTTTAATGGTGGGTTCATTTGATTTTCACCGGGTGGGTGTAGATAGGGGATGTAAAACAAAAGTCACACTTCAATTCCTTACAGCTATTCCAATATGAAAACATCCGACAAACTCACTTCACGCCTGTTCGCGGGCATGGCAGCATTGGCTTGCGTGATCGGGCTTTCCGCCTGCGCAACGGCGGCACCGCTCACCACCATGGAGCCCGTGGGACCGAAGCCGGCGGACGTGCGTCCTGCGGGGCCGATGCTGGGTTACTTGAAGGTCTATAATTCCACCCGCGAATATGCGAACGGCGACGTGCTCTATAATCCGCACCGGAGGTATTTCCTCTACAATCTGAAAGGTGAACGGATCAAGGCGGTGGATAATCGCACGAGCCGCAAGGATGAGGAGCCGCAGTCCGTGGCGTTGCCGGTGGGGAAATACTACGTGATCGCCGAGACTGACGGGAATATTCTGGTGAGGGTGCCTGTCGTGATCAAAGGGGGCTCGACCACGTTTGTGAATCTCCAGCACGGCGTGCCCGCGGGCAGCGGTCTCGATAGTGCGGACAGCTCGCGCACCGGCACAGGGCCCGATGGGGAAGTGGTGGGGTGGCGCGCTAAATTCTGAGGAAGAGGTTCACCACCAAGGCACCAAGACACAAAGGGGGAGAGGAAAAGGATGAAGGAGGGGGCAAAACGTCCAACATCCAACTTCCAACGTCCAATTTTGAATGGGGAGGATGAGCCCGTGGCTGCGATGGCCGGCGTGTGTGATGCATGTGCTCTTTTTAAGTATGACAGAGGGAGTTTGCGGCTTGCTCATTGGCAGCTGTTTGCGTCAACATCGGCGCAATCATGATCCCCAAGCAACCGACAGCCAATATTGAGAACGTGGAGCCGCTCATCGACGGCGGGCGGTATCCCGTGAAGCGTGTAGTGGGCGAGGACCTGGTGGTGGAGGCGGATGTGTTCAAGGACGGGCATGATGTGGTGTCGGTGCTTTTGAAATGGCGCAAGGTGGGAGGGAAGCGCTGGCACGAGACACCGATGGCGGCGATCCCGGACGGGAATGACCGCTGGACGGGAACGTGCTCGCTTTTTGAAAATGCGCCGTATGAATATACCATCGAGGCGTGGGGGGATGCGTTTTTTTCCTGGCAGCATGAGTTCCGCAAGAAATACGAAGGCGGGGTGAAGGATCTCGCGAGCGAGACGCTGGAGGGGGCTGCGCTGGTGGCGAGCGCGGCGATGCGGGCGGACGAGCCTGCCGACCAGAGCCGGCTGGTGGAGATCGCGGAAAAGATCAAGGCGAGCGCGCCAAAACAGGTGGACCAGATCGCGCACTGGAGCGAGCTGGAAGCATTGATGTCGGCGTGGCCGGACAGGTCGCAATCGACGGAGTATGCGCCGTATCCCAAGATCCTCGTGGACCGGGAGCGTGCGCAATTTGCGGCGTGGTATGAATTTTTCCCGCGTTCGGCGGAAGGGAAGGCGGACAGCGGTTCGACATTCCGCGACTGCCTGCCGCGCATCGACGATGCGAAGGCGATGGGGTTTGACGTGATTTATTTTCCGCCGATCCATCCGATCGGTGTCTCGAACCGGAAGGGGCGTAATAATTCCGTGGTGTGCCAGCCGGGGGAGCCGGGCGTGCCGTATGCGATCGGAAACCGCGAGCAGGGGATCAATGGCGGCGGGCACAAGGACATCGCGCCGGAGCTGGGGGACTTTGAGGATTTCCAGTGGCTGATCGGCGAGTTGAAAAAACGCGGGATGGAGCTTGCGCTGGACTTCGCGATCAATTGCTCGCCGGACCATCCGTACGTGCTGGAGCATCCGGAGTGGTTTTTCAAGCGGCCGGACGGGACGATCAAGTATGCGGAGAATCCGCCGAAGAAATACGAGGATGTGTATCCGCTGAATTTCCACAACGAGAACTGGCAGGCGCTGTGGGAGGAATTGACGAGCGTGATTTTGTTCTGGTCGCAGAAGGGAGTGCGGATATTCCGCGTGGATAATCCGCACACAAAGCCGGTCGCATTCTGGGAATATCTCATCGGGAAAGTGCATGCAAAATATCCGGACGTGGTCTTTTTGTCCGAGGCATTCACGCGGCCGAAGATGATGAAGGCGCTGGCGAAGGCGGGCTTCCAGCAGAGCTACACGTATTTCACCTGGCGCAATACGAAGACCGAGCTTACGGAATATTTCACCGAGCTGACGGGGACGGAGATGGCGGAATATTTCTGCGGGAATCTTTTTCCGAACACGCCGGACATCCTGCCGTGGTTCCTGCAACACGGGGGGCGGGCTGCGTTCATGATCCGCGCGGTGCTGGCGGCGACGCTGTCGAGTGTCTATGGGATCTACAGCGGATTTGAGCTTTGCGAGAGCGCGGCGCTGCCGAACAAGGAGGAGTATGCGGACTCGGAGAAATACCAGTTCAAGGGGCGCGACTGGAATGCGCCGGGCAATATCAAGGACCTGGTCACGCGCATCAACCGCATCCGCAAGGAGAACCGGGCTCTGCATGATTACCGCAACCTGCGGTTCTTTGAATCGGACAATGACAATGTGCTTTTCTACGGGAAGATGACGGAGTCGCGGGATAATATCATCCTGGTGGTGGTGAATCTCGATCCATACCAGGCGCAGGATTCGTTCATCCATGTGCCGGTGGAGGAATTTGGCTGGATGGAGGGGGATACCTACCAGGTGCATGACCTGCTGACCGACGAGCGGTATTTGTGGAAGGGGACGCGCAACTTTGTAAAACTCGATCCGCACACGCGGCCCGCGCACATTTTCCGGCTGCGCCGGTGGATCAGCCGCGAGCAGGATTTCGACTACTTCCTGTGAGCTTGAAACAGGCTATCAATTTGGGCGATCCGGAGACGCTGGAATTCACCCCGGAGGATTACTTCACGCCGGTGCGGGTGGAGGATCTGTTTGCGCAGACTGCGCCGCTGCAGGTGGATGTGGGGTGCGGCGAGGGGGCGTTCATCGTGGCGATGGCGAAGGCGAATCCCGGCACGAATTTTCTCGGCGTGGAGCGGCTCGTGGGGCGTGTGCGGAAGGTGTGCAAGCGGGCGGTGAATGCCAAGGTGGAGAATGTGCGGGTGATGTGCGTGGAGATCTCGTACACCGTGCAGCATTTGCTGCCGAAGGGATCGGTGTCGGTGCTGCATGTGATGTTTCCCGATCCGTGGCCGAAGCGGAAGCATCGGAAGAACCGGCTGGTGAACCATGAATTTCTCGACGCGATCCATGCGGCGTTGCAAAGCGATGGGGAGTTGCGGCTGACGACGGATGATCTCGATTATTTTGAGTGGATGCAAAAGGTGGCGGCGGGACACAAGGGGTTTGCGGCGGCGCCGTGGCCGGATGATCCGATGTATCCAATGACGGATTTTGAAAAGCGGTTCCGCGCGCAGGGGCTGCCGATTCACCGGTTGTTGTTGAGGAAGTTAAATAGTTGAACCGTTAGATTGTTAAACGGAGGCGTTCATTGTTTCAGGTCGGAGTTCGACCATGAGCCGCCGCCGAGGAAAGGGGTCACCTTGACGTGGTTGTGATCCAGATCGATCTCCACGGAACCGGTTTGGTCCTCGCGGAAAAGGGCGATGCCGTTTTTCTTTATATCGCCAGCCCATGCTTCGTCGAGGTGTGAGGTGGGCGGGAACGCCGCGACGGAAGCGATGATTACTTTTGGCTGCACTGCGGCGAGGAAATCGGGTGTGCCCGAGGGGCCAGAGTGCTGGTTTTTTACGAGGATGTCGCAATGCAAGGCGGGTTCGTGTTCCAGGAGCCAGCGCTCGGTAAAGACGCCGCTGCCGGATATGAAGAGGATGCGGGTGCCATCACACTCGAGCAGGATGACGAGCGCTTTGTCATCGGCGAGCGAGGTATTGAGATCGGCGGGCGGGTAGAGGATGCGGAGCTTTGCGGTGCGCGATATTTCTGTGGTGGCGCCGCGACTGAAATTGATCGCGGCGGTGTGGTGATCGGAGAGCCAGTGATGGAAATCACGATGGGCCTTGGAGTGATCTGTGAGGGGCGAATCCGCGGTCAGGCGCGGGGCGAAATCGTCCTCCACATCAATTGCAGCGCCGATGTGATTTGCGGTGGATTGGGCGAGGATGAAGCCGTCGAGGCGATTCACGCCGCGCGAACAGAGGGCCGGGAGGATGATGCTTTCGTAGGAGGCTTTGCTGCCGCAGTCGATGAGCCAGTCGCGGCCTTTCGAACGGATGTGGACGGCTCCGCCGGTGGTGAGATCGAACACGGTGACGCGGCATTCCGGTGGTGAGAGCGAGGGCATTTGGACGTAGGTGTGGCCGAGGGGGATTTGCGCGAAGAGGTGGACGGCGCGCAGAATGAGATGGGCGATCTGGAGATTCAGGCCGTTGAAGAAGGCGGCGAGCGTGGCTGAGAAAGTCGCGGAGATGATCGAGAGAACACCGAGCCAGAGTACGCCGAATGCGAGGGGGACGATGACGGGATTTGCGATCAAGGCCGCAGGCGAAAGCATGTGGAAATAGTATGCGGTGAAGGGGAGTGAGCCGATGAATGCGGCGATGGAGACGCCGACCAGGCTGGAAAACCATTTCCAGCAAGCCTGAATCCGCTCCTGGGAAAATGTCCAGAGGTGGCGGGGAAGGAATGCATCGGGGGCGCCGAGTTTCAGGAGGGGTTTTGAAAGCCAATCGGTGAGGAGGATGATGGCCAATACGACGCCCATGGAGAATTGGTAGCCGGGCATGAAGAGTTCGTTTGTGTCGTAGAGCAATAGCAGGAGCCCGGCGGCGCCGAGATTGTTGAGCATGAGCGGTTTGCCATCGACGAGCCAGCCCACGAGGAAAATGGTCGCCATGAGGGAGGCGCGGATGCTGCCGGGATTGAGGCCGGTGAGCAGCGTATAGAACCAGATCAGCGGAAGGGCGATGACGATGCAGAGCGTGCGGCTTGCGCCGAGTATTCGCAGCATGATGAAAACTATGAAAGTGAACATGCCGATATGGAGGCCGTTCACCACGAACAGATGCAGGGTGCCGGTGCGCTGGAAAAGCTCGCGAACATCGTCGGGCGCCTCGTTTTTCTGGCCGAGGACCATGCCCTGAATGACGCCCGAGGCATCGAGGGAGTGGGCGATGTCGAGGCGCAGTTGATCCTGCATCCATTGGCGACAGGAGATAGAAAGGGCGATGAGCGGGTTGCCATGGCCGCTGTCGAGAATCTCGCCGTCGTCCGGGTAATGGAGGCGGATTTCGGAGTCAATGCCGAGGCGGTTGAGGTATTCGCGGTAATCGAACTGGCCGGGATTGCGCGGGGGGCCGATGTTCATTGCGTCGCCTGTGATTGAGACGCGATCGCCGTATTTTGGGGATTCGCCCACCCATGCGATTTGTAACACAGCGTTTTCGGAGTGAGGCTCGCTGCCGGTGTCAATGGATTCGAGGCGCAGCCGGAAGCTGCTGGTTGGCATGTTTCTCGCGTTCTGTTTTTCCAGCGGCTCGGAGATCACGATGCCGGTGGCTTTTACCGGAGCGGGCGTGGTGGAGAATTCGCGGGCGAGGCGCCGGCCGGGGGAGTCGAGTATTTGGAAATCGTGGAGCATGAAAAATGCGAAGACTGCGAAGATGAGGAGCGTTGTATTTGAGCGGCGCAGGCAGAGGAGCACGGCCAGCGCGAGGAGCAGGATGAGCGGGAGCAGGGGATCAACCGGGAAGTAATCCGCGGCGATGATGCCGAGCGCGGCAAAGGGCCAGAGGCCGGCCAGGGGTTGACGCGGTTGCTGCCAGAGCTTCATTCCCGGGAGGGCGACGAGTGAGGGGTTATGCTTCCGGGATTACTGCCCGTCGTTTTTCTTTTGCACGTATTCCGAGTAGCGTGTTTTAAGATCGTTCAAGGTTTTTGCGGCTTCGGCATCCTTGCCTGCTTTTTTCAACGCCTCGATTGCAAGCTCCATGGCGTGTGGAGTGATCGTCGGATCGTCGAGCAGCACGGAGACGCTGAGGAAAAGTTTTGCGGCGGCCTCGTAGGAGCCGCGCGCCATCTGGATCTCGCCGGCCATGATGCGGCCCTCGGCGTTCAGGCGGCCCTCGGGTTGGAGGGCGCAGGCGGCATCCACGGATTTTTGCGCATCGTCGAACTTGCCGAGGCCGAGCTGGGCATCGCCGAGCGCGAGGAGACCTGTGCAGCGGGGGATGGGTTCCTTTGCGCCCTCGAGATAGGTGTTGAATGCATTGATGGCAACATCGTAGCGATGCTGGCTGGAGAGGCTGCGACCAAGGCTCAACCAGTCGTCGTCGGTCACCTCGTCCTTGCGGACTGTGAGCATGGTGAGGTATTTCTCGGCCTGCTCGTAATTTTTGTCCTCGAGGAAACGATTTCCAAGGCTGCGCAGAACCGGGACGGGAATTTTGATCTTCGGATTCGTCTTTGCGTAGGCATCGATCTCGGAGGCGAGTTTGTCACGGGCGTCGATCGAGGATTTGTCCCTGTCCTCGAGATTATAGAGCGAGGAGATGATGAAGATCGTCGCCTTTTCGTAGTATTCGTCCTTGTCGGCCTTGCGGGCGGCATCGAGCGGGGCGATCGCGTCCTTGTAGTTGTTCATCCTGAACGCGGCCCAGCCGACCCAGTAATTTGCCTGCGCGGCGACGGCGGTCTGCGGATAATCCTTTAACAGAAGTTTAAACGTATCGGACATGCCCTGGTTGTCATCCTGCTGGCCGAGGAGGAGCGCCTTTTGCTGGAGCGCCAGCTCGCGTTCCTTTGCCTTTGGATATGTCGTGACGATGGTATCGAAGTCTTTTTTTGCCGTGGTGAGATCGCCGGTTTTCTGCAAGGCCACGGCGCGCTGGGTGAGGGCTGCGGGCACGAGCTGGCTCTTCGGATTTGTGGTGAGGAAGTCCGAGAACGAGGCGATCGCGCCCGTGAAATCCTTTGTCTGCATCTGGCACCAGCCGAGCTTGAATTGCGCATCGGCCCGCAAATCCGCAGGCAGCGTGGTGCTGTCGAGACTCTTGTAAACGGGGGCGGCATTCACGTAATCCTGTTTCCTGTAGAGCGCCTCGGCCTTCAGCAAAAGGACCTGGTCTTTTTTGTCGGAGGCCGGATCAGCGGCGATGAATTTGTCGATCTCCGCGATGAGTGTGGGATCGTCGGCGTTGTAAAGGCTGACGAGGCGCTGGTAAACGGCATCGTGCGCGTAGGAGGAATCGGGATAGTTCTTGATGATCTGGTCGTAGAGTGTGCGCGCCTGTTTGTAGTCCGCGAGCTTGCGGCTGGCATTTGCGGCCATCATCAATATTTCCGGCAGCGCATCGGTGGAAAAGTCCTTCGCGTTTTTATTATAGAAATCGACGATGTCCTGATACTTCGCGGAATCGTAATAGGCGTGCATGAGGCCGATCTGCGCAATCTCCTTCCATGTGCCGATCTCGGGCTGCTCCAACGCTTTTTGCAAATCGACGATGGCGGCCGCGGTCTGGCCGAGATCGATCTTGAGCATGGCCGCCTTCACGAGCGCCTCGATGCGGATCTCGGGCTTGTCGGTTTCCTTCGCAATCTGCTCGTATTGCTTGTGGGCCTCGACTCGTTTGCCCTCCTGCGTCAGAATCCTCGCAAGCGCCAGGCGGCTGGCTTCGCGGAACTGGTTGTTATCCACAATCCCGGTCAACTCCTCGTAGGCGGTCTTTGCCTCGGCGGGTGAATGGACGCTCTCAAGGCAGCGGGCGGTGAAGAATTTCGCGGCATTGATCGCGGCCTTGTCCGTCATCCGCACGGAAGCGCGGCGGAAGAGGGGGAGAGCCATGTCGTAATTCGATTCCTGGAAATAAATATCCGCAAGACGGTAAGCGGCGGGCCCGATGAAATCACCCTCGGTGAATGCGGAGAGCAGGGTTTCGTAGGCGTTCTTTGCGGCGTTCATGCTGCCGAGCGCGCGATAGGATTCCGCAAGGCGGAAGTAGGCCATCTGGCGGTCGGGACCGCTTGGGTAGAGGCCCAGATACTTTTCGTATTCCGGGGCGGCCATGTCGTAAACCTTCTTTGCGTAGAAGCTGTTTGCGTAGTCGATCTCCTCCTTGTCGGGACTTTGCGACTGGATGAGAGCCGGCGTCGGCGAGGGCTCGGGTGCCTGGGGCACGGGCTGGACAACCGGAAGTGGTGTAGGTTTGGGAGTCGGGACGGGAGTTGGGACCGGAGTGGGCGTCGCGGTGAAGAATGGCACGGCGGGCGCCACCGGCGGCTCCACGGGAATGGCACGGCGCACCTCCTGGGCATGGAGAGCCTGCATGGAGACCAGGGCGGCCGAGGCCAGTGGGAGGAAAACTTTGCGCCTCATTCCTGCTTGGCCGTTGCGAAGGCGATATTCCAGATGTTTGAGCTGCGGCAAATATCGAGCACATTCACGACGTACTCGTATTTTGCATTTTCATCGGCGCGCAGGATCACGGCCTGGTCGGGATAAAGCTTCGCGAGTTCCGCGAGTTTGGTCTCGAGCTCGGCCGAGGAGAGCGCCTTGCGGTTGAAAACGATGGTGCCGTCCGTCTTCACATTCACGACTACCTGGCCGACGTATTGCTCGGTCGGCTTTGCCTTGCTCGCATTCGGGATTTTGACATCGAGCTCGTTTTCGCTGAGCGCAAAATTCCAGGTCACGATGAAAAACACGAGCAGCACCAGAAGGACATCCACCATGGGAGCGATCTGGAAGCCGAAGACCTGCGGCGTTGGGCGCGAGCGGAAATTCATAGGAAACGCCCGGGGCTAAAATTCATCCTCCGAGGCGAATGCCTTCGAAGCGGTGTCCTGTTTCTTGTTATAATCGAGAGCGAGCAATCCGAGTATGTGGGAGGAGGCGATTTCGAGATCGGAGATGAGGGCCTGCACTTTTCCGCGGAAGACCGAGTAGAATGCCATCGCCGTGATGCCGAGGATGAGGCCGGCGGCGGTGCAAATGAGCGCCTCGGAGACGCCGCCTGCGAGGAGCATCGGGCGTGCGCTGGGCGAGGTGTTGCTGGCGAGGGTGCCGAAGGATTTGATGATGCCGATCACGGTGCCAAGCAGACCGACCATGGGCGAGAGCATTGCGATATCCGCGAGATAGACGATCCGGTGCTGAAGCGATGCGGCGAGGGTGGAGCCTTCCGTCTGGGCGATTTCCCGCACGGTCGCGAAGGAAGCGGTGGGATTCCTCGTTGCGAAATCGAGGGTGCGCTGCACGATGCGTGCGACCATTTCACCGTGGCGGCTGGAGATGGCAAGCAGGCCGTGGTAATCGCGTTTTTTAAGGAGGACATCCGCGGTGTTCATGAAGTGGGCGGAGGCGATCGTCCCGCGCCGGAGCGTGATGAGGTAAATGAGGACCATCATCACCGTGATTACCGACATCGCGCCGAGGGCGATCATGGTATAGCCGCCCGACCTGATGAGATCGAGCAGAGTGGAAGGCACCTTGACCGGGGAGATGGGAGCTGCGGCGTCCTGCGCCCAGAGCGTGGATGTGGAAAGGAAGGCAGCCAGTGAGTATGCGGTGAATTTCATGGAGTGCGGGTTTATATTACCTGTTGGCCTTAAGGTTGCAACCTCTGTGCGCCGTATGGGACGGCAGGGCGACATTATTTATTCAGGGAATGGTGTCGAGCGGAGATTCTTTGGGGGTGAAAGTTGGATGGGGGATTTTTTACTGCGAAGGGCGCGAAGGCCGCAAAGGGGGAGGTTATTTAGGATTTATCATTTAGGAAGTGTACTTGCTGCGGGCGCTTTGTTCATTTTTTCATGTTGGATTACCTTGGATTAGGTTGGATCACTCTGGTGGAGGCTGCTTTAGGCGGGTTCAATTCGTGGGTGGTTGGGGATTAATGAAGGAAACGGAAAAAGCGGTTTTTTTGCTGGAATAGTGTCCGTGGTGGTTTTTGTATTTTCTTTTTATGTTAACTCTTTTTGATATAAAAGGGAAGAGAAATCTGAAGGCTGCGTGTTTTTTCGGATTTGGGTTTCGATATTGAATCATTCATTGCGCTGATGGCGTTCGCTCTTGCGGGATGATTGAGCGGGACTATGATATGCTGGACGCGCTTGGAAAAAGTTCGTTGAGGCGAGACGCCGCAACCAGCACGCGAGACGCGTGCGCTCCCTGGAGCATGTTGCCAAGCTGAGTGTGAGGGCGCGGGTTAAGGGCGTATTGTTCCGGTGTTCCAGAAGCAGGAGACGAAGCAGCGATCATCCATAAAAAATGTCCACAGTAGTTCACAAAGAAAAAACCGATCTTCAGAAAAAA
>JBAVPB010000058.1:0-2835 GCA_049692655.1 Chthoniobacteraceae bacterium | reverse complement strand
GCCCTGATTTCCGCGGATGAAACAGGAATGATCAGAATTCCCAATGGCTCCGCCGGTGAAATAGGAGAGATGACCTTGCAACTCGTGGTGCTGGAAAAAATGGGGTTTCTGTCGCGGGAGACGGGGACAGGATTTTACCGTCCGTTTTATTTGACGGAGAAGGGGAGGAAATTGAAAAGGGTGCTCATCAAGGCGGAGAAGGCGTCGGGTTTGCCGGGGTAGGGAAGGGGCCGTTTTGCGCCACGTTGCAGGTTGAACTTGGATGCGGAAAATGGGACAAGGTTCTGACCTGATGCGATGAACGGATCGCTACCGAAACCTGTGATATGACTTCCAAGCGCGCAAAGAGATCCACGAAAAAAAACGGCAGGGCGGCGGACGAGGAAATCTATTTTGCAATGGGGAAATCCTCGCTGGGCGTGGTGCTGGTGGCATCGAGCGACAAGGGGGTGGTGTCGATCTTGATGAGGGATAATGGGGATGAACTCATCCATGATTTGCAGGAACGGTTTCCGCAGGCGCATCTGGTGCATGGGCGCGGCGACCGGGAGAGCCAGGAACTGGTGGCGCGCGTGGTGGAGTTCATCGAGAAACCTGCGCGCGGTCTTGATTTGCAACTTGATATACGGGGCACGGTGTTCCAGCGAAAAGTGTGGCGGGCGGTGCGGGAGATTCCTGCGGGGCGGACGAGCACTTACACGGAGATCGCCCGCAAGATCGGCGTGCCGAAGGCGATGCGGGCGGTGGGGACGGCTTGCTCCACAAACCTCATTTCCTTTGCGATCCCGTGTCATCGGGTGTTGCGCAAGGATGGGTCGTTTTGCGGGGATATTGGCAGGCAGAGTGTTTTGATCAGTCGCGAGGCGGAGGTGAGGCCGGCGCGGCGGGCGAAAAAAGGGTGAGGGGCTGATATGGCTGCGGTTTGCAGCGGGGTGGAAACAGCGCTGCTCCCAAAGTTGACGGGAGGGGATCGAATGGGTACAGGAGGTCGCATGAGATACAGATCAGTGTCCGGTATGGTGATCGCGCTGGCCGGCGTGGTGATGTTATCGAGCCGGATCTTTGCGCAGAGTCCGGACCTTGCAGAGGAGAATCTCCAATATACCAAGGCTGTCATCGCAAAAAATCATTTGAGCGCCGGGGTGATCCTGCGCGTGGGCCAGGAGGAGTATGACCGCTACGAGTATGAGCGCTACCCGGATCTCGAAAAGATCACGCGGCACGGCCAGGTTTATGCGCACCCCACGGGGAAGGCTTGGGAGGCATTGGATAACTCGGGTAAAACGGGTGAGGTGGATCCCAAGATCGTTGAGCATCTGGATATGCTGGTCCGCATCGCGAACTCTGCGTTCCTCATTCCCGAACCGCAGGACCTGGCGCAAAACGGCTTTGCGTGGAAATTCATCAAGCCGGTCGCGGGGGAGAACTACGAGCTGTCCGTGTATGAGCTGACGAGCCAGAAGGCGGATGCCAGCCAGGCGAATCCGCGTTACACATTCATCACGGCCAAGGACGACAAGGACGGGAATTTATTGCTGAGTTTCTATGAGACGCAGATCCGGAGCGAAGACAAGCTGATTTCGGTGGAGGTCAAGTTCAAGTACGAGGGGATACGCCCCGAGGGGAGTGCAGGGTCGGAGATGTGGATCACCGGCGAGG
The DNA here is from genome assembly GCA_049692655.1 of Chthoniobacteraceae bacterium. Lineage (GTDB taxonomy): Bacteria > Verrucomicrobiota > Verrucomicrobiia > Chthoniobacterales > Chthoniobacteraceae > DASZPK01. The sequence goes on along the minus strand of JBAVPB010000058.1, from coordinate 1,176 downwards.
TGTTTATACAAAGTAATATCCTCTTTTTTCGGGCTGACAGGACTGTGACGGGGAATCCGCTGAAGAATGTGATTTTGCTGCAAACAACGCAGACATCGGCAAAAGGATTATTGCCGATGCTCACGGAGGCGGCATTGACACATGTGAAGCTGCGGCTTTACGGCAAGCTGGCTGCTTTTGCCGGGACGATCGCCGGGAACACGGCGCCGCTGCCCAATGTGCGGTTTGTCGTGTGGAAATTGCATCTGCCGGGCGATCCGGATGATCTTTGATTGAGCTTGTTGCCGGGAGTTTCCTCGCATATTGCTCCCTCGTAATGCCGGACCACGACGAACATCATCACGAACACGAAGAAGAGCATGACCATGAGGGACATGATCATGGGCACGGACACGGCGGGCACGGGCATTCCCATGCGCCGGCGAGTTTTGGGCGGGCGTTTGCGATTGGGATTACGCTCAACACGGCTTTTGTTGTCATCGAGGTGATTTATGGGCTGCTGGCGCATTCGCTCGCGCTGGTGGCGGATGCAGGGCACAACCTGAGCGATGTGCTGGGACTGGTGCTGGCCTGGTGGGCCACGGTGCTGACGCGGCGGGCGGCGACCTCGCGATATACTTACGGGTTGAGGCGCTCATCGGTGCTGGCGGCGCTTTGCAATGCGGTCTTCCTGCTCGTGAGCGTGGGGGCGATCGCGTGGGAGGCGGTGCGGCGGTTGCTCGCGCCTGCGGATGTGGCGGCGGGGACGCTGATCTGGGTGGCGGCATTTGGCATCGTGATCAATGGAGCGACGGCGCTGATGTTCATGTCGGGACGCAAGGGGGATTTGAATATTCGCGGGGCATTTGCGCACATGATGGCGGATGCGGTGATCTCGGCGGGGGTGGTGGTTGCGGGGATCGTGATTCTGTTTACGCGCTGGTACTGGCTCGATCCGGTGGTGAGCCTGGTGCTGGTGGCGGTGATCGTGTACGGCACCTGGGATTTGTTGCGCGACTCGCTGAACCTGGCGCTGGATGCGGTGCCGGAGGGAGTGGATGCGGCGGCGGTGCGCGCCTATCTGGTTGGGCTGCCGGGGGTGACGGATGCGCACCATTTACATATCTGGGGACTTAGCACGACGGATGTTGCGTTGACGGTGCATCTGGTGCTGGCGGATCCGCGTGGGGGTGATGC
>JBAVPB010000057.1:0-3910 GCA_049692655.1 Chthoniobacteraceae bacterium | reverse complement strand
CAATAACCGTGGACAGATAAACCTGCGGCGGCTGTTTATCCAGTTTGTCAAGCAACGTGCGCACCTTTTCCTGGCTCTCGGGCGGCCCTATCACGAGGATTGAGTTAGCTTTGTTGTCCGCAATCAGCCGTGTCTTGCCCACAATCAACGATGTCGGTCCTGTGTCACCATCGGGTTCGGAAAGCACGTCGGGATGCGAATTGCCACTCGTCTGCCCGTTCAATCCGCCGCTGCTACCGGCATTGTTCTGCGGCGGCGGATTCTGTGCTGGCCGGGATTGTTGCGCAGATGTTTGTGAACCAGCAGCGGCACTATTCTGGCTGTCTTTTTGATTTTCGGCAAGCAGATCGGCCAATACAGGAAGAACTTCCGCCGCGGAGATATATTTAAGCGGACGCTCCAGCGGGGCCGACAAACCCACTACCTTGTCAAATTCCCCGATGAGATTCTTGATGTAAGGAAAATTCGTGGGACGCGTGATCACGAGTATCCGGTTTGTACGGGTATCCGGCACCAGTTGCACGGAGCCTGACACCAGTTCATTCTCAAAGAGTTCATCGTTTGCGCCGGCTGGCGCACCGGGGCTTACAGGTTGCCCATTCGGAGCGGGAGGAACATTCTGACCTCCAGCATGTTTCTGCTTCTCACTCCTCTGGCTCTCGATCAATTTCGTGATCACATCCGCCACCCTCTCGGCATCAGCACGCTGCAGCGTTACAAATTCACTGATTACCCGCGCTGGCGGCACATCGATCAATTCCTGCAAATTTATCAACTGGCGGATCAAAGTCGCATTCTCAGTGATCACAAGCGCCTGTGCGTTGGGCACTTCAGTGAGACTTCCATAAGGATGCAGCACCACATGCTGTTGAAAAATGGCCTTCGCGTCCGCAGATGGCAGGAAATGAAATGGCATGAAGTAACTGACAACCTGGTTATCCTGCGGGATGGCAGATGCATTGGCAAATAGCGGAACCCCTTCACTACGGGGACTTTTCCCAGCAGCAGCATTGAGCACTTTCATATGATTATCTCCATCAGGAACCAGGGAATATCCGTTCAAAAGCAACGCAGCCTCAATAAGACGGATTGCCTCGCTCTTTGGCATGGGCTGTGTGGTAACTATACTCAAATTCGGGCCTGCCAGATTGGCGTCACGCACCAACACCTTATTAGTCAATTTTTCGTAAAAAGACAGGATGTCCCCAACGGGGTTATTGGGGAATTGTAATGTGATCGGGATTTCAGCAGGTGTGTCTGCTCCTTGAAGGAGCCGGGTTGTCAACAGACCGCAGCATAAAACAAGGCCAAGAAAGGAATGAATAAATCGTCTCATTAGATATTAGTTGAGTTAGTGTTGCGGCGATGCATTTGAATTTGTTGCGTTGATTACCCCATTGGGAGGCTGGGCCTGATAAGGTGAGGGAATAGGCAGTGAGCGACGCACTCGCAAAAGCGCCAGAGCAGTTTGCGATCCTCCGTTTGGTGGAACTGCAGACGCCTGCGGATTTCCCGGGGAGCTGGGCGGATTTGAAACGGCGAGAAGTGCTTGGTCAAATTTTACCTTACCCACCTCATCCCCTTTTTGAAGTGTGACACTTGTCTTCAAAGGGTCGGCATCCTGTTCCACCAATATCAATTTCAAATCCTGCCTGCCAGCCTTGGAGCTCACAACAATCCTCTCCAGGGACTCTTTGTTAAGCAAAGTCACAACATCCTCGGAGCCTATCCTGCCAACCCCAACCAAGGCAAATTTACTCGCAAAACCGACCGATGCCGTATTCTGCTCGACGGACGCAATGGTGAATGGGGAATGCTTCCATAAGGAAGTGTAACGATCGACAGAATATCCCTGAGGGATGTCTCCGGCTCCGGCCAACTGAGGCATACAAAAAAATGCCACAATGAAAAATCTGTAAAAATATGATGTCATTATTAAAGTAGAATTTTGGGTTTGGATAAAGTGACTTGGATATAAATTGCCTTACCTCAAAGTGGCATACCACCGGGCTACAGTAAGTTCACAAAGAACCCTGGAAGGATCACTGTCGCTTTTCATGGAAAGTGATGGGATCGCCTGAAAAGATTCCGGCTGTTGAGTTTCCACCAGCCAGCGCACGATGGATTCCAGTGAACCGCTGATTTTTAGCTTGATGCTGATCTCCTGGTAAGAAGGTTGCGCATTAGGCTCCCCAAATCCCTGTTCCATGATCGTGATGCTTTGTTTCCTCGCGCTAGTTTGAAGAGCCTCAAGCAACGCGGCATTCGCTTCACCGACGGATTGCAGTTTGGGCTGATTTTTGTCCAACCACTCCTTTCGATGTTGCCAGACCTCTTTTTCCGCCATCCAGCTATTAGCTTCCCTTCGTTCGTTTCTCAATGTTAGCAGGCTCGATTGAAGCTCCCCCTGCTGGCGCAGAAGAAATGTCAACCCGAAAAGATTTAAAATCACAAAGATCGCCCCGAAAAACATGATAAGCAGTGTTTTTTCGCGTTTATTGATTTTTCTCACTGTATTGGGCTCCCTCTATTTGAAATTCCGCATTATCGTTTGCCAGCAGCCTGGGCTGCGGCATCTGCCATCTGTAATCCCCCAGATCCTTATTTTGTTTTAATTCTTCGGCGAATTTGAATGCCGCCGGCGCATTTTTCGCCTCGCCCTGAATGAATATCTTGCCTGCAGTCGTCTTAAAAAGAGTGAAACGAACCCCTTCGGGCGGCAAAAGCCGGGCGCAACGCAATAGCTGCTCCACCGGATAGGATTCCGGATTAACAGCAGGATCAAGCAGATCCCAGCGGTGCGCCGTTTCCTGAAGTTCCGTCACGACGAGTTTGTGACCACTCAATTCCGCTTCAATCTGCCGGCATTTCAGATGAAACCAACCCACGCGAATAAGGAGGAAAAGCAGTATCAAAAGGTAAATACCCATCGTTGCTGTCATCAACGATTTTTTAAATTCCTGAGTCTTGGTGACGTGTTGATTCTGCCGTATGGAAGTAGGAACCAGATCCAGCAATTCGCCTGGTATTACAGGCGCAGGCCGTTTGCCACTCGTAACCCGAAGATCCATCGCTTCTTCGACCATGGAAAGTTCCTGAAGAGAGAATTCAGCCCATAAGGTGATCCCCTCCAGTTGCCCAATGACATCCTCCGCCTCTAACTCCAGCCTGATACACTGCAATTCCTTCAAAACTGCTTCAGTGAAATTTCCGTCGCCCAAAGACTGGAAATAAACAAGATCAGATCCCTGCGTCACTGCCAGAGCTAAACGATCGCCCTCACGCCAGAGGATAAACTCATCCGCAGGAAACAAGTGAGTCCGCGCAGACGGCTCATAATTATGAAGATCAAGGCAGAACTGTTCGGGAAGGGCACCCGGCAGGGAGACAGCCAGAGCCAGCGTTTTGTTCTCCACTGACTTGAGAATACGATAATCAAAGACAGCCTCTCCTGCAGAGCGCGCATTTGAAAATCCCCTCCGCTCCAGTTGCAAAAAAATCATCTCCCTCATCAACGCCTTATCCGTGGTTGCAAGCCATAATGGGATCGCAAACGACTGGCGCAATGGCAACGCAAGCATGGAATGCGGAAAAAATTGTGCATCGCCAGGCGTATTACAAACATTCACCAGCCTGGCCTGGTCCCGCGTCACAGCCCAGACCTCCCACGTCTCACCTTCAATCTGGCGGATGAGAAGTTTTTCGCGGCTTTTATTTTGCGGGCTCATTGTTCCTGCCATAAAAGATATGCTTGCGGCACTATTGCCCGGCGAGTGACCACCATGATTTCCCGCCGATAATTTCCTACGATGCCGGTGCTTATGATGCGGGATGTGGAGTCCTGCAAACTGATCTGGCCTTGAATTTTTGCGAAGTCATTTGCTGATATTCCCAATGTCTGCTGGACTTG
>JBAVPB010000056.1:0-13229 GCA_049692655.1 Chthoniobacteraceae bacterium | reverse complement strand
ACGCTTGTATATTCAAATCTGCTATTATTCAGACACTTTGCAGAGCTGTGCGTTGAGTGACGCGCAAGGAAAGCAAAGGGCAAGGATGGCGGCCTGCAAACCGCCAGCCCTGCGGTTCCTCGATGATCGTAGCGGACATTGGGCCCCTTTACGGGAGCCCGCTTGTAGCAGGATCGCGTTGAGCCTTCTGTTCATTGAACTCGAACAGTTGCCATGAGCCGCGGAGCGGGGTTTCAAACCCCCGCTTCGCGTGCTCGCATTCACAAGGAAGAGTCTATGCACCATTCATCAAAAGTCCATTCACCTGTTGTCCAAGTATCCCACGTATCCAATGCCGATTATGCCGGGGTCGATGTCTCAAAGCTCGCCCTGGATTGTTTCATTAACAACCAATACACACGCCTGCCCAATGATGCGAAAGGCTTTGCCAGGCTGCGTGCATTGCTTCCCGCCAACGCCCACGTTGTCTTTGAAGCCACCGCCAGTTACCACCGCAAGCTCATGCTTGATCTTCACCAGCACTCGATTGCCTTGAGTGTTGTCAACCCGCGCCGCATCCGCGAGTTTGCAAGGGCACGGGGACGCCTGGCCAAGACCGATGCCATTGATGCACGCATGTTGCGTCTCTTTGGCTGCGCGATGGCCCCGGAGCCTACCCCCGCCCCGGAACCGGCCCGCTCCGCCCTGGCTGCTCTCAACGCTTCGCGCGAGCAGCTTGTCGCCATCCGCACCCAGTTGGTCAACCACATCGGCCATCTTGATCTGCCTGCCGCTCTCAAGCCTTGCAAGGCTTCCCTGCGGGCCGTTGAACGCCAGATCAAGAACCTCGAGGCTGCCATCGCCAAGTCCATCAAGGCCGACAAGGTTCTGTCCGGCCAGTATTCCCTCCTCACCGCTCATCGCGGCGTGGGGCCGGTCTGCGCATCCACTCTTCTGGCCTCCCTTCCCGAACTCGGGTGCATCTCCCGCCAGAAGATCGCCTCCCTGGCAGGTCTTGCTCCCTTTAACCGCGACAGCGGCTCCTGCAGGGGCCTGCGCCGTATCCAGGGGGGACGTTCAAGGGTCCGTCGCGCCCTCTACATGTCGGTCCTTTCCTCCATCCGCTCCAAGGCAGATGGCCCCATCAAGCTCTTCTACCAGCGCCTGCGCCTCGCCGGCAAACCCGCCAAACTTGCTCTCATTGCCGCTGCTAGAAAACTCCTCGTCTTCCTCAATTCCTCCCTCAAAAACCATCTTCCAATCCCCGCTTAAAAAACTATTTCTTAAATACAGTTGCTACACCGGCGTTGCCGGGGGGGAGCTCATGCCCGCTTCGCGGGGTTTATGAAGCGGAGTAGGGGGGCTGGTCGCGTTTGGCTTGGAAAAACTGGCGGAGGAGGCTGCGGCATTCGTCGAGGCGGACGCCCTGGGTGATTTCACAGCGGTGATTCAGGGAGGGGTGCTGGAGGAGGTTGAGGAGGCTGCCGCCGGCGCCGTCCTTGGTGGAGGGGCAGCCGAAGATGACGCGTGAGAGGCGGGCGTGGACCATGGCGCCGGCGCACATGGGGCAGGGTTCCTTGGTGATGTAGATTTCGCATTCGTTCAGGCGCCAGTCGCCGATGACGCTGGTGGCCTGGGTGATGGCGAGCATCTCTGCGTGTGCGGTGGCGTCCTTGAGCATTTCCACCTGGTTGAAGGCCCGGGCGATGATTTTGCCGTGGTGGGTGACGACCGCGCCCACGGGGACTTCGTCGGCTTCACCGGCAAGAAAAGCCTGCCGGAGGGCTTCGCCCATGAAATAGGTGTCACTGCCGAGATCGATGATAGGTTCCATGAATGTAAATATTGTATGAGAATTTAATTGCCTTGTGAAAAAAATGGGGTAGAAGTTTAACCCTTTTCCAAACATATAATTCGCAAAGCCACTATGAGCAACATCATCGACAAAATCGAACAGGAACAGTTTAAGACAGTGAACAAATTCAAGGTCGGTGACAGCGTGAAGGTGCATACCCGCGTGGTTGAAGGCGACAAGGAACGTATCCAGATTTTCACAGGCATCGTGATCGCCCGCAAAGGCATCGGCATGAATTCCTCGTTCACCGTGCGCCGCATCTCCTACGGAGAAGGCGTGGAGCGCGTGTTCCCGGTTAATTCGCCCCGCATCGCCAAGGTGGAAATCGAGAAGGCCGGCACAGCGCGTCGCGCGAAGCTGAACTACCTCCGTGACCGCAAGGGCAAGCAGGCAATGGCCGTGCGCGAAGCGGCATAAGCTGACGTAGGACAATGGGTTGCAGCCTCAAATACGAGCGCAGCCTTTTTAAAACCGGCATCCAGTTGGTAGCCGGCATCGATGAAGCAGGGCGCGGTCCATTGGCCGGCCCGGTGGTGGCTGCGGTCGTGATCCTGAAGCAGAAGTTCCGGCACAAAAAGCTGGATGATTCCAAGAAGCTGAACGCTTCCATAAGGGAGGAAATTTACATCGAGCTGACTGGCGACCCGGAGATCCATTGGTCCGTCGCGGTGGTCGATGCGGGAGAGGTGGACCGGATGAATATCCTGCGCGCCACGCATCACGCGATGCGTTTGGCCGTGCAGGGATTGCGCACCGCGCCCGAGCATGTGTTGATCGATGGCCTGGAGGTGAAGCCTTTTCCGATCCCGCAGACTGCGCTCGTGGGTGGCGACGGGTTGAGCCTGAGCATCGCTGCGGCGAGTGTGATCGCAAAGGTCACGCGCGACCGGATCATGGTGGAGATGCACGCGCTTTACCCGGAATACGATTTTGCGCAACATAAAGGCTATTCGACGCGGGATCATATTGCTAGACTCCACCAGCATGGCCCGTGTCCCATTCATCGCCGCTCTTTTGAGCCAGTGGCGCAACGCGTTTTCGTTTTCCAAGGCGAAGCCAGCGGCGGAAATGAGCCCGCACCTGGAACTGGGCCGTCGCGGTGAGGAGATGGCCGCGAAATATCTGCGGAAGCAGGGTTTCAAGGTGCTCTACCGCAATTTCCGGTCGCCCCACGGCGGCGAGGTGGATATCGTCTGCCGGGACAAAAAGGCGGACACGCTCGTCTTTGTGGAGGTGAAGACCCGCAGCAGCTCGCGCTTTGGCGATCCCTCCAGCGCGGTGACCGCCAGGAAGCAAAAGCGCATTTCGAGGGGTGCGCTGGCGTGGCTGGGCATGCTGGGGAATCCAAACATTTTTTTTAGGTTTGATATTGTCGAAGTTCTCGTCGAAGAATCGGGCGCTTCGATTTCGCTGATTCGCAATGCCTTTCAGTTGAGCGAACCTTACATCTATTAACCGCGGTGCAATTTCAAAAAAATCAGGATCAGTTTTCTATTTATGAGTAAAAAAGCTTTGATGGTATGGGGTGGCTGGGAAGGGCATGAGCCGGAAAAATGTGTGAACGTATTCGCCCCGTTTTTGCGGGAGCAGGGGTTCGAGGTGGAAATCTCCAACACGCTCGACTCGTATCTCGACGCCGACAAAATGAAATCGCTGAGCCTGGTCGTGCCGATGTGGACGATGGGCACGATCACGAACGAACAGCAGAACGGCCTGCTCGAGGCGGTGAAGAGCGGCGTGGGAATCGGCGGCTGGCATGGCGGCATGGGCGACTCGTTCCGCAACAACACGGAATACCAATTCATGGTCGGCGGCCAGTGGGTCGCGCACCCCGGCAACATCATCGACTACACGGTGAACATCACGAATCACGACGACCCGATCACCGCCGGGCTCAAGGATTTCACGATGCATTCCGAGCAATATTACCTGCACACCGATCCCTCGAACGAAGTGCTGGCGACGACCACGTTCAGCGGAATCGCCGCGCCTTGGATCAAGGGCGCCGTCATGCCGGTGGTCTGGAAACGTGTGTGGGGCGAGGGACGGGTGTTCTATTGTGCGCTCGGCCACGTCGCTGCAGACTTCGATGTACCCGAGGCGAAAGAGATCGTCCAACGCGGGCTGCTGTGGGCTGCGAGGTAATCGCACTACCGCTGCAAGAGAATCGGTGAGGCTTTGTTACTAATAGCTGGAGACCGAACGTTCAGGCTTGCTAATAATATTGCTTGCACTTTTGTGGACTATCTGGTATTTATAAAACCCATAATCCTTAGAGGAATCAGAGTTTGTAAATGCAAAGATCTCTCATAACGCCACGAGCTACTTCCGGTTACGCCAAGATTCTGGTCACCAAGGGGAATCCTTCGCGGGGCAAGGGTTACGAAGTTTCCCACTTCATCGTGAGAAACAGCGAAATCAAAAGCCTGTCGGAACACGATGTCTTCCTGCCGAGCCTGACGGAAGCGGCAAAGTGGGTATTGAGGAATTACCCCACGGCCACGCTGGCCCATGGGCGGAAAGCGTGCGACGGGCACCTTGCCGCGCTTTGTTTCCAGTGTCTGCTGTCGGACATCGCATTGTGACCGGGGATTTTCGTATCCCTGATAAATACGATTGCAGAGGTGAAAGAATTTATCTTACCTTCCCCGGCAATATTCTATGAGGTGGACTGGAAATTATCTAGCGGGGTGTCTCTTGTGTCTTGCGTTTCTTATTACCGGGTGCGAGCAGGCGCCTCCCAAGCCGGCACCGAAAAAAGCGGCTGCCACCCACCAGCCACCGAAGAAAAGCTACTGGATCGGCGACACAGTAAAAGGAAGCCCGTCGATCACGATCAGCCTTTCCGAGCAGCGCGCTTATTTTTTCAAGGATAAAACCGTCGTGGGCGAATCGACGATCTCGAGCGGCAAAAAAGGATTCGAAACCCCGCCTGGCAATTACAAGGTGATCCAGAAGGACAAAAACCACGTATCCAATTTATACGGCGAATACGTGGATGCCGATGGCACCGTGGTGCAGAAAAATGTGGATGTGACAAAAGATCCGCTGCCGGAAGGGGCGACATTCAGCGGGGCGAAGATGCCCTATTTCATGCGGTTCACCGGGGGATACGGCATGCACGTGGGATACGTGCCGAGATACCGCGCCTCACACGGCTGCATCCGGATGCCGGGTGCGATGGCGGAGCATTTTTTCGATGCCGTCGAAATCGGGACGCCGGTAACGGTGATCGAGTAAGCGAGCCTACACCGGCGGCGTGGTCGCAGGGGCCGGGGCGGGGTAGGCGGCCAGCTTTGCGGCGAGTTCCTTCTGGAAGGTCTGCAAAAGATTCACGATCTCCGGGCTTCTGGCCAGGGTGGCCTTGATCAATTTCTCCACATGCTGGGGATTTTGCTGGGAAAGCTCGGAGAGCGCCATGGTCACGGCGATGTGATTATTGATGCTGTGCTTCACCTCCCTGAAACTCTTTACCAAGGCTTCCAGATCTTCCCTCGTCATTTGAAATTGAGATTCGCTCATAAGTCGATTTTAAGGCTGGAGATGGGGCATTACTTGTGTTTGTGTCAAAGATTCCGCAAAACGTAACCGATGGCATCTCAAAGTATCAAGATTACAGGGGCGCGCCAACATAATTTGAAGAATCTCACGCTTGAGATTCCGAGGGAAAAGCTCGTCGTGATCACTGGGTTGAGCGGGTCCGGGAAATCCTCGCTGGCATTTGACACCCTGTATGCCGAGGGGCAGCGCCGCTATGTGGAGAGCCTGTCGGCTTACGCCCGGCAGTTCCTCGACCAGATGCAGAAGCCGGATGTCGATTTTATCGAGGGCCTGTCGCCGGCCATCGCTATCGAGCAGCGGAGTTCCGCCACGAATCCGCGTTCCACCATCGCCACGACCACGGAGATTTACGATTATCTCAGGCTGCTTTTTTCCTCCGTGGGCCAGCCGCACGATCCCGCCACGGGCAAACCGGTCTTCAAACAAACGCCGCAGCAGATCGTGGATCAAATCCTCTCCTACACACCGGAGACAAAAACGGTGATCCTCGCGCCGATCGTGCGCGGGCAGGTGGGGGAGTTCCGCGATGTGATCGACAAGATCAAGCGCGAGGGCTTTGTGCGGGTGCGGGTGGATGGCGCGATCGTGGAGCTCGGCGGCCCGGAACCGCTGAAGCTGGACAAGGCGAAGCGGCATTTCATCGAGGCCGTGGTGGATAGGCTGGTCATCCGCGAAGGCGTGCGGACGCGCCTCGCAGACTCCGTGGACACGGCGCTTAAGTGGGGGGAGAACCGGCTCGTGGTGCTCCGCCAGCCCGCCGGTGGCGGCGATATCTGGGAAACGGTGAAATATTCCACCGACTACTGCAACCCGGAGACGGATTACACCATCCCGCAGCTCACGCCGAAGCATTTTTCATTCAACAGCCATTTCGGCGCATGCCCTGCGTGTCACGGCCTCGGTACCGAGCAGTTTTTCGATTGCGAGCTCATGATTCCCGATACGGACAAAACCCTCGCGGATGGCGCCGTGCTCCCGTGGAGCAAGGGGAACAAGCGCATGCAGAATTATTACTCCGGGCTGCAGAATGCGCTCATCAGGCATTATAATGTGGCCGAGAACGTGCCCTACGCGAAGCTGCCGGGGCCGTTCAAGGACGCGCTTTGTTTCGGCACCGGCGAGCAAGCCGTGGAAATCCAGTGGGGGGAAAATGGCAAAAAAACGAAGGTGACCAAGCCGTTTGAAGGTCTGGTGAAGCAGATGGAGCGTCTCTACGAGAGCACCGAGAGCGAGTTCACCAAGAACAGGATCCGCACATTCATGAGCAGGCAGGTCTGTTCCGTATGCGGGGGGGCGCGCCTCAAGCCGGAAATCCTGGCGGTGACGGTGCGCAACGCAGCCGGGCGGCAATTGAACATCCGGCAGATTTGCGGCCTGAACATCCTCGAGGCAAAGAAATTCATAGAAAATCTCGCGCTCTCCGAGCAGCAGAAATTCATTGTGAGCGAGGTCGCGCGCGAGATCCTGGCGCGGCTCGGGTTTCTCGTGGAAGTGGGGCTCGGTTATCTCAATCTCGACCGCGAAAGCGGCACGCTTTCCGGCGGCGAAGCGCAACGCATCAGGCTGGCCACGCAGATCGGGTCAGGGCTGGCCGGTGTGCTCTATGTGCTGGATGAGCCGAGCATCGGGCTCCACCAGCGCGATAACGACAGGCTCATCGGCACGCTCCGGCGGCTGCGCGACCTGGGGAATTCCGTGATCGTCGTCGAGCACGATGAGGACACGATCCGCGAGGCCGATTACATCCTCGATCTCGGGCCGGGCGCAGGTGTGCGCGGAGGGCACCTGGTGGCGCAAGGCACGCTCGCGGAAGTGTTGAGCGTGGAGAACTCGGTCACCGCGCAATACCTCACCGGTTCGCTGAAAATTCCCGTGCCGAAACACCGCTCATTGCCGAGGTCGGGACAGCCGCGTAATTTTTCCACGCGCGATGCGAGCGTCACCGACTGGCTGACCATCGTGGGCGCGACGGAGAATAATTTGAAGAAGGTCAATGTCGCATTCCCGCTTGGCTGTTTTACATGCGTTACCGGGGTTTCCGGCAGCGGAAAATCGACGCTCGTGGATGATATCCTGCGGCGCGCGTTGTTCCGCCATTTCTACCGTTCCAAGGAACGCCCCGGCAAACACGAGGCGATCCTCGGGCTCGACCAGGTGGACAAGACGATCGTGATCGACCAGAGCCCGATCGGCCGCACCCCGCGGTCGAATCCGGTGACATACACAGGGGCCTTTGCGCCCATCCGCCAGTTGTTCTGCCAGTTGCCCTCGGCCCGCGTGCGGGGCTACGATGCCGGGCGCTTCAGCTTCAATGTAAAAGGGGGCCGCTGCGAAAATTGCGAGGGCGACGGCATGATCAAGATCGAGATGCACTTTCTCGCGGATGTCTATGTCGAGTGCGAAGTCTGCCGCGGGAAACGATACAACCGCGAGACGCTCGAAATCACTTACAAGGGGAAGAATATCGCGGACGTCTTGGACATGACGGTGGATGAGGCCGCGCGCTTTTTCCGGAATGTGCCGGCGATTTCAGACCGCCTCGTGGCGCTGGAGGATGTGGGGCTCGGCTATGTGCGTCTTGGTCAGTCCGCGACCACGCTTTCCGGCGGCGAGGCGCAGCGGGTAAAGCTCGCCGCCGAGCTCGCAAAAAAAGCCACGGGCCGCACAGTTTACATTCTCGATGAGCCGACCACCGGCCTCCATTTTGCGGATATTCACAAGCTGCTCGAGGTCCTCATGAAACTCCGCGATTCCGGGAATACGTTGATCGTCATCGAGCATAATCTGGAGGTCATCAAGTGCGCCGACTGGGTCGTGGATCTGGGCCCCGAGGGCGGCGAGGAAGGCGGCACCATCGTCGGGGAGGGGACGCCGGAGTTTATCGCGGGTCTTGATCAGAGTTACACGGGCCGGTATCTCAAGCGGATGCTTCTATGAGTAAACATACCGGTAAAACCATTCGTATCAGGCTGCATGGGATCGCTGCCGTGCTGGCAGCCGCGTTTTTTGCCATCTCTTTTCACCAGGTGGCTGCGCAAAAGCCTTCCTCGGTCATTGGTAATGACCCGCGTTACATACAGGCCTTGCGCGCGCTGGATGAAGGGATTCCGCAAGTCAGCATCCAAAAATTAAACGAGTGCCTCGCCTCGAAATTATCGGCGGATGACCGCGCCCTGGCGGCATATCAACTCGCGAGGGCTTTGCTTTCCGCGGGCCGGGGGGACGATGCATTGAAAGCATTGCAACCCCTGCCTGCGCAATATCCGGGAGCGGATTTTCTGAAGGCGCAGGCGCTCGCCTCCCTTGGCCTTTGGCAGCAGGCATGCCCGGTTTACCATCAGCTTGCCGCGCAGAAGGATGCGCTCCCTTCCTATAAGATTGGCGAGGCGGAATGCCAGCACGCATTGGGCAGGACTTTGGAAGCCATCCGCGTCATGGAATCGGTCATCGCGGATGGTGCCGCCGGGACTGCGGCGCGATTGAGGCTGGCTGATTTCTACATTGAGGCGGACCAATTGGAAAAATGTGCGGCCCTGCTCGATACCGTGCAGCCCGCAACTCCCGCGCTGGCGAAGTGGAAAAAATACACGGGCGGGCGGCTGTTGCTGGCGTCACGCAAATATGAGCAGGCGCTGGCGGCTTTCCATGAAACTCTGTCAACCGGGGAGGGGCTTTCGGCAAATTTGCTGGTCGGGACTACGTTGGGCATGGCGGATGCCCGCCTTGCGCTTGGCGGTCCCGAGGCAGCCGGTGGTGTCATCGAAAATTTCATCTGGCAGAATCCCGATATTGCAGGCATCGACATTTTATTCCGCCGTCTGGATCAGATTTACGCCATGGAAAAGGCGCCTTCCGATTCGGAGCTTCAAAAATGGGCGGATAAAACTCCCCCGGCCCGCTGCTCGGTGCTTGCCGTTTACTATCTTGCCAGGGCTCTTTCGCGTGAGGGGAAATACGACAAGGCACTCGAGACTTTGGAGGCTTTCATTTCTGGAAATCCCGGTAATCCCCTGGTGGCGGAAGCGTATCTCCTGAAAGGCAATATCCTCATAGACCAGCAGGAATCCGCATCGGTGGATCCACAAAAACTGACACTGGCGGACCGGCAAAAACTGGGAACTGCGATCAAGGCATTCGATGCGGCCATCCGGCTGGTGACTGATGGTGAGTTGCTTGCCGGGGCGGAGATGGCCGCAGCCACCGCGCATTTCAGACTGCACGAATTTAATGTGGCCCAGGGCCTGTTCCAGAATGCCGCGCAACATTCCGGGCGCCTCTGGCAGAAAGCTGTTTTTAACTCCGCCTTGTCATGGTTGAACCAGGCAAACTACGACAAATTCCTGTCCGATTACAAAACCTTGGGCGCCCGCTTTCCGGATAGTGAATTTCTTCCGGAGCTGCGGCTCGAGGAAGGGCTGTTACAGGCGCGGTCGGGAGATTCGCGCGCTGCGAATACACTCCAGGGCTTCATTCGCGATTTTCCGAGGCACCCCCGCGCATCCGAGGCCAGGCTTGCGCTGGCGGAGATCGCTTTCCTCTCACCGGATCAGGATTTGGACGCGGCGAATCATTATCTCAAGGCATCCAACGATACCTGGCAGACAGGGGACACGAAGGAACGGGCCGCATATCTTGCGGTTTTCTTGGCGGACTCTGCCGCAAATCGTAACAATGAGAAGGTCGTCAGCACCTGCCTTCAGTTCATCAATGACTATCCGGCCTCGCCATTGCTTGCCGATGTTTACATGAAGCTCGGCCAGGTTTATTTCCGCATGCCGGATTATCCCCGCGCGGAGACGGAATTTGATCTGCTGGCGCACAAAATTCCCGACTCGCCTTTGGCCGAGACGGCTCTGTTTCTTGCCGGTCAATCCGCATTGAAAATGATGAATACCGATCGCGCACTCGAACTTTTTCAAGAGGTGGCAAAACTACCCAACGGTTCGCTCAAACTCTATGCGAGGCAGCAGCAGGCAATCGTTTATACCCGGTTACATACAAAGCAGGGCGAGCAGGATGCAATCAGCATGTATGACGATATCCTTGCGGGAGGACCCGATGCCGACCTCAGATTCGCCGCGCTTTGCGGCAAGGGGGACAATTATTTCCTGCTCGGCGGCGATGATCCCAAGTATTTTGACCAGGCAATCGCGGCTTACAACGAGCTTGCGACACAGCCCGACGCCACGGCCTACTGGCGCAACCAGGCCCTCTACTACAAGGGCAAATGCTACGAGAAACTGAAAAAACAAAACGAAGCGCTCGCCGCCTTTTACGACGTGATCCAGCCGCAAACCAAACGGAACGACGGTCCCGAATACCTTTGGTTTTACAAAGCCGGATTTGACGCCGCGCACATCCTCGAATCCCAGGAACAATGGAAGGCCGCCATCGCCATTTACCAGAAAATGGCCACCCTCAAGGGCCCTCGCTCCGACGAGGCAAAGGAAATGCTCACCCAACTGCGTCTGAAGCACTTCATCTGGGAGGAATAAAAAGAAAAACGTCGCAGCAACCCTCCGGGGAGCGCATTTGTCTCGAATGCTGGTGACGGTGTCCCGCCATCACGAACTTTTTTCTTCAATCCACGAATGCTATTCGAGGATAACCTGCCCGCCCCTCAAGCCAAAAAACCCACAACCTCTTCACCCCAACGCGAATCAACTCCAGAGGAACCGTCACCCGGCAAACCGATAACAAAATGCTCTCGTTCGATTTTCCAAGTCAGCTTTCGGTGGAAAAAGCTGTGGCAATGATCCGGGAGTTTGGTATTGAACATTCAGCGCGGTTTTAAAATCCTGTGCATGACCCAAAAACTTTTTCCTTAATTTTATAGATCAGATTTTCAATGTCATCCCACACCAAACTTTTCATTCCCGGTCCCGTCGAAGTATCGGCAAAAACTTTTGCGGCTTTCACCACCCCTCTCATCGGCCATCGCAGCGGCGATTTTAAAAAGCTTTACGCCTCGATCCATCCCCGGCTCCAGACTCTTTTCGGCACAAAGCAGCCCGTTTTTATCTCCACATCATCCGCATGGGGCGTGATGGAAGGTGCCCTGCGCAACGTTGTCGCAAAAAAGGTCCTGAACTGCATGTGCGGAGCCTTCTCCGACAAATGGCTCGACGTGAGCAAACGCTGCGGCAAAGCAGCCGAGGGACTTCAGGTCGAGTGGGGCCAGCCGATCCGTCCCGAACAGGTCGATGCAAAACTCGCCACAGGCGAGTTCGACGCAATCACGCTCATTCACAACGAAACATCGACCGGTGTTACGAGCCCGCTCCGTGAGATCTGCGAAGTGGTGGCAAAGTATCCCGGCGTCGTCCTCATTGTGGATACCGTCTCTTCATTTTCCGCCGTGCCGATCGCCATGGACGAACTCGGCATCGACGTATTGCTGACCGGATCACAAAAAGCCCTGGCGCTTCCTCCGGGCATGGCCCTTTTCTCGGTTTCGGAGAAGGCATTTGCCCGCGCGGAAACGATCAAGGATCGCGGTTACTATTTCGACTTCATCGAGTTCAAGAAGAACCAGGAGCAGGACATGACGCCGAGCACCCCGGTCATTTCCCACATCTTCGCCCTGCAATCCAAGCTCGACGATATCTTCACCGAAGGCCTGGAAACGCGTTACGACCGCCACGAAAGGCTCAACGGCCTGGTCGCCGATTGGGTGCGCCGCAACGGCTTTGAATTCTTCGCTGAGGAAGGCTATCGCTCCAAATCGCTCACCTGCATTAAAAACAGTCGCGACATCGATGTGGCGGCGATGATTTCCAAGCTCAAGGAGAAATACCACTGCGTGATCGATGGCGGTTACGGCAAGATCAAGGGCAAAACCTTCCGCATTTCAAACATGGGCGACGAAACGGATGAGACGATCACCCAGCTCCTCGGCTGGCTCGACGACTGCCTGAAATAAAACCGTCAGTATGACGGCCAACGTAAGACGTTGGCGCGAGCTGGACTTAAACCAAATAAAGACGCAGCCACGGGAGATGAATCGCGATCTCCGGGCGCGATGCGAGGAAACCGGCGAAGCCGCACTTATGAGCGGCGCATAGCGCCGGTGTAGCGTCCGCTGTCCCCAGCGGAGATGCACGTGGCTTGCAATACTGGCGTCCCATAAACCCAACCATCTTAATTAAAGACACCTCTTGGCGCCGGAGGCGCGACCGAATTAAACTAAACGCCCCTAAATCTCCGTATCTTCCCCGCCGCCCTCGGACATCTTTTTAAGAATGTCACTCATGTCCTCCACTTCATCCCAAACCTCCTGGCTCACATAAATGGAGGATTTCTGCTGCGTCGCCAGCGCAATGCTGTCGCTCGGCCGGGCATCCAGTTCGATGATCTTTTTTTCCATCAGTTCGTTTTCCGCGCTGATGATGAGGCGGGCAAAATAGGTGGAGCTCTTGAGATCGTTGATGATTACCCGCTCGACTTTGGCGCCGAGTGCGGTCATAAGATGCGTCATCAAATCATGGGTGAGCGGCCGCTCCTTGGGCGTGTCATTGATGAACATGGTGATCGCAGCTCCCACATTTTCATCCACGTAGATGACAAATACCTTGTCTTCATTCCCTATGAACACGGCCCTGCCTGCGCTCGTTGGCAATACGGCGCGGACGTGGACTTCGACGACAGATTTACCCATACGCGAAGACCGTATCATTCCTTTCTGAAAACACAAGAAATCGAGAAACCGATGGTTTGCCGAAAATGAAATGAAATTTTTACAAAGAGGCTATTGCAAACCTGAAAAGGTGAAATAGGATGCGCAACACATGACAGATTCCTGGGACATTCAATCGGCCGTTTCTCTCTACAACAT
>JBAVPB010000055.1:0-8246 GCA_049692655.1 Chthoniobacteraceae bacterium | reverse complement strand
CCGGCCCGTCGTAGAGCACGACAAATCCCGATGTGACCGCTCCAAATTGCGCTGCCTCGGTGCCGTCCTCATCCACCCGGACTTCGACTCCCGGGATGGCTGCCGCTGTCTTCCACAAATCGGTATGAGCCCATTCATCGGGCGCCCCATGCGGCTTGTAGAAAACGACGGTTGCGCGGACGGGCCCGTGGGATTGCGCCATGAGTTTCTCCAGTTCCCCGATGCTCGCCCGTGTGCAGGGACAGCGGGGATGCGCGAACATCACCAGGGTCGCCTCACCCGGCATGCGGGAAATACGGCTCGCAGAGGGCCATTCGCCAGGAACAGCCAGTCGGGCGCCCGGCACATTTTCGTAGTTCCACAAAACCGCCATTCCTGCCCCGACGACAGCCAGCCACACGGCGCCGCACACCACGGAAAACCACGCGTGATTGCACAGGGCCGCCAACCGGCGGGGAATAAGGGATTTAAAGGTCATGCGTGCGGGGTTCATGGCTGCCGGTTCACCGGGCCGCTCCAGCGGAATTCACCAATGCATTCTCAAGGGCGGTTTTCAGTTTTTTAGGATCCACAGGCTTCGAAATGTAGTCATCCATCCCCGCTGCCAGGCACACCTCCCGGTCGCCCAGCATGGCATGCGCGGTCATCGCGATGATATAAGGCCGGCCGGCACCTTGTTCCGTCTCCAGTTCGCGGATTCGCCGGGTCGCTTCATAGCCGTCCATTTGCGGCATCTGGCAATCCATGATGATGATGGAATACTTTTCCCGCCGCCAGGCTTCCACCGCTTCGAAGCCATTTCCGGCGACATCGACACCGTAGCCAAGTTTTTCAAGCCGCCTCACTGCAACGATCCGGTTCACCTCGTTATCCTCCGCCAGAAGGACGCGGGTTCCATGGGGTTCGGTAATCGCTGCCTTTTCCTGCGCCGGGTGGGAAAGTCCCGGCTGCACAGCCAGCCCGCCATTGATAAGGGCTGTCTTTTCGGTCGATAAGGGAACCTGCTTTTGCTTCTCAAATGGGAGGGTGAACCAGAATGTCGATCCCTCGCCCTGCTTGCTCGCGATATCGATCGAGCCGTGCATCAATTCCACAAGCTTCCGGCAGATGGCCAGCCCCAGGCCGGTGCCGCCAAATTGCCGCGTGGTGGAGGTATCCGCCTGCGTGAAGGATTGAAACAGCTTTTGCAGGGTATCCGCAGGGATTCCGATGCCGGTATCGCGCACCGTGAAGCGCACGCTGGCGTTTTCTGCGGTTTCATGGGTCTGCTCGATCTTCAGGGAGACTTCGCCTTTCTCCGTGAATTTAATCGCATTGCTGAGCAGATTCAGCAGGATTTGCCGGAGCCTTACCGGATCGCCGATCAACCGCGTTGAGGTTCCATGCTCGATCAGACAGGTCAGCTTGAGTTGCTTTCTCTGCGCCCGGTGGTCCACCAGTTCGATGGCATTTCTTACCGTCTCCCGCAGGTCAAAATCCACTTTTTCAAATGTCATTTTGCCGGCTTCGATCTTGGAGAAATCCAGGATATCATCGATGATGGACAGGAGAGCGTTGGCGCTGGTTTTGACCGTGGTGGCGTATCCGGCCTGCTCGGTGGTCAGGTTGGTGTCAAGCAGCAGGTCCACCATCCCGATGACGCCGTTCATGGGCGTGCGGATCTCGTGGCTCATGTTGGCAAGAAATTCGCTCTTCGCGTTGCTGGCCATGAGGGCGGACTCGGCCATTTGCTGGCTCTTTTCCTTCGCGGCGGTCAGCATCGCATTTGCAGCCGACAATTCGGCATTTGCGGCTTCAAACGCGCCCGTGCGTTCCCCGACTATTTTTTCAAGATCCTCCAGCCGGATCTTCGCCTGCTGGTAGAGGCGCCATTTTTCCGTGAGCGAAATGGCCAGTTGCAATACCTCGATGGTATCGAACGGTTTTTTCAAGATCACCAGGCGGTCGGAATAGCCGAGTTTTTTCAGCATTTCCTCCCACGAATAATCCGAATACGCGGTGCAGATGACCACTTGCAGGTCGGGATATTTTTCCCAGATTTTTGCCGTGGTCTCCACCCCATCCCACCCGGGCGGCATGCGGACATCCACAAAGGCCATGGCGTAAGGACGGTTTTCCCGGAGACTCTTTTCGATGAGATCCAATCCCTCCTGCCCCTGATGCGCCGAATCAATTTCAAATTCCGGGAATTCGTGCTCAGGCACCATTTCGCCGAAAATAGCGGCCTCGGCCTCATCCAGGTCGTGCGTGCTCTTGGGCGGGATTAGAATTTTGCGAAAATCTTCATGGATCGCCTCATTGTCATCGATGATCAGGATACGGCGATTTTTATGCGGGTCTATATTCACAGGAGTCTTGCTTTACAAAAATTGAGGTCTTGAAGCCCAAATACAAGCAAGCAGCGTGCCGATGTATTTATTATCAAAGAAAATTTATGAAAAAAAGCATAAGAGTCGGATTCGTTTGAGGAACGGGTTAAGCCACCTGCACTGATTCCGGCCGATTCACTCAATTTAAGCCTCAACGGCTTCTATCCACATGTTCATGGCGATAAGCCACCGGCGAACAATGGTGCAACCGCTGGAACCACGACGAAAAATACGCAGGCGATGAAAAGCCAAGGTCAGCGGCCACCTCCTTGATCCTGCGATCCGGATCGCGCAGCATACCCACGGCCCGCTCCATCCGGCACCTTTCAAAATAGGCGCGGGGGCTGAGGCCTACACTTCTCATAAACAGCCTGTTAAGATGGATCGCGCTCAGTCCCACCGACCGTGCGAGTGATTCTTCCTTGAACGGGCAATCCGAAGCCCAGCGGTTGAGCAAACGCAATGCATCTGTGACCCGCTCATCCGCATAAACCGGGGCGGTCACTTTCAGCCCGGCTTCCTCCGCTGTTCGTACCAGCAATCCCAGCCAGTCCAGAAACTGGCGTTCGAGATCGAGGAAATCCGTGAGCAGTAAAGTCCGGGATTGCAGGCTCACTCCCTTCGCTCCGAAGTGACTTGTTACGTACTGGGCCAGCCGTATCGACTCGTTTGTAAACCGGGGATAGGATGCTGCGGGAAAAACTGCCGGCTTGTCCCCGGGAAGCAGCCAGCGCCCATCCGGCCACGTAGCGAGAAAATTAACGGAAAGAACCTGCGCATCAGGCGAAAACATCTGCCGCCGGATGATGCGGCCCGGTAATATCCACTTACCCGCCCCTGCCTGAACATCTCCTGCCTGGGTCATTACTTTCACTTCACCTTGCCTTACCAGCCATACCGCCAGCGCTATTGGCTGGGTTCGCTCGTCCAGCCCCCCTACATCGTAGGTGCAATCATAGGCCCATACCAGACTTGCATTCAGAGAAGCCCAGTCTCTAACGCGCAAACCATGCGTGTTTGGGGAAACTTTCGACATGATGAAACAGCTAAACTTTTATCGAAAGGATTGAAAAGCTTAATCCTTTCGTTCGTCACCGGATACCTCATACTTGTCGCATAGGCTGGCATCTCCCCGGAAATTCCAAATCGATTCCTTTTTTTACCAAATTCAATAATGGGAGAAGACTACATTATCGATGTAGATATATTGGCCCGGTGAGCCCGACACATCGAAGCCGATTTCGCCCTGGTCACCAGTGACCACGATGGGGTCGATGGTAACCGTCGTCCAGGTGCCGCTGGCTGTAATGTTGGCGGTCTGGTCAAATGTGCCGCTCAACGGCACCTTTTTGAAATACATGCGCGCCAGACTTTGGCTGCCGCTGCTCGCTACCGAGGCCGTCATCCTGTATGTTCCGCTTGCGAGTGGGTTCAGTATCTGGAACGGCGTCACATGGTAAGTGCCACTCGAGGCGATCGTCGCGTGATAAGGCAGCGATTGCGCGAATAGCTTGGTGTTCGTTCCTCCGGTAACTTCCATCCACGCGGTATAAAAGGCCCTCACTCCATTGCCACCGCTGGCGACCTGCCACCCCGCCGGGATCACGGGGTAATTCAGCGCCGCTGTTCCCGACAGATTGTAAGTGGACGCCTCGGCCTCGAACCCCGGGTTGATGACAAGGTTCGTGCCGGACCACGCAAGGGCGCTTCCCAGATTGCCCGTTCCGCTCCAGACACCACTTGAGTTCAGGGTGCCGGTTGTGCTGATTTCATTGACCGTTCCATCCAGACGCCAGCGGTAAATCCCGCCCAGGCCGGCCTCGCTGCACAGATAGACATAGGATGTCCCCGATGAGGCAACCATGAGCATGTCGGCAATATTGCCACCGCCCCCGGGAGCGGAAACAAAGGCGCCCGTGGTGTCAAGAGCCCTGCTTTGCGGATGCGTTACGCCAAACTGGCCGACAAAAAGCCCGTCGTCATAGTAATGCATATACTGGTTGCCCCAATTTGAATACTGGCCGTCGTACCCGTAAACGATGTCTCGTCCGGTCGCATAGACAGCTATGCCGTCGTGGGCTCCATAGCCCGGGTACTCGGGAAACGTCCCCAGGCCGTCCGGTGCATTTTCCAGGTATCCCGGGCTTGACTCAAAAAGGAAGTTGGTCCCGCCCAGCATCACCCCACCGAGATGGAAGTCCGGATCCGACATGCGGTAACCCGTGGTGCCGGAGGAGAGATAACTCGAATTTCCCGCCTGAAAGCAGACGATGGTGTTGGAAGAGGTGATCGGGATGTTGGTGCCCATGCTCCATCCGGCCTGCACGCACGGATCGAGTTTGTTTCCCGCCGTCCCCGTGTTATACAGCAGGGAACCGATCGCCGTGCCTGAACTCCACGTCGGATTGATCCCTGCTCCAGAGTTGAGCGTCTGCCTGTAAATCGTCTGCAAATGGGGGTTGGTCGAGCCCGAGGTCGTCGTCGCATAACGGATGTCGCCGTTGTCGTAGAGGTGATAGTTGCCGGTCGCAAAAAGGGAATTGGTGCTGGTAAGCCTTACCGACCCGCTGGATGTCAGCTCACCCACAAACCGCCCCAGCGGAGCCACATTGTGCTCGATCTGCGCATAGGTGCGGCCATTGGCGGCGAGTGTCGTTACATTCACAAATGAACCGTAGTCTAGAAAGTGTGGAAACATTGCGTTCCAGTTATTCGCCAGCTTCCAGCAGCCATTGCCGCCCAGGGTCGTATCGGGATCACCCCCCGTCAGCGTTTTTGTATAGTCCACATCGTACTCCAGGTTGTTGGAGTAAACATGCCCCGGATTGTTAGGGTCAACCGCCAGGTTATAGTTACCGCCTGAGACCATGGAGATCTGCCCCTTGTAGGTATGGTCGGACCCGAAATGCAACGCGCGTTCGTTAGCTTCGTCGCCCACCCAGAAACTGTTGTCAGTGGGGTCGAATGAAATGAAGGTGCTCTCGGTGATGCCTGATGCCGGCACGCCGGGCGATCCCGCCGTACCCGATTCCCGGTAGTTCAGGAACCAGAATTTATTGGTGGCTGCGGCTGGCCCGTTTACCTGATATCCCCCCGCCAGGCCCAGGGGAGATCCCACCGGGGCGCCTGTGTGGTCGTAGAACTTGACTTGCTGGCTGGTCCCGCCGTCCGCAACCAGCACCACGTCGTCGCTCGTTGGCGACACCGCCACCGCAATCGGGTTGGACAGGCCGGAAATTGTCCCCGTGATCACGGGGCTGCCGGGCAACCCGCTGTAGCAGTAAACCGAGGCCGCGCTGCCCGAGATCACCCAGAGATTGCCGTTAGGAGAAAAAGCCAGCTCTCCCGCCCCGGCCACGCCGGAAATGGTGCCTGACGACACCCCGCTGGTTTTATTGAACAGCCTTACCTCGTTTAACGAGTTCCCGCGCTGGTCGGTGCCGCCGTGGGATACCGCCAGGAGAGTTCCGCTCCTTTGCACCGCAAGGCCCGTCGCCTGGTTCAGCCAGGTAAACGGTTTGTCCACGACATACGGACTCGCGGGCGTTCCGCTCAGTATTACCTCCGAGGCGAGGTCGATGACGTGGGTGACCGGTGTGACGCCGGAGAGTGTTCCTGTGGTGCCGCCTGTGAAGGCAGGTGAGGCAACCACATAGGTGTTGTTCCACGTATCCCAACCGGTGCTTCTGTTGGCAAGGTAGTAATTGACGCCATCCGTGGCCATACGGTTATAAAGCACGCTCTCGACGACCGGCCACCCGTTGAACGGTGATTGGGGATCGGCATTGGTAAATCCTAGAATGTTGGGCGCTCCCTCTCCGTAACCGACGGAAATAAGTCCTGTGCCGCTGTTGGTGATCACCAGGTTGCGGAATGTGTCAAGGGACTGATAGATGCATCCATAGGGATTGCGGGCCGTGGTGCCTACCACGCCGTCAAATACATAGTTCATGTTGTGATACAGCACCTTCACGGTATAGCTGCCGGAAGTCAGGGGCGTACCGGCGTCATTCACGCCACCCCATGAGCGGGTGTAATTTCCGGGCGGGAAAGCTTCTTTCTTCCAAAGGTTGCGCACCAGTTGGTTTTGACTGTTAAATACTCCCGCACTGGTCACATAGGAATGCGGAAGCGAAAAGGAAAACAGGTCCGTCGGCCGCGTGGTGCATACCTGCACATTGTCGATATTCACCGGGTATCCCGCGCCATCGATGCGCAGCGTGTCGAACGTGAGGGTGGACGGGCTGGTATCGGTTGTAGTTACGGTGGTGGAATCGACCGTTGCGGAATACTGGATGCCGCCGCTGGACGTGAGCATCGCCTTCAGTATCAGCGAATGGGCTTTTGAATCCCCAACCACGGACGTTCCTGACTGGATGCTGAGATCGGATGGAGCATTATTGATGACCCGCTGGAGATCTATCGAGGTGGAGTTGTAGCTTTGTGCACAAGTGTAGCCGTTTGCGTTGGCGAGAGGATAGGATGTGCCGGACCCAAACGCATTGACGTCCAGTATCGAGGAGGTGCTCAGCAGGCTGGTCTGGAAAGATCCCGATGTATTCACACTCGGAGTTCGCACGGTCATGTACAGCACCATGTAGTCGCCCGTGCTGGACAGTGTTACCGGATCCCACTGCACCACGGCCTGGGTTGTCGGTTGCTTGTTGGTCAGCACCCCGTAGGACATCGGCGACGTGTCGTCAGTCGTGGGACTCCAGACTTCTCCCGCGGTGCCGGTATCAATGAAGCGCCAGTCGGGCAGCAACCCGGCGCTGAAATCGTCTCCAAAGAGATAGTTCTCCCCGGGCCGGTTGCCCTGGGCGATCATGATGGAATCGAAATAGGCTCGCCCACCGCCGGCACCGTTCCGGCTGTAAACCCAGAGCGTGTTAAAAACCCCGGAGGTAATATACGCGGGACTTACCGTCCCAAGGCTGGTGTAACTCGATGTGGTGGTGTTGTAATAATACGACTGGAGCGAAACGGTTCCGGGGCCGGTGGAGGTGAACACCAATCGAAAATCCACAAAATTGGTTCCGCTGAACGTGTACGTGGACCCGGTGGTCCCCCCGGTGGTTCCGCTGGATTCTGTATATTCAATCATGGAAGCACTGCCCGGTTCTATGTATTGCTCACCCAGGCTTTTGTCCGGCGATTGTTCAGAAAATCTGAAATCAAAGGAACCCAGCCCCCCTATGTTCGTGCCATCGGTGCGCACACGCATGTAAACGGATACCGGCCCGTTGGCCAGGTCCACGGCGTGCGGCAAAGTCAGTACGCTGGTAACACTGGCGCCATCAGCATTGGCGCTCGGACACCACACCGTCGCCCCGCTGCCACCCGGATCAGTCCCGATGCTTCCCTTGCCGGAGCCGGTTCCAATATTGGTCCAGTTGTTCGAGTTATCGTTGAAGTCGTCGAAAAACTGAATCCGTTCGCCGGGCGCCAGTTGCGGCAGCGCGGCCTCGGCCCGTTGAAATCCCGCCAGCGACAGCAGGAACAGCAGTGACAGGATGCAGACATTACGGCTTAAGGACAGTGGGGGGATATTGTAACGCATAGCTTTATTCTGGGTTGGGGATTTTGGGGCGTCGCCGGTAGCAACGTGTTCGGGGGGATGATCGGGTTTCATGGGAGGAAGCACGAATTTGAACAGCCGAACTCTACCCGCCAGCTTTGCTAGAAAACAAGAAGCAAGGCTTTCGATTGGGCTGCAAAACCGTTCGATATT
Organism: Chthoniobacteraceae bacterium; assembly: GCA_049692655.1. Classification (GTDB taxonomy): domain Bacteria; phylum Verrucomicrobiota; class Verrucomicrobiia; order Chthoniobacterales; family Chthoniobacteraceae; genus DASZPK01. The sequence goes on along the minus strand of JBAVPB010000055.1, from coordinate 146 downwards.
CTATCATGCGCCCTGTTTGGCACATAAGAGTCTTGAACCAAGGAAAATACCCCTGGTATCCGACGCTTTCCCTCGTTGCCAGGGCTAATCAACCCTTGCCAACCCTTACCAACCATCAGGTTTGGCCAGGATCGGCCTAAGGCGCC
>JBAVPB010000054.1:0-11152 GCA_049692655.1 Chthoniobacteraceae bacterium | reverse complement strand
TCGCCAAACTCCACCTTGTCGCTCACATCCTCCACGCGATCCATCGAGATGCTATGCCATGGTGCTGCAAATTGCACCTTGTCCTTGTCGGAAGCTCCCGGCATGACGGGATGATAGAGCAGAGCCTTGATTTTGCCGCCCACCTTCGAGACCAGCAGCCGCTCATCACCGCGGACTGGTCCGGCCCGGTTGGGCTTCGCATTCGGATCGGAGCCGATCATCAAATCAAGCGCGCCACCCGTCTTGAAAAGAGCGTTCGGCGCATCACCCGCGTTTTCGATGAGCTTCGGATCGCCCGTCTTCCATGCCGCAAAGAGTTTTCCATCAGCGACAGTCACGGCGCCGCTCACATCATACGGCTTCGTATGGGAATCGAAATAAGCGGCGACACCACGGTGATCGATCGGGACCCACTGCGCATCATTCCACTCAGTAAGATTTCCATCGAGAGATGGAGCCGCTGGCCGAAGCGTCACCGCGAGAACACCCGATCCCTGCGCCGACTGCCGCTCCGTCTCCCGGGCCACCACGAAGTCATTCGCTTTTTTAAGATCATCGGCCGAGACCTTCACCTCCATCTGCGGGATCCGCCGGATGGTGTCGATGTTATCCACGCGGACGATTCCCATGTTTCCACCGGACATGATATAGACGGTCCCATCGACATCCGTTGCCACTGCGGGGAAAAAATTCTCGTCATGAAGCGTGATGTCGTTCAGCGGCATGTTCCGCTGCGCCACCGGCATTTCCCAGAGCTTGCCCTGGCGCACATCCTGGAAAAGCTGGGCGACAAAGAGACCATCCTGGGTAAAGGAATAGATATCCCCCTGGTTGCTGTTGAGGAAGAAAAGCGGCCCTGCCTCACCTTTCGGCGTCACCAACCCGGCAAGCAATCGAGTCGTGCCAACCAGCTCACCCAGCCTGTCAGGCGCAGCCGAACTATGCGAGGCATGAAGCCCCGGCCAGAGCGAGGGATAACTCCACGCCGCTTTCCCATCCTTTGCCCCGCCTATGCCAAATTTCGAGAAAGGCGGCGGCGGCGTGGTCATCACGACCCAGCCACCCGTGCCGGTGAGAATCTGGTCACCGCCATCGCTTCCGGGCCCTTGGGCCGGGGCCAGCACCTCACCCGCTGCGAGATCATAAACAGGCGTGCCCTTGTCGGTGAACCGCACAGGCTTGAATTTTTTCGCATGGAGATCCTCCTTGGGCCCGACGCGGGATGCGAGGAAAGAGCCATCCTCGCCGACCGTGATTCCGCCGCCGCTTCCCGCCTGGATTGTCACCTCATCCGGCTGGACTTGGCCATCGCCATTGAGATCGCTCCAGATAAAGAACGCCTGGTTCTTCGAGCGTTCTCCGTTTGGATCAAGCCCTGCAGGCCAGCGTGATTTGAACTCGTCCCCTTTAAGGATATCCCACTGGTTTGCACTGCCCGCCCCTGCGAGAGGCACAGCAATGTCTCCATCACCTGAAAAGATGAAGGCCGTGTCATGCCCTGCCGTCCCACCGCTATCGAAGGCATCTGTCAAATAGCGATGCCCATCGAAATAAACAGGCGCCTCCGGTGCAGCGTCGCGGAACGCCAGCGGAAGATTACCCGCTCCTTCCAGATAAAATACCTTGGCAAGATCGTACGTCCCTTTATCCCAATCGAGGCGAAACTCCATGCCATCATACATGAAACGCGTCTTGTCCTTAGAATCAATGATGCCTCCGCCGCCGTAGCGGGGCCCGCCGTAGTAAGCCTTCCAAAGCGTCCCATCAGGATTCCAAACACTGACGCGCTTGGGTTGAAAATTATCCTCGGTGACCCAGATCCGCCCATTGGAATCAACCGCGAGCCCCTTGGGATGGTTCATGTGCAGAGTATCGTAAGCACCCGCCTTCGGCACACCGGCATGGCCGATCACCGTCACTGGCTTTCCATCCGGCGAATAGATCTTAACCTGATGACTTGCCCCCTGGTCGGAGACATAAATCTTGTCCGAGGAATCCAACGTGATGCCCTCGGCATCATCGAGGTCAGAAACCAAGGTTTCCGGTTTTGGAAGCGTCGAGGGAGCGCCGTCCAGCGTGAACCGGAGAAGCAATTTTCCCGCACAGGCAAGCAGCCGCCCCTTGCTGTCAAAAGCAAGCGCACCGGCTCCTTGAAGCGGCACGGTTGTGAGGACTTTCCCCTCTTTCACATCCACAAAGACGAGTTGGTTCAGCGCTGTCTGGCTAAAAACCAGCAGGCCATCATGCACCGCCAAACCGCCCAAGAGCATCGCATTCGTTCCGAAACTTCCCTTGGCAATCGGATCGCAAAGATAGTTGGGCGTGATCACCGGCCGATCCCCGCCGGTCGTCAGTTTGGTAAGCCGGATTTCGACCTTCCCGTTGACTCCATACTTCTTGTTTCCGACCATCGTTGACCCAACGTAAGCATAGACGCCCGGCTCGGCTTTCGAACCGGAATCGCTTGCGAGATACTGAGCCCCGGTCCACGAACCACCGATCCAGCCGCGTCCGCCGACTTTTTTCCCCTCGAGGTTCAGCCACGAAAGCGCCGATCCTCCCTCGGCAATCGCATCACCGAGATAAACAAGCGGCTGCCCACTCGGTGATTTTTCGGCCGGCACGTAAAGAGCGCAAGAGGCTGGCGTATGGCTCGTCATCCATGCGCCTGATCCGTCGGCAGTCGTCCATGGTGGTTCGCCGGGCGCATCCACCACCATCTCGTAGCGGAGATCGAGCGGCTTGTGCCAGAGCCCGCGCACGGTGTAGGTGCCGGGCGCGACAAATTCCGGCGGGATGAGGTAAATGCCGTGCTCGGCGGCCTCGGGATCGCGCGCCAGATCGTCGGTGCCATCCCACCAGACGACGTTGTCACCTTTCGGGAATGGAGTCTGGGAAACCAGGTTGCGCACCCGCTTTCCGGTGGAATCCTCGATCACGAGCGTCACCTCGCCTCCTTCAGCAAGCGCGAACCGGATCGGGATCGGCCCATGCAATTGCTGCTGCGCCGCAGGGATCACAGCGGTCTGGATCGCCGCGTCATTCAATTGCTCCAGCGCCATCCACTCGCCAAGCGCCACGCGCTTTCCACCCTTGGTGCGTCCCGCGCTGTTTCCGGTAAGATTTGCCTCGTCGAGCGTCTTGGTGAACCGCACCCGGAGGGCGCGCGTCGTCACCGGCGCGTCGAAGAATACGGGGATCAGGTTAAGCAGCGACGCGGTCGGCGGTTTTACACCCGATATTGTCTGTATGGTCTTCCAGTCCGATTCCGCCGCCTCACGCGGATGCTTCGTCGCGGGCCCCGTATAGGCTTGTACTTCAGCCGTGCCCCATTCGTTTCCAAGAAACGCTGCGCCTTGCAGCGTCACGGGCGCGGGCCAGACGAGCATCCCCCACTCCGGATCCTCGGCGATCGTTTTTTGCCGCTCGCCATCGCGCAGCGAAATATTTTCCCACATTACCTTGATGTTTTCATCGTTGAGCCGCGAAGCATGCTGTTCCGTGGAACTGGTTGCAGCGATCGCCTGTGGCGCGATATTCGCCCAGCGGCCGGGAAAAATCGCGAGGGTCACCGTGCTTCCGAAACTCCGGTCCGTCGGCTGCGGCGCGTGCGTGAAGCGGATTGCGTGTGTGGTCACCGCGGTTGGCAGTGTCCACATCACTTCGTCATCCGCACCGGCCTCGGCAGTCGATACTTTCCCGCCCTTGATCCGTTGCGCCGGTATCCATTGCGAATCGTCGGTGACATTGCCCGGTTCTGCCGCCCCTGGCTTCAGGACGCTTACCTGCCCGCCCCCGCGCGCGAGGATCGATCCGATGGTGACATCCTTATTGAACCCGATCCGCAGATACCGCACGCCGGACGTATTCGAGTTGCCATATTGCGGACGGTAATCAGTCGGCGTCGTTTTGCTCCAGATGAAATGCAACGGCTGCGGCTCACCCTTCGCGCTGAGGCTGACCACTTCCTTCTCCGCGCCATCGACCCACTCGGTATAAGTCACTGCGCCAAGGCTGTTCGCATCGACGACCATCTTTCCCGCCGGATCGGAATCGGCGAAGATCGAAAAAGGAAGGGCAACACCAACAAGGAATGAAAGGAGGGAGATTTTCATGGATGAGATAGGAATGAGTTTGGGCAGGAACGGGAAACAAGGAAAACCAAGGGCATTCAAGCCCTTGGTTCCCTCGGTAATGGAAGGTAAAGGTTTCTCGGCTATTTCAAAATGAGGGTGCCCCAGAGCTTCGGAGTCAGGTCCGCCTCACCGGGCACATCATTGACCAGACCGGTGGCTCTGTTGCTCCAGTACTGGCGCGAAATTGTAGTCGCCCCGGTCTTGTCCGCACCGAGGATACCAAAGTCCGCCTTGAGTTTCAGGTCGGGCGAAGGCTTTACTCCCAGCACCGTCCATGGCACTGCCGCCTCGACGAGGTAACCGCCGCTGATCGGCGTAGTTGCCACCTTCACCTCGGAAGGTTGGGTGACGCGGTCGAAATGAATCGTCATCCATGGCGAGCTGAATGGCACGCGTTCCTTCTCGGGAGTTCCAAGCACCGTTTTTTGGTAAAGCACCGCAGTCGGTTTCCCGCCGAAGTCTGAAAAGAGCAGACGCAGGTTGCCAGAGCCGTCCTTGTTCTGCGGGTCAGGACCGAGCATCAGATCGACAGCAGCGCCTGTCTTGAAAAGAAACCGGTAATCCTGACCGCCGTTCTTCATCTGGCTGCCGTCCATCACGCGATAGGCTAGATAGAGGTTCTGGTCGTCATAACGCGCGGCGACACGGCCGTAACGCTGTTGTTCGTTTTCCAGGATCTCAACAAGCGGCGACGTGAGATCAAGTAATTCCGGCCACGCCTTTCCTTTGTCGTCGATGGCGACGGGCGACGCCGTCTTTGCGACGGTGATCACCTTCGGCACGCTCTTTGCAAGGGCCGCCGTCCTGTTCATCTCCTGCGCCTTGGCGTACTGGTCCGGCGTGTAGGTGAATTTCCCGTTGAAACGCTTGATCTGGTCGAGACCGGTCACTTCGATGATGTTCGCCTGCGTTCCTCCATGAATCGTATAAGTCTTGCCATCCGGCGTCCGCACAAAATTGCCTCCGAACGATTCTCCTCCGGCGGTCGTCGTATCGTAGGAATCGCCGCGAATGCCCGACTCCGGATCAAACCCGCCGCGCGTGTCCTTGAAGAGCGATTGGATGTAAAGTCCGTCCCAGGTGAAAAGAAAATTCTCCCCGAGATTGCCGTTCAGGTAGAAGACTTCACCGGTGTCGCCGCCCATATCCGCAACGCCGAGGATCGAGGATGGTCCGATGAGCAGGCCTGGATGGGCTGCCGTCGCATTGTGCGATCCATGTACCGAGATATAAGGGTTCGGATAGGTAAAAATCGTCTTGCCATCCTTGTCCACAGCAGTAAGCGGACTCTGGTTGATATAGACGCGCCCCTCTGCGCCTCCGAACAACATATTTTCGCCGGAAACCATTGGCTCGTCGGCCGGCAGGACCTTGGGATTCTGGATGTCGTAAATCGGCGCGCCGCACGCGGTGTAACCGGTGACCATGAACTTCACCACGGTCTGCTGTGGGGATTGGAACGCGAGCGCTCCGTCGGCATCGGGAAGAGCCGCCCAGTAAGGTGTCCAGACGGTGATCGGCTTGCCGTTATACATCGGCGAGGCAAACGTGAGTTCGTCAGCCTGCACAAGTCCGTCGCCATTCTTGTCCGCCCATGTGAAAAACTGCCCCTGGCGTCCCGCGAATAGCGGACTTTCCGCCCACGGGCATCCGCGTGTTCCTATTTTTGGAACGAGCCCGACTGCGGCGGACGAACGCCACTTGCCATCCCGATGGATCGTGCAGACACCCGTCGGCCCGACTCCGAGATAGACATACTCATCGTTCCCATGGCGGGTCACACGGCTGGTGATTTCATGCACGCGCGCCGGGAAAAGATCGTCCGGTCCCGTAGGCAGCCCCAGCGACCAGAGCGGAAGGGAAGTGCCATCCTTCCAGTTGAGCTTGTAAACCGTGTCATCCGAAAATCCGATCGTCGGATCAAATGGATCGAGCGCCCCTGCGCCTGCATAGCTGGTCGTCCCCGCAAAATCATGCAGGAGCTTGCCGTCCGCCACGGACCAAAGACTCGTCCGCTTCGGATTTTTCGTCTCCTCCGTGACCCACAGGCGGTCCTTGCCGTCAATGGCGATGGCGGCGGGATTCCGCATCCCCTCGGCCACGTATTCGCCAACAAGCGGACGGCCACCCTTGAGTCCGATTTCGCGCAGGAGTTTCCCTTCCGGCGACAGCACTTTTACATTCTGGTCCGCCCCGCGCACGGAGAGATAGATATTGCTCTTGGAATCAATCGCCAACCCGTATCCGTCGGCGAAAGCCTCCTGGCCGAGCGGCGTGATTTTTCCATCGACCGTCGCCCTCACCAGCTTCCCTTTCGTCAGCACCACCAGGGTCCCGTCCTTGTCAAAAGCCGCAGCCTCCGGGTCTTCGATCTTGATCTCGCCCTTCGGATCGCTCGTCTCTTTATCCAAGAGTTTGATCACGCCCTGGTTCTGCAGCGGGACAGCGAGCATCGTGTCGTTGACCGTGATCGAACGCATATTCGGCGTATAGTCGCTGCCCTTCGACAACGTGGACGCGTCGAAAATCGTGGCGTCGAGCACCTTGAAATCATGCCCCTCGGGATCTTTGCCTGTCTTGTTCCACGGCGCAAATTTTCCAGTGGCGGCTTCCACCCGGTAAATCGTCCCGAGACGGTCGAGCGCAATCCACAAAATCTTGCCATCCGTGGCCAGCGAAACGCGCCCGGCATCGGAAAGCGGACGCCCTCCTCCCCACAACTTTTTCCCGTCCATGTCGAGGCCGATGATCGGAGATCCAGCTTCCCCGATCGGGCACGCGAGGGCAACGTAGTCACCCGCAGCGGCTGCTGCATGCGGCGCGGAATGGTCCGCATAAAACCCGTTGTGCGCGCTCGGGTTGGCGAACGAAAAGACAAAGTTCGTATGAATGCCATGGTGGTAGATTGCCTTGAATTTGTAATCACCCGGCAGCACCGCTTTCCCGTTATCATCCAGACCGTCCCAATGCTCGGTATTCGGCCCTTTCTGGCGCGGAAGTGCCGACACGAGATTGCGGATGCGTTTACCACTGGCATCGTCGATAGCGAGCGTGACGCGGGCGTCCTCGGGAAGGTTATATTGGATATCCGCGGGGCCTTGCGGCTCCTGCTTTTCCATCGCGATTTCCCACGCGGGCTTTGGCAGCTTCAGGTTGCCGTGCGGCTCGAGCGTGATATCCCCCCATGCGGGGATATTGGTGAAGAAAAACTCCCGGCCGCTCGTGCCTGCGGAAAGATTGTCGGCATAGCGGTGCACCGGCCAGTCGGCCGCACCCCACAAAAGCTCGACCCCCATGTTGAACTTGTCACCGGGTCCGTATTTTTTTCCATCCGTGATCACCTTCCACGGAAGCTTGATCTCCTGCACGTAGCCCTTGCCATCGTCATCCTTGCGGAAAGCCATTTCAGCCCCCTCGGTCATTTTCCATCCCTCCGTTTGGAAAAGCTGCGTGTTGCCGCCATGGAAAGGAGTCTTCAAATCCTTGCCGTAATCGATATAGATGCCCGGCTCACCAGTCACACCATAATACCAGCAAAGGACGTGGCTGATCTTGTCGGTCTTGATCCGGAATTGCACCGAGTCCCCCGCCCACGCCCTGCCAGCCTGGTAATGCGGATCGTGGCTGTTGCTCATCGGGTTGCGATCGGTCCAGTGGACAGAGAGGTAAAGATAGTCCGCATCATACATGGCCGCCACTTTCGCCGAGTAGATATCCTTCAATGTTTCTACATCGTAACACATCAGCACCTGGCCGGAGAGGTCCCAGTCATCCAGCTTGCCATCGATGATGACCGGCCCCGGCACGGGCACCGCATGGATGCCGCGGTTATCGGTTTGCGTGGCTAGTCCGGCATTTGCGAAAGCAAGCAGGGCGATGGAAACGAGGAGGAATTTTTGCATAAGGGGATGTTTGGGAAGAGTCGGAAACATAAGGGGAAAAATCACGAAACCACTAATAAACAGATTGTATACAGACGGATGGCCTGGAGCGACGATTCCCGTCTTGCAACCAGCCACCATTGGTTGCGGAAAAATCCACATGATCGGCCCGGCCAGAGCTTGGTCACCTTCACTTCGAGACATTCCCGCTCACCCAGTGCCACCAGGTTTCCAGACACGCTTTCTTGAGAGGCTCGCGAAACCCCTTCTCAAGATCCTGGGCACGGGCCGTCAGTGCCGCAACCCCTGCAAATACCAGGCAACGAAATAAATTCCTTTTTTTCAGGGAAGCGGGGGAGTTGGCAATTCGTGGCAAAGAACTTGTTTACGGCTTGACCGGAGGAATTATCGGGATCGGGGGCGTGTTCATGGGGGTGAACAATGTAAGTTTGTAAGGGAGGGGCTTTCCGTCGTTCCCGAGCGGCGGGGAGGGCAGAGAAAATGCCACTCCGAGTTCGATCCATCCGCCTCGGTTGATACGGGCGCCCATCGCCATGGCGCCGTAAAAGGGTTTCCGGGGTAATTCTTGCAGGGGCGTGATTTTATTGCCGGTATAGCCATCGACCAGATAACTGTCACTCATCGAAATTGGTTTGTAGTTCGAGGCGGAAACGGCACTCGCGGCGCCAGGCATGCCCGTATAGAGTTGAATATCCCGGCTGGCAGGCGCGTGGATGCGGACACAGAGCACGAGGCTCCCGTCATCGCTCCAGCCTTTTTCCTCGATGGTAGCCCGGATGGGGTCTTTATCCTGCGGTTGCTGGGCTTGCAGGGCGAAAGAGAACAGGATGTTGGAAACCAACAATGCAAACATGATATGAAGTGATGATGAGAGGGTTTTCATAAATGCAGAAAGTTTAAATGGGATTAATAAGATCTTGAGAAGCATCACCTGGCAACATCCTCCACCGAAAGAATTCTCCAGCGATAGGGAAGTGGATAAGTCATTTTCGGATTGGGCCCGGGAATGACCGGGGAAACGGTCAGGTCTCCACTGTTCGTCACGGAGTCAGCCTCGGTTCCGGCGTTGGTGCCGGAAGTTACGGCATTGCCGGGCACTCCGTCGGTGCCGGGTTCGATGTACCGCTCGATCAAGTACCGGCGGCGCACTTCACCCGTCACTGTGTCCCCGGCTTGATACACTCCGTAATTGGTGTTGTTCGGATTTTTCTTTACCGTTTGTGAAACGACCCAGATCGAGTAGGTGTTGCTTTGCGTGGTGGTCGCGCCGAGGACCTGGCGCATGATATCGTTGCGGCAGCGGATATTGTGGGATGTGGTGTTGGAGGTATAACTTGCCTGATAGGTATAATTGTTAATCGCAGACACATTGGCCAGCTCGCCGGGTATCATGAACGGCCCGTTTGCAGTCAGATAACTCTCGACTGCAGTCGGCAGCGACGCGGCATCGGTGCCAGAGTCCACGGCGGTCCAGGATGCGGTTCCACCCGGATAGCTAGTGCAGGCTTCAAGACCGTAGAATAGGGCCTGGAGCGGTGCGGTGCGCTGCGGCGTCACCCAAGTGCCTGAGGAAAACGGGTACGGCACCAAGGGATTGTTGATGTTGAGCCGCCCTTCCGTGGCTCCGCCAAAGGTCATCAGGCGGGCCGGCGCTTGCGGCACGGTGGCGGCTGCGCTGATAACGACTGGCGGCTGTTGCACAAATGGCACTGTGAAAAGATCGAGCATCACCCAGTCAGGGTAGCTCCCGTTGGTTGTGGTCTGTCCGGCGTCAGTCGCGGAGGCCAGGCAGATGGAGCGCCAGGGGGTCCCCGCCGAGGAGACGGTGGTTGCCACACCAGACGCCCAGGCATCGGGAATAATGCCAGTGCGGATGGAATTGAGCGCCCCAACGGATGGAAAGCGTGCAATCTTCGGCATGCGCTGGTCCTGCGGCGGCGCCCACACCGAAAGAGGATCGCCCCCGTTGGAGGGCAGATAGCCGGGAGTGTCTCCGCTCGTAGTGGTATCCGGAACAGTCTGTGCGCCATGGGGAAAAGCTACGGTGCCGGAAAGATTGGTGCCAAACGCGTTCACGGTGGCCGTAGTGCCCACTATATATTTGTTTATACCAGTGCCAACCGTGGCTGCGGTGTTTAAAAGCTTCCAGTCGCCTGGAAACTGGTTCACCAGGGGATCGCTCACATACGCTTCCACGGCCAGGGTTGTCGCTCTGCCTCCTGAAAAAGTGCCGGAAAGGGGGATGGTCATCCCGCTGGTGACAGTGGTGCTGGTCCCGTAGGGACTTGCAAACAGGCTCTCCATAGGGGCAAATGCACTATTGTTGTATGTTGGAAAGGTGTTGCCACTCGTCCAGTAATTCACTCCTCCTACAATGGTGGATATGGTAGTATTCGGCTTTCCATAATAATTCGCCGACAGGTTGGCCAGGGAGGGTAGATTTTCATACGCGCCCGGGTACCAGCAAATGGTGCTGACACTCGCATTGCTCATTCTCAGCATAGGGCCAACAGTTTGTTGGGTCCCGCCTGGAGCGCCGAAGGATCCCGTATAACTGCTGCCAACCAGGCAGTAAGGGTGAAAAATGGCCGCGTTGGTCTGGTCGGGATCGGAGACAGCGGCGGAATTTCCCGTAAGATCCACCCCCAGATCAACGCCATTCGCATCCCCAAAATGCAGGAGATGGTTGCACCAAAAACCCCCAAAGATACCAGGGACGCCAGTGGGCTGATTTAAAGGGGGTGTGCCTGAGCCGGTGCCCAGTCTGGGGACATCCGAAATATTGAGCAAGGGATCCCCGTTTGCACCGAAACTGTTGGTAAGCAGGGTATCGATAAAATACGGATTGCTAAACGGCATCCCTGTAAAATAGCGGGGAAAACAGAGTTGAATATTGCCGGCAGTAATTTGCACAAAGGGAACTGTAAAACCGGTAAAATTATTGCTCGTTCCGGCTGTAAAATTAAAATAGATCGCCGTGAGTTTGGGAACACGGGCAAAACCGGTAACCAGACTGTTGCTCAGGAACCCCTTGGACATGAGAGTAGGCAGACTGTAGCCACGCCCCTCCTCGCACATGTCGGCCTGGCTGATCTCATCCAGGAGTTGCAGGGT
>JBAVPB010000053.1:0-6271 GCA_049692655.1 Chthoniobacteraceae bacterium | reverse complement strand
GCATTGACGCACTCCGCGCGCGCCATCGACTTCTCCCTCGAACTCGAGTGACGGACAACACCCACACTGCCATCCTCCGCGCCCTGCGGGCAACTCCTCACCACATTTCCCGCGCGGAACTAGCCGGGCAACTTCACCTCACCCCGCAAACTCTCGCCGGAGAAATCTCCTGCCTCAAATCCGCCGGTTACGACATCGAGGAGCATCCTCACCTCGGCTATCGTTTTCTCGCCGCTCCGGACCGTCTTATTGCCGACGACCTCACCGGCATGCTCGACCACGCCGCCCTGGTCCGGAACATCCTCGTCTTCGAAAAAACCGGTTCCACAAACGACCTCGCCGCCACCATGGGGCGCAATGGCGAACCGCACGGCCTCGTGGTCTTTGCCGAGGAACAAACCGCAGGCCGCGGCCGTCTCGGGCGCCGTTGGGCATCCGACCCCCACCAAGGGCTCTGGTTTTCGCTCCTCCTTCGTCCCCGCTTTTCCCCCACATTCTGGACACGTCTCACCACATGGGCTGCCGTCGCCATCGCCGAGGCCATTGAGCACGAGACTGGCTGCAAAACCGTGATCAAATGGCCCAACGATATCTACATCGGAGGAAAAAAAGCCGTCGGCATCCTCATTGAGGGTCACTTCGACAAATCACAGGAGGGTTTTGCCGTCCTCGGCATCGGGGTGAACGTGAATCACGACCATTTTCCGCCCGAAATAGCGGACACCGCCGTTTCCCTCAAAATGGCCGCAGGCCATTCCTTCGACCGACAGAAAATGGCCGCCGCAATCCTGCGAAAGCTGGACGCCCTCTACCCCCTGCTGGATGAAGACTTCGCCACCATCGTCGCCCATGCAAATGAGCGCAGTTTCCTGAATGGAAAATGGATACAAGCTGCTGCCGGGGAGACAATTACACAAGGGAATGTCGCACGCCTCGACGAACATGGCGGCCTGGTCCTCACCCTTGAGGATGGCCGCGAAACCACCCTTAGCAGTGGCGAAGTGAAGCTTATTATCAGGTAATTTGTTTAAAATGTATTTATCGGCAGGAGCGAGTACGCATTCTGCTTGTAAAGATTGGCACGACGTAATGCATATAGACCAATCGGATTTTCACGACCAACTGGTGCGGGGATTGACTCACAAGATGAACAATATCCTGAGCCTCTTCCATGGCTACATCGGTTTGTTGATGGATGACAAGAAGCTCGATCCCGCCACCGCCGCCGGCCTCGCCCGCATCAAGGAAGGCGCCCGCGCCGCATCCGATCTCATGGACCGCACCAAGGTCCTCGCCCGTCCCTCCTCCGTAGTCTGGCGCGAGGTCAAGGCCGCCGAATTGCTCAACGGCATGCGTTCAAATTTCGAATCGATCGCCGGCGACCGCCTCAAGCTCGACATCGAGGTCCCCGACGGTCTCCCTAGCATCTGGGCAGACACCACGCGGCTCAAGACCGCCATCACCGAGATCGTCCGCAATGCCTGCGAAGCCAGCCAACCCGGAGGCACCGTCAAAATCCTCGTCCGCGCCGAATCCCAATCTTCCGCCACCCCTTCCGCAGCCGGCAAAGCCGCCCAGCCCATCACATGGATCTCCATCGAGGTCACCGATAACGGCCCCGGCATCCCCGTGGAACTCGAGGAAAAAATCTTCCAGCCCTTCTTCTCCACCAAGCACAAGCAAAACGCCACCGGCCTCGGTCTCACCGTAGCACTCGGCCTCGTCCTGCAACTCGGCGGCGGCATCCGCTTCCAGACCCGCCCCGGCCTCACCACATTCCGTCTCCTGCTGCCATCGCGCACCCATCAGGTGTAGGGTCGGTCTCGAATGGCGCCAAGATAAGGCGTTTTACAGAGAATATTTTCTGGGCCAACCCGGAGGGCCGCTGGAATACGTCATCACATGCCAGGGCTTATCTTAAACCACAATCTCCTGTGACGGTTGCTTCGGCGTATAAGACCAAGGGGAAAAGAATTAAGACAGGATTTACAGAATTATGCTTGCCGGCTCACGCCGGGATTTTTTGGATTTATTTCGGGTGCTATTGTCTTTGGGCGACTATAAAGCAAGGCGTTGTTAGCGAGAATCCTGTAAATCTTGTTAATCCTGTCTTATCTTAGCGCCATTCGGGTCGGTCTCCTCTATTTTTCGTCCTCGACCAGCTTGAGCGCTTTCACCGGGCCTTCGTACACCTTCTTGTCGTTCCACCACACCGTTACGTCGCCCTTTAATCCCAGGCCATCGTCCCCGAGGGTCACCGTCAGTTTCTTCGTCCCGGTGCTGGTGATTCGCACTTCCGACCCCTTGATCGTGCAGTCGAACTTCGGCATCCCGGGCGCGTACACCCCCCGGTCCATGAGGATGCCCCAGACGCCTCTCCAGTGGTCGGTATCCGCCATGTAGGAGAAATGGTCCGGCCGCTTCCGCGTGTGCTGCAGCAGCCATTTCGTATCCTCCACCCGGTCCGGTTCATCATACGTGTGGCCATGCCCGGGCATGATGACCAGGTCGGGCTCGTTGCCCGCCGATCGTAACTCGGTTTGCATGGCATATGCGTTCTTGATATTCACCGCGGCATCCATGTCGCCATGCCGGATGCGGAAAGGCACATACGCGGCATTCGCGCCGATCCCCACGCCCAGCGGTGTGAGCCACGTCCCGCCCGACACCGGGCAGATTGCCGCCCAGCGGTCCGGCGTGCGCAGCCCGATCCCCCACGTCCCTGCGCCTCCCATGGAATGCCCCGTCAGGTAAGTACGATCCTTGTCCGTCTTGAATTCCCTCGTGACTTCGTCAATCGCCTCGAACACATCATTCTCACCCCACGCCAAATACTCACTGTTCCCGCGCCCCCACGGGCTCAACCGGAAATACTGCTGGCTCTCTTCCGTGCCGGGAGCGCCCGCAGCGCCAGTAGCGCTTGATGCAGTCTTCGCGCTCATGGCCTGCACCGGGTACGCGAGCGGATTGTCCGGCCCCGCCCCGTGCAGATCCACGATCAGTGGATAAGTCTTCGCCGGGTCCCAATCCCGCGGCAGTTTCAGCAGGAAAAATTGCAGCGTGGAATCCGTGGCCGCGCTCCTCGCCAGCACCAGCGCCTTCTCCCCGCGCAGATACGTTTTCCAGTCGCCTCCGCCGGCATTCAGGCTGTCGAGCAGCGTCTGGCAATCGCTCACCAGGGAATCCGCGATGCTCGGCGACGAATCCGCGAGGAACAGCCCCCGGTTCCACTCCTGCTCCACCAGCGACCCAAGCGAGCGGAGATGGCTCGTGAACAGCGGATCGGGCGACGTCGCCACCAGCGCCGCGATCTTCGCACGAAATTTCTCCACCACGGCCCCGGACGTGATCAATTCCGCCTTCCGTTCCGCCAGCACCTTGCCCGGTGCCTCCATGAGCCTGGCTGCGAAAGCCACTGGCGTCTTCGGCAGGAACCCCGGCGTCCCCCGCACCAGGAACCTGCGGATGCCATCCTTCCTCGCAGTCTTCCCGATCTTGAATTTCTTTTCCACCCCGCCCATCGATGCCGAAATCTCCAGGTCCGCATCCTTCGCCACCGCGATCTCGATTTCACCGGCGGAGTAAGGCGTCCATAAGGTCGTCTTCATTACCTCCATCGTCACCACATCCGTCGCCGCCGGCGGCGCGCCGGTCGCCAGCCGCTCAAACAACCCCGGGCGCGGCTGCCCTTTCGCCCCGTTGCCCCAGTAATACCGCTTCTGCCCGTCCTTTTCCGTGTCATTCACCTGCACGCACAATCCCACCACGGACGGGATGCCCGGCTCCGTCGCAAACTCCTCCCACGGAAACGCCACCTCGTAGGTCGTCGTCTTCGCCGCCTCGTCCCGCACGATCGAGCACGGGTAATGCCGCGCCCCGTCCGCCAGCCACCCCGGCCCATACTTCCCCAGGAAATAAGCCCAGATCTCCGGCCCCCTCTTCGTCAGAGCGACCGCAAACGCCCCCACATGCTGGCTCACCATCTGTGTGTTCGCCGGCTGGTTTCCCGCCCCGTGCCCCTCCGAGTCGATGCCGATCTGCAGGCAGTCGCCATCCCAGATCTCGGTCGTCTCGCGGATGTTGATGTGGTTCTCGTCATGCACCACCACCTTCATCAGGATCGCCGTGTCCGAGATCGCCAGCCACCCCTTCGCCTTCACCGCCGCGCCATCCGGTATCGTAAAGGACGGCTCCCCCTGCTTCCACGAGACATCGTCCTTCGCCACCCACCGGATCACTGGCATCCCAGCGGGAATCGCGGGCGCGGGCAACTCGGAAATCTCGATGCGGGGTGGTGGCGCTCCAGCGCCTTCGGCGGAAAGTCCGTTGTTCATAAGTTGAAGAAAAGCCAGCACTGCCATCCAGGGAAAAACACGTGAAAATCGCATAAAATCAGGATAGCCAGCTCACCTTGCCAGGTCTAGATCATTAGTAACCGCATGTAAAACAAGCAGAGCCCGCAGTAGTGTCCTGGCAAACTTTGAACTTTGCACCGGATGTCTCCCGCCTACACCCCGCGCGACGAGATCATCCACGGCAAATCCGGCCCCCACACCACACGCAGATGCTCGTAGGGAATCCGCAGCGCATTCGGCTCCGGTTCGCCCGCTAGGAATGGCAGCCGCTCTGCGGGCAATCCATCCGCCTCCCACGCCGGTCGCGGCATCAGCCTGCCGTTGATGCATGCAAACCGCACCCGGTCCGACTCCACCGCGTAAGCCATTTCCAGCAGCGTGTCGCCAAGCCGGTATCTCACCGTCCGCGACCCGCTGTGCCAGTAGTCCACACACTCCGCACCCACCACCCGCTTCACAAATTCTTCGTAGCTCTCCTCCTCCGTCCGCCCCATCACCGATACAAATCCATTCAGCATCCCGCCCAGTTCCGCGCGCGTAAATGTCCGCTTCGGCCCCGCGTAGTTGTCGAATGACACCACCTGGTAATTCCGGACGTCCTCGATCCTGATCTTCTCCGCACTGGCATGCAGCGCTGCATTCAGCGGACGCAGAGCCATCCGCACCGGCCCATCCTGCACGAACACATGCCCCTCCCGGATCTCCAGCTTTTCCACCGCGCCGAAGTGCGCCGTGAGCACCACCGAGAGCTTCAGCCTGTCGATCTCCTTCCCCGCCAGTGAGAGCAGCGGCCGCGCCACCAGCAGCGCCACCCGGCCATCCTGCAACGTATGGATCGTCCCGTGCGGGCTCACCTTGTCAGTCCCATCATCGGGCGCCTGGTCGTTCATGAAATAGGCCGCGTAAGCCGTGCGGATATCCTCGATCCCCCGCGCCGGCGCCGTGCGGCGGTAGCGCAGATACCACATCTCCGCCTGCGCCCAGCTCTCCCCCTCCGCCGTTCCCAGGCAGAAATCCTCCTCCTGGGTTTGCGACGTCACCACTTCCCCCGCGTGGAAGGATTCCCCTCCATCGCCCCGCTCCGCAGTCGTCCGGATCTCGTAGGGATACTGCCGCGTCTCCACCCACTCCTCGAGATAATGCGGCACCGCGTATTCGCACGATGCCATTAACGCAAATCTCCCCATCGAATCAGCCCGCGACCGGTGGTAGTGCGCCAACCGCACCGGCTCCCGCCTCAATTCCGCCACCGGATTCGGGATCACCCCATCCCCGCGCGCCAGCCAGAGCACATCGTTCAGCGTGCTCAGATGCCCCAGCGTATCCGGCAGGTAGGCCCTCGAAAACGGCCCCCCGCTCATCCCCGTAGGCGCGTGGTAGTGCCCCAGGATCTCCGCCCATATCCGCTCGCACACCTGCCCGGCCAGCGCACGCGCCTCCCCGCTCCGCGCGTGCTGCGCCACCGAGCTCAGGTTCGCGATCGTGAAAGAAGTGTACGTCGGGCTGTTGTATTCGCTCATCAACCCCCGCCGCGTCAGCAGATCGCGCAACTGCCGCAGATTCCACACCCCGTGCGCCACCGCCGCCTCGTCGCCAAAATATTCCCCGCCCAGCACCAGCCCCAGCGTCGCCTTCGCCGGCATATTGTCATTGTAGCCATGGAATTGGTAATCGCTCTGCCGGTTCCCCGCGTAATCCGCCAGCCCCGCCCGCGCCCATCCCTCCAGCTTCTCCCGCGCCGGCTTAGTCAGCTTCTCGGCATGCAGGTTCAGCAGATGCACCGAGTGGTTCGTCACAAAAATATCGAAAACCGACGCCACCTCCACCTCACTCCGCGCCGGGACATGACGGTGAAACTCCAGCCGCTCCAGGATCGCATTCGCCAGCCGCACATCCGCCTCCGACCCCGGCAGCAA
>JBAVPB010000052.1:0-3944 GCA_049692655.1 Chthoniobacteraceae bacterium | reverse complement strand
TCACGGGAAACCGGCCGTGCATCCTCCGGCCCAGCGGCCGCACGAGCGGGACGTGGCGCGATTTTTCCCCGTCGGAAAGTTGCGCGCGGGTCTGCTCCATCCACCGGTCGCTGTCCTCCAGGCTGGTCACGCGAAGCCCCTCCCGCAACATCGCGGCGGTGCTGCGTCCGCTGCCGAATTCAAACACCGACGCCACCCCGCATTGCCGCGCGAGCATCACCAGGAACTCCAGCGCGGCATCCGGCAGCGCAGCGGACTGCACGGGGTGATCGCATTCCGCGCAGCCGCTTTGCAAAAGCGGCGAGTCAAGCACCTTTCGTAATTCGGAATCGTTCAGCATGTCCTGGTTTTTTATTTCGGGGGAGGCATGCGCGGTGTAACACAGACCCCGGTTTCCCGCCATCCATTTCCCCAGCCCCTTTTCAGGAACCGCTTGCCGGGCCCGCCATCGTGCATAGAATTACCTGTGATGAAAACCGCGATCCCCGCGCTGGTGGCGCTCTGTGTATTCGCGACGGCATGTCTTGCGGATGACAGGCCGCGCACCATCGTGACGCGCGACCACCAGACCTATGAGAAGGCGGTGATCGTGGACCACAACGACGTCTCCGTGACGATCTCCTACGATGCCGGCGTGGTGCGTGTCGCGGTCGGAAATCTCCCCGCCGATATCCAGAGGGAACTCGGCTACGCCTCCAAAATACCGGACGCCCCGCAGCCCACGCCTCTACCCGTGATCGCTAAAACCGCACCCCTGCCCGCAACCTCCCCCGCGATCGCCATCGCATCCCCGTCTGACGCAACCGCACCGCCCACTGCATCACCCCCAACACCGCCCACGGCGGCAAAATCCACTTCCACCCCGCCCGCTCCCATCGTCGCGAAGCCTTTCACCCAAGCCGAGGCAAACGCCCTCTACGGCGTGAAAAAATCCTCGATCCTGAAAAAATGGGGCGCGCCCGTGAAGATCGAGCAATTCACCGACCTCAGCAAGCGGCAGGTGACCGTGCTGGTCTATGATGAAGACCCGGCGCTCGGCACGAAATTCTGGATCTACGACAAGGAGGGCTTTGTCTCGGGCGGCGTCTGCAAGGGAAGGACGATCCACAATGCCGCAAAACAGGCGAAGCTGGACAGCGTGCAGGCTGTGAAAAATTAGCCCCGCGAAAGAGCGTCCATTTTTTGGTTATTGACCCCTTCGTGCAACAGGTTTAGTTAATGCACATATATGCACACTAAATCCCCCCGACTTCGATTTTCTCCTGCATGCGCCGCATTTTTCCTCTTTCTCTCCGCCTCGGGATTTGCCGCCGCCCCGGAATACGCCCTCGTGCAGCCGGTCTCGGTGACTGTCGCTGGCCAGACCGTGCAACTCGCCGCCGGTCAGAGCGTCACCATTCTCGGCAATTCAAACGGCTCCACGATGATCCGCGTGAAACTCCCCGACGGCAGCCTGAGCGTGACGCAGGTGCCCACGGCGGATATCCGCCAGGTCCCGGCCGCCGCGCCCGCCGCCACCCCTGCCATCCTGGCGGCTGCAACCACGCCTGCGGATGCTCCCGCGCAAGTCGCGCCGGTGACTGCCCCGGCGGCCACCCCCGCATCCGCCGCAAACGAAAATGTCCCCTCGCAATTCGCATTGAAGAAAGGCACAGGCGATTCCAGCGCACCGCAGAGCGGCACCATCCACAAGGACTGGAAACTCGTCTGGTCGGACGAATTCGACAAACCCGAGATCGACAAGACGAAGTGGGTCTTTGAAGTGAACGGCGACGGCGGCGGCAATGGCGAGATGCAATACTACACTGACAGCCAGAAGAACGCCCACATCTCGGATGGCAAGCTGTACATCACCGCCATCAAGGAGGACTACAACAAGAAGCACTACACCTCCGCGCGCATGACGACCCATGGAAAATTCTCGGTGCTCTACGGCCGCATCGAGGCCCGCATCAAGTTCCCCACAGGGAAGGGCTTCTGGCCCGCATTCTGGATGATGCCGGAGGACAGCACCTACGGCGGGTGGGCAAGCAGTGGCGAGATCGACATCGCGGAGGTCATCGGTGACAAGCCCTCCACGCTTTTCGGCACCATCCACTACGGCGGCAAATGGCCGAAAAACACCCACACCGGCGACAAGATCATGGTCACGAATGGCGACCTTGGATCGGACTTCCATGTGATCGCGATCGAGTGGGAGAAAGGCGAGATGCGCTGGTATCTCGACGACAAACTCTACCAGACACAGACGAAGTGGTACACCGAATCGGGCGCGCCGTTTCCCGCGCCGTTTGACCAGAAATTCCACATCATCCTGAATGTCGCCGTGGGCGGCGCATGGCCCGGGCCTCCGGCGAAGAACACCGTGTTCCCGCAATCCATGGTGGTCGATTACGTGCGGGTTTACCAGCCGCAGTAACTCCCTTCCTGCAACAAAACGCGCTTTTGCTTCAAAAATCGCGTCTCTGTAAAGCGGCTGTTCCACCCGTGTAGCATCGTTGTTTTCCCGATGAGGAATACGGCCACGCACCGCGCACATACGATTACACTTATGAAGTCATTGTCATACAAATGGCATGGCGACCTAACAACTCACACAAGGAAAAATCTATGAAACGCATCAACCAACTCTTCAGCACTGCGGCAGTCGCAGGCGCCATGCTCGTGGGCAGTTATACCATGATGGCCCAGGACGCCGTCCAGACCACTACCACCAGCACGACCACAGCCGGCACCGTCTCGGAATTCGGCCCCAGCACCATCGTGGTAAAGACACGGTCGGACGCGGAGCCGATGCGCTATAGTTATACAAAGCGCACGACCTACGTGGATGAAAACGGCAACCCTGTCTCCATGGAAACCGTAAGGTCCGGCGCACCTGTCACCGTCTATTACGACAAGGAGGATGGCGGCATGGTGGCGCGCAAGGTGGTCGTGAGAAAGGCAGTCTCTGCGGACGGCTCCGCAGTCGAGCAAAAGACCACCACCACCTCGACAGCCGGCACGATCAGCGAGTTCGATCCAAATACCATCGTGGTAAAGAGCACCACCTCAGCGGAACCCGTGCGCTACAGTTATACAAAAACCACGACCTATGTGGATGAAAACGGCAACCCTGTCTCCATGGAAACCGTGAAATCCGGACTCCCGGTTACAGTCTATTACGACCGGGACGGTGATAACATGGTGGCACGCAAAGTTGTCGTAAGGCGGGCAACCACAGTCGAGCCCGCGCCCGAGGCAGGCACAGTGATCGAACACAAGAAGACCACTACCACCACCACGGAAGACCGGTAACTCAACCAACTAACACTCAACAGGAACCCATAACCATGAAAAAACTGATCATCCTGGCAATCGCAAGCGCCGGCATCCTCTCCTTCACGGGCTGCGCCGACCGCGAGCCGCAGAGCACCACTACCACCACCGAAGAGACGACAGTACACAGGCCCGTGGGCGAGACCACCACGACCACCGAGACCCAGGCTGTGCGTCCTTACTGACACTTCCCTCGGTTAGAATGCATGGTGCGCGCCGCGCAAGCCGCCCGCACGATGCTGACAAAAAGAAATAAGTCCTATAGGTCGTATAAGACCTATAGGACTTATTTGCGATAAAGCATACGCCTGGATCTGGCTCGCGATTCTTCTGCGCAACGCGCAAACCCTGTAGGGGAAGATGCCATCTCACTGGCATTAAGTTAAGAAAAGTCAGCTCTTTATATGGTGGTCAGACAAAAAAGAGCGCAGTCCCGATTCACACGGCACGTCCATGGAGGGACATGCTCTGTCATGTCCCAGTCCGCGATAGCTTCTTCGGACTTCTCTTCATCACCAGCACCGGAGGTGCGACGGAATAAACCGCTGTCGGTAACGCCTTAACTAAATGCCAGCGAGATGCCATCTTCCCCACCCCCGATCCTGCGAAAACTAAAGATACCGGGT
>JBAVPB010000051.1:0-29995 GCA_049692655.1 Chthoniobacteraceae bacterium | reverse complement strand
GTTCCAAGGGGATGTCGTGTTCCGACTGGCCGTAATGGTAAACCCAATGGATAAAAGCCGCGGCATCCCTGTTTGCAGGATAGGGAAGCGCACGGCGTACATCGAGCCGCGAGGAGTGGATGAATTGAAGGAAGCGGGTGAAATGCAGGCAATTTGGAACGGCGGGCTCATTCATCCATGCCAGAAGGGCTTCCATACCGCCCGGTTCGAAAGGGAGCGGCGGCTGTTCCCCGGCGTTTGCCCCGGCTGAACGCAGCGCCTCCCGGTAAAACTGCCGCATCGCCGATGTGATTTGCGGCCCATTCCCCAGCCTGCCGTACCCGTATTCCTTGTTTTTCGACAAATGGAACCCCGCTTTTTCCAGCTTGTCGAGATACCCACGATACAGCCGTGCCAGGCCGGGATTCCGGCTCAGCAGGATGCGTGGTTTATCCCCCATGTGTTTGTTTACGAGATGGGGCTCGTCCGGATCGAAACCGCTGAATTGGAAAAACCGCAACGGATTGCCGTCGATTTCATAGCGTTCGCCTGTCCACGCCAGCGAACGGCTGTGAAGGTTCCAGTAGGCGACGTTGCAGGCGTGATCCTTGAGGACATGGTGGGGATACATGCTCGGCACGAAGTCGAGCCAGCGCTGGCCGGCGAAGCCAATGCAGGATGGATCGCCATGGCAATCCCGCAGGAGTCTTTCGGAGACCCAATCTAGAAAATCCCCGCATCCTTTGCCGACGCCCAGAAAGCCGGGATTGTAAACTCCCATGGAGAGAATATCCGTGTCATTCGGTCTCAAACCATCGCGAGGAACCGGGTCGATCATGTGCGGCGTGAGCACGATGCCATGCAGCCGGGCCAGTTCGAAGATGTCATCCAGCGGAGAATAAATCGCGATATCCGGATCCAGATAAATCACCGCATCCGCTCCAGTGCCGAGCTGGTGCCGGAGGAGCCACGGTTTTACTGCGGTGCAGAACTCAGCCGCATTGTAGAGCATCGCCATGCGGCTGGCCTCCCCTGGAGGCAGACCGATTTCCCGCAGTCCCACCACATCGAAGAGATCCCCGCCGTTTTCCCCGGGGGTGGATCCGGCGTCGATTACAAGCGCGGCAAATTCACCCTTGGGATGATGCTCCTTGAAGGAAGCGGCCAGCACCTTTACCCGGGCGAACTGGTTTACCGTCGCGATCGTGCAAGCTTTCAATGTCATCCCCGTTTGAGTCACTGGTTTTCCACCGGACTGAAGGCTAATGGATCACCCGCTGGAATCAAGTGTATAAACAAATCACAGCGCAGTGCATGGCGGGTCGTGAAATTCTTATCGCGAAGGTTGGCTTTCCCTGTGCCGGTGGCACCCGGGGGATATTCCGCTCTCCAGAACAAACTTGAACCATTGATCGAAAATGAATCTATTCGCGGCGTGAGCGATCCAATGCCCAAGACATCTTCCAGGAACCTGCTGGGGACGTTGCGCCGTAACAAACTGGCTTTTTTCATGCTGTTGCTCGCATTTGCAAGCGGCACGTTTTTCTTTTTTTACAGGCATGGAGGTCTTTTAAAGGGGAGTTCACGCAGTTCCATCGAGGGGTATGATGACTGTTGCTACTATTTCTGGCTGCGGTCGGTGATGGTGGATCACGATGTCGATTTTTCCAACGAAGTCCTGTCTTACAATTCCTGGGACCAATCCCTCCGTGATAACGTGATGCAGAGGAGGCGGACTCCCTTGGGTCTGGTTGTGGATAAGTACCCCATTGGATGGGCCCTGTCGGGAGTGCCATGGTTCATGATGGCTGATCTCGTGGCGGGCACGCTGAATCTCACTGGAAAGCATGTGCCGCTCGATGGCTGGGGGCCTGTTTACCAGGCCGCGGTGATGTTCGGCCAGGCCATCTACACATGTTTGGGCCTTTGGTTTGCGTACGGCATCCTCGCGCGTTTTTTCCCTGCCCGGTATGCCGTGCCGGGCATATTGCTGGCATGGCTTGCCTCCCCTCAATTTATTTACCAGACCGTACATTTATCGATGTCCCACGGCGTGATGTTTTTTGCGGTTACAGGCGCCTGGTATTTTTGTCTCCGCCTTTCCGACCAGCCGGAACTTCGAAGGTATTGGATGATCACGGGCTGTTTTTGCGCCTTCACTATTTTAGTGAGGAACCAGGGGGCGCTGCTTTTGATTTATCCTGCGGCGCTCTGGCTTCGCCTTGTAATCAAGACTCCGCGTCTGCTGGGACATGCAGCTTTGGGGGGCGGTTGTTTTTTGCTGACCATTTCGCTGCAATTGATTGCGTGGAAACTGCTTTACGGTTCGTTCATCGTCTATACCTACACGGGGGAGGGATTTCACTGGCTGCATCCTCATCCCTGGAAGATCCTGTTTTCTTCCAATCACGGCTGGTTCAACTGGCATCCCGCCATGGCAATCGGCAGTGTGGGCTTTTTCCTGTGGGTGGGGCGCCAGAAAAGCCTCGTGGCATGGTGTTTCCTGGTGTCGTATTTCGCATACCTGTACATCAATGCCGCCTGGGATTGCTGGTGGTTCGGCGCATCTTTCGGAGCGCGGGAGTTTGAAGCCTCGACGTTGTTTGTAATGATCGGAACGGCGTATCTGATCCAGCTCGCTGGAAGCCGCCGCGTTCTGCATGCCTCCCTGGTTGGGATTTTTCTTCTGCTGGCCGTGTGGAACCTGAACCTCACCTGGATCACCGAACGCTGCGGAGGCATCCCCTGGGGGGAACCGGTGACAAACACTCAAAAATTGCAGATCAGCATGCGGTACTGGTCTGGCAGGATGTAAAGCCCGCGGCGTCAAATATGCGGGTTCGACCGCAGCGCACCGGGGCTGCGGGCGGTGGCTTTTTTTACGTAGCGGCTGAGATGGCTGGCGGAATGATAGCCGCACATTTCCGCGATCGCATCGAGCGTGAGAGTAGAGGTGCGCAGCAGGGAGAGGGCATGCCCGACCCGGACGGCATGCAAATGATCGAGCGGTGAGCATTTCCTCAACCGGGAAAAATGCGCGCGCAATGAAGAAACGGACGCCCCGGCTTCGCGCGCGATATCCCTGATAGCCGGGCGCGTGGCGAACCCCTGGTTGATGATCTGCTCCGCCCTGCGGACAAGCGCCTCCCCGGCCGGCAACTGGCCGGCATTGCGCTGGATCAGGATCACGAGCTGGTTGAGAAGCGACGCGAGCATCGCGGCCTTTTGCGGCTTGGAGGCCGTCCACTCGTTCACGATTGCCTGGCAGATCCGTTGGAACTCACGATCGCCGCCATCGAGGCAAACACGGGGCCAGGGAAACCCGGCAGGAGCATCAATGCCGATATAGAAGTTTGAGTAGGCGGTGCGTGCGGTTTCCGAATGGAGTGTTTGCGGCGGCGTGATCAATACCATGCCGGGCCGCACCTTGTAATGCTCGTCGCCGATTGTTGCGTCGATATTGCCCGACTGGTAGCAAACGATTTCCCAGTAAGTGTGCATGTGAGCAGGGAAATGCGCGCCCCGGCGTGCATTCCATTCGCCGGCGCTTGTGAAATTAAAAAGGAGGTTTGGCGTTTTGTGCAAAATGTTTCGCGTTCGATGCATTGCTATTTTTTAGTTTAAAAATAGGCTAAGTCAACTTGATGGTGATGGCTTTTTGTGCAACTGCTCAATGGCATCGCCTCAATTCAGCCTTATCCATCCACTCCTTATAAAATGAACACAAAAAAAGATCCCGTCCGCTTCGCCTACATCGGTTGCGGGTTTGTCGGGCAGAAAATCCATATCCCGAACTTTGCATCGCTGCCGGACTGCGATTTCGTTGCGATTGCGGAGCCAAGGGGCGATCTCGGCGAGCGCGTGGCAAAACGCCATGGCATCCGGAAAGTTTACAAGTCGCACGAGGAAATCGCGGCTGACCCGGATATCGAGGCGGTGGGCGTTTCCGCGCCCTACACGCTCCAGGGGAAGATCGCACATGATTTGCTGCGCGCTGGAAAGCATGTGTTCATGGAAAAGCCGATGGCTGTTTCCGTGAAGCGCGCGGCGGCGATCGTCGAAGCCGAGCAGAGTGGCAGCGGGCGGTTGATGGTCGGCTACATGAAGCGCTACGACAGCGGCAATGTCCTGATCAAAAAGCATCTCGACGACTGGCGCGCCGCGGGTGAGCAGGCCGTCTTTGCAAGAGCCCACGGCTTTGGCGGCGACTGGCTTTACGCGACCGACCCGAATGTTCCGTTTGAGAACACGGATGTTCCGCCCCCGCCAGCCCCTGCGGATGAATTTCCTGAATGGCTCCCGGAAAAATGGCGCAAGTCCTATATCGAGTACCTGCAGCAGTGGACGCATAACCTGAATTTGCTGCGATTTTTTCTGGGTGACGACGGAGGGAAAACTTTTGTCAAATCCGTGCAACTCGATTCCGACGGGCTCACCGGGCTGGTCGTGCTCGAAGTGAACGGGGTGCGCGCAACGATCGAAAGCGGTTACACAGGGTTTCACTCGTGGGACGAGCACACGCAGATTTATTCCAGAAACGGCTGGGTGCGCACCGCCGCGCCACCCCTGATGCAAAAGGAAAATCCAGCGACGGTCGAAATCTACCGCGTTGCCACGGATGACCGGCCCGCGCAGATCACGCAGGAGTTCGCAACCCCGGGCTGGGCGTACCGAGAAGAGGCAAAACACTTTCTCCAATGCATCCGCACTGGCGAGCCATTCCATTCATCCGCCGCCGATACGCAGCATGATGTGCGGACATTTGAAGAAATCTATCGCGAATTTATCTCCACTCAAAAATGAAAAAAGAACAACTGGCAATCAACTCCGTTTCCACCAAGGGAGACTTCGAGGAAACCCTCGGCGCCTACCGCGAGGCAGGCTTCCGCAAGGTGGAATTTGCCCTCTGGCAGGTGAAAGAATACATGGCCAAAGGACACACCCCGGTCGACGTCCGGGCATTGCTCGATCGCTGTGAGCTGCAATGCATAGGCGGCTTTGCGGCCGCCATCGAATGTTTCTCCGATGATGTGAAGGCAAACCATGACATGCATGTGGAAAATGCAAAACTGCTCTCCGTGCTTGGCGGTACGAATATGGTCGTGGGCACCGACGGCCCGAAAAGCGGCCAGGATGGTGATGCAGTCGATGCGCTGGACGTCCTCGCGAAAGGCATCCGCAGCGTGGCTGACCGCATCGCGGAATACGGCGTGAATATTTTGATCGAGTTCAACTGGAGCCCGGTTGTGAAATCGCTTCGCACGGCATCGGAGATCGTGCGGCGCTCCGGCGCGCCGAATGCCGGGGTGCTTTTTGATCCCGCTCACTATCACTGCACGCCCACGAAATTTGACCAGCTCACTCCTGAAAACGTGGCGACGATCAAGCATGTGCATGTGAATGACATGCGCGACAAACCCGGTGAACTCTCGAATTGCAATGACGACCGCGAGCTGCCCGGAAATGGCATACTCGATCTCTCCGCAATCTTCGGACGCATCGCGGAACTCGGCTACAAAGGCGATTTCTCCATTGAGATGTTCAGCCAGACATTATGGGCGCTTCCGCCCGCCGAGGCTGCGCGGCAAATGTATCAAAGTTTGCTGCCGCTTTGCGAATAACGCGATACACTCAACTCCACCAAACCAATGAGCAATACATATACTGGCAATTTTCAAATCGGTTTCCGCCGTGGCGGTGACTGGCAGAAAGACATCGATGCGCTGATCGCATGGGCGAAGGAAAACCAATTCAGTGCGATTGACACCGGATTCAACTCCTCGGAGGCCATCAAAAAAATAAAATCAGCCGGTCTTGGAACCGGCTCTGTGGACCTGATGGACTGGAGCGGCTACGGGGCATTGATTTCGCCCGACAAGGCGACCCGCGACGGGGCTGTGGGAAAAGCCGCGGCGAACATTGAAGCAAGCGCGGCGGCAGGGGCGAAAAACTTTTTCACGGTCATGGTGCCGGAAAAAGCGGATCTGCCGCGGAAGGAAAATTTCGGTTACATGATCGAGAGTTATGGCGCCCTAGTTCCCGTATTGGAGAAGGTTGGAGGACGGCTGGTAGTGGAAGGCTGGCCCGGGCCCGGAGCGCTCTGTTGCACCCCGGAAACCTATCGGGCGCTCTTTCACGAACTTCCGTCGCACGCCGTGGGGGTGAACTACGATCCGTCCCACTTGATCCGCATGGGCATCGATCCGCTCCGGTTCCTGAACGAAATAGCCGTGCGTGTTTTTCATGTCCATGGCAAGGATACCGCGCTCTACAGCGAGCATCTTTACGAGTTCGGCCACGAACAACCGCCGACATTCGCAGCTGCGCCCGCTTTCGGGTCAATGGCCTGGCGTTACACGATTCCCGGCCACGGCCAGGCGCGCTGGGTTGAGATTTTGCAGGTATTGAAAAATGTGGGCTACAAAGGCTGCGTGAGCATTGAATTGGAGGACGCGAATTTCAACGGCACCGAAGAGGGCGAGAAACGGGGCTTCATCCAATCCCGTCAATTTTTGGAAGGCTGCTGATGATGCAGAGGTGAAGAAATGGAGACAGGGTCTTGGTGTTTGAAGAATCCCGATCACGCTTCAAATACCACATTTTCGACCTTGTCCCATTGCATACGAGCCGTGCTTTGTGCCGGCGGGATTTGGTTTGGCCACGCAGGACAGAGAAGTCTTCGGGGTAATTCATTTTTCCTTGCCTGTGCTGAAAGTACGCAGATAGTATTGCCCGCTCTGATGACGATAACGAACTGATTCTGGTTGTTTAAGACAGAATCCCCGAGAGTTTGGTCTGGCTGTTTTTAACTGTCATACACAAGTCATTGGAAATCTTAAGGAAGGGTGGCTGAGTCCGGTTGAAGGCACTCGACTCGAAATCGAGCGTGCTGTTAAAGGCACCGTGGGTTCGAATCCCACCCCTTCCGTTTATGCCACCAAATCGCCCGCAAACCCTGATCAATACAGGATTGTGGCTTTTTGGAATTTGCGCAAAAAGGCCATTTATGGGCCGATTGTCCCTAAAACTGTCCCTCCGGCGGAAGTGGTACACGCTACTCGTGAATTACCAGTTCACTACCCCTCGACTACCCATTAGCGGAGATGCCATGGGATTCGGTAGATTTTCTGCACAACCAAAAGGGCCAACATGCAGAAACGACTACATCCCTTCACCGCCGAGAAGTGCGTTAGATTTGCCTGCCAAGAATCAGAGGCACATAGCTTCTGGCGTCTTGCAGCAATTGCTCGCGAGTAATACCGGCCTTGGCGCGAAGCTGCAAACCCTGCATCAAGTCAACGAGCGCACGGCCTCGCACCTTTGCAGAGGGTGTGCGACTTAGGCGCCCCGCCTTCATCTCCTTTTCGAAACGTTTCGCAAAAATATCAGCGCATTCGGTGAGACCCTTCGCGACATACGACCGGATCTCCATTACTTGTTCCGACTGTCCCAGCGCAGCGGCGGCCATCATGCAACCGCAGCGAGCCCCACCCGTGGCGTTGTTGACGATAGCCTCGCAAAAGGCGGTCACGGCCTTGTGGATGTCCGGCTCAGTTTGAAACGCTGCCATGATGGGAGCCATATACGTTATTGCATAGCGCTCGACCGCCTTGAACAGCAGGGTGGCCTTGTCTCCGAAGGCTCGGTATAGCGCGGGTTTGGTGACGTTCACGGCCCGCGCGATCCGCTCTACGTCAACTCCTTCATATCCATGCTCCCAAAACATCTCAACAGCACGGTCGAGTGCTTCGTCGGGGATAAAGCCTTTTGGACGCCCTGGGGCTCGTTTTGATATATTTGTTACCATTGGGTACGAAACTCCTTGCGTTGCCGTTGTGAGTATCGTACTCTAGCGTTCGTAATACTTCAAGACAGATAAACACAGGAGACAATAAACACAGAAACAACATGGATAGATTCATCGGAAAATCAACACTTATCACAGGCGGAACTACCGGCATAGGCTTGGCGACTGCCAAATTATTCATCAACGAAGGTGCCCGCGTGATCGTGACTGGGCGCACCTCTGCAACGATCAAGGCGGCTCAGACTGAGCTTGGTGAAAACGCCATCGTAATCCACAGCGACGCGACCTCGCTTCCCGATATGGATTCCTTAGCGGCGAAGGTCAAGGAGACGTTCGGCAAGCTCGACGTGCTGTTCGTCAACGCGGGATATGGTGAATTTGTCCCATTTGAGGCGGTGAGTGAAAAAGTTTACGACGATATACTCAACCTGAACGCCAAGGGCCCGTATTTCATCGTCCAGAAACTGGCGCCGCTCATGCCGGAAGGAAGTTCGGTGGTTTTTACCACATCGATTGCCAACGTGAAGGGGATGCCGAGCCTGAGCGCCTATGGCGCCGCCAAGGCAGCGCTTCGTGCACTTACTCGGAGCCTTGCCGCTGCATTATTGCCCCGTGGAATACGTGTTAATGCGGTGACCCCGGGTCCAATTGCATCGACGGCCATACTCGAAAAGACAGGAATGCCGAAGGAGGCGTTCGATCAGGTCTACCTTCAGATGGCGGAAAGCGCGCCGATGAAGCGTCTCGGCCAGCCCGAGGAAGTTGCCAAGGCGGTGGCATTCCTGGCGATTGACGCAACCTTCACGACGGGAGCAGAGCTTCCGGTAGACGGAGGATGGTCCCAACTCTAAGTAAAAAAATGCATAAGGAGAAAATTATGAAACAAAATCAACATGAACTAAAAAACAAACTTATCGTAGTTGCGGGCGGAGCTGGTGACATCGGAGAACGCATTACGCGAATGTTTTTGCAACAGGGCGCACGAGTGCTTGTTCCATCGCGTTCCAAAGAGAAATTGAAAGCCTTGGGCACTTTTCTTAAGGACATCTCCACTGGTGAACTCATCCCATTGGAAACTGACGTCAGCACCCCTCAAGGTCTGAAAACTATGACCGCAGCCATGGAAAAAGAAGGTGCCTTGCGAGCTGCCGTGAGCGCAGTCGGATCATTTTGGCAGGGTCCAAGCTGCATGGAAGTCCCGGTGGACGAAGTTCATCGCGTCTTTCAGGGATCTTTTTTCCCCTATGTCGGTTTGACCCAGGCGCTTATTCCAGCATTAGGGCCTGACACCCATTTCATCAAATTGAATGGCCTCCTTTCATTGCAAGCAGTTCCTCACGTTTCGGCCTTGGGGGTCTCTGCGGCCGCCCAAATCGCTTGGACGAGATTTCTCATCGCAGAAGCTAACGAATCCACCCCTTGGATTACTGAATTGGTAATTGATTCTCTTGTGCGAACACGCTCTTCGCAGGCTTTGCCTAAGGAATACATTTCCGGTGACGACATCGCTCACGAAATACTCCGCATTGTTACCGAAGAAAACGAGCACCAGATTGCTACGATTGGAAAAGGCCCCGGCGACGCCGAAGTCGAATTTGTGCCGGTTCCGACCCAAGTGTCAGAAAATAACATGAAGCGGTTATTCGGGAGTTTCAAAGCGATGGGCTAGCCGTCGCATTTCAGGAAAAGAGCTGCTGAACAAAATGAACGCACCTTTGAAAGACAGAACTTACGATCATTCGATGAACACCCTAAACCGTTCCAATTGGACCTATCAAATCGACCAGATCGGCGCAGAACTTTATGTGCTCAAAGGCGTCGATGACCGTGGTCACCAGGTGGATTCTGTCGGAATGGACCCGGACATGCTCGAAGAAGATTTTTTTGAGGCAGCACAAAAGATCGACCGGTCAGCCGAATCGTCGAAACCTTGATTCGTCCGACGCGATTAACCGGGCGATGGCTGTCAGAAACCCTAAACTCAGAGGATTGTTAAAAATGAAAACTCCCATTATTAAGAGCGTATTGATCACCGGAGCCAACACCGGCGTCGGCAAAGAGGTGGCCCGTCAGCTCGCGGCTAAACCAGGCGTAGAAACCATCTACCTTGCCTGTCGCAACGAAGCAAAAGCACTCGACGCGCAACGTGAACTGGAGACGAGTACGGGCAGAAAGATCTTCAAGATCATCCTGATGGACCTGTCGAGCGTCACCGCTGTACGCGGCGCGGTTGCAAAGATAACCGAGCCTGTCAACGCAGTGATTCTCAACGCGGGAGGCACCGGGGGAAAGACGCCGTTGGCGATTACCAGCGATGGTGTGACACACGTATTCGCCCAGAATGTCCTCGGGCATGCTGTGCTCCTGGAGAGTTTGCTCCGTCAGGGTCGTTTGACTCAAGCGGCAATCTACGTGGGCAGTGAAGCGGCGCGGGGTTTCCCAAAGTTGCGCATGAAGCGCCCAGACGCGACAACCCCAGAAGCACTACGAGATATCATCACGGGGAATGCAAAAAAGGCGGATGTGTTTTCGGCCTACGGAGCTGTCAAGTATATAGGCGCACTCTGGATGTCCTCGCTAGCTCGCGAATATCCGCAGATTCGGCTGGTCACCATTAGCCCGGGTGGCACGAAGGGAACCAACGCTTATGACTCCATGCCAACACCATTGCGCATCTTTGCAAAAATCATCTTCAAGCCCATCCTCTCTCCACTCATGGGCCTTGAGGATTCTCTTGAAAACGGTGCTCGGCGAATTGCCGACGGGCTTTTCGATCAATCGCTTCAGAGCGGGCACTTCTACGCGAGCAGCGCGAAGGTGCTTACAGGACCAATTGTTGACCAGAGCGAGATATTCGCGAACTTCGGGAACCCGGCACTACAAGATATGGCAGCGACCGCCGTCCGGGAATTTGTGGCGTGAAAGCGGTGCAAGGCCATCGATGGATGGAACAGGGGGCGCATTACAGATTTAACATACTGGAACTTTTCGGTTATTCCCGCCGCAATTCCTGCCTTTGCAACCGTAACCGAAAATGAAGAATCAAGCTTGAAAAATTATGGAACGATCAGAAATGCGGAATCCAATGCACTACAACCGTGGACTACAAACCAAATGGGAAATCCCGATTCAATGAACTCATCCTCAAATTCTAATGTTCGGATAGCCGTCATAGCAGGTGTCGGTTCCGGTCTCGGCGCTTCGCTGGCGCGCCGCTTCGTCCATGAAGGTTGCAAAGTTGCCCTGCTGGCGCGTTCGGCTGAATACGTTGAGCAACTCGCGCGTGAGCTAAATGACAAGCACGGGGCCGGTTCGGCGCTGGCAGTCCCCTGTGATTTGGCCAATCCAGAACAAATTGCGGGTGCATTCAAGCAGGTACGGGAAAGATTAGGCCCAACCGATTTGCTCGTAAATCATGCCAGCGGCGGCGGCGGTCCACGCGGAGGAAGTCTGCTGGAACTGGACCCGGACGATTTTGAACGGGCGTGGAGGGTTGGAGTCTTTGGAGCC
The DNA here is from genome assembly GCA_049692655.1 of Chthoniobacteraceae bacterium. Classification (GTDB taxonomy): domain Bacteria; phylum Verrucomicrobiota; class Verrucomicrobiia; order Chthoniobacterales; family Chthoniobacteraceae; genus DASZPK01. The sequence continues at coordinate 18,699 of JBAVPB010000051.1, read as the reverse complement.
CTGCTCTGCGCACGAGAAGCTGCTGCCGATATGCTCACTTCAGGCCGGAATGGTGGGACGATACTTTTTACCGGCGCTACGTCATCTGTGCGCGGCGGCGGGATCGCTTTTTCCAGCGCCAAGTTCGGCTCACGTGGGCTGGCGCAGTCCTTGGCTCGAGAACTCTGGCCGAAAGGCATTCACGTCGCTCACATCGTGCTCGACGGTGGCTTCGCCGATCTTTCTCTGGGACCAGTAGCAGATGACGAACTGGATCCAGACGCCATGGCCACAGTCTACTGGCAACTCGTCTGCCAGGAGCGTAGCGCCTGGACCTTAGAACTTGACCTTCGCCCATACCGAGAAAAATTCTTCGAGTAAGCTGGCATCGAGAACGATCTTCAATGCCCTAGCTGAAGCTATTCTCCCTACGCTGCATATGGCGTTGAAAGCAGAAATGGGCCGATAGTGGAATTCTTAGTGTGACTGGTGAAAGGGGTGATTATGTCGAGGCATTGGTTGATATTGTATTCGCAGGCATCGAGCGAAAGCATAGTCGCTGAGGCTCGCAGGTGTCCCTAAAACTGTCCCTTCTTGTAATGGGGGAGTAGTGGAAGGGTAGTGGCGAGTAATACTTGATTAGTCTGTTGGAATCGCTATTTTACCTCTGAAAATAGCAGAAAATTCGCCGAATCCCACCCCTTCCGCCATATGCCACCATCGCCCGCAAACCCGCATCAACACGGGATTGTTGTTTTTGGAAATTGCGCAAAAAGGCCATTTTTGGGCCAACTGTCCCTAAAACTGATCTTCCGGCGGGAGTGGTGCATAGTACTCGGGCACGAGGAGTCCACTCCCCGTCGACTACCCCTCGACTGCCCATTAACGGACACGCCACGGCTTACGATAGATTTTTCTGCACAACCGAAAGGACCGTATGCAGAAACAATACCGAGCAATTACCATTGAGCAGCATTCGAGGATTTTAAACGGCACGGAGTGCCGGAGTTTTCAGCTTTTCCTCGAACTCCTTTGGAAAACGGGAGGGCACCCCCATGACATTTTGCACCCTCCGGGCAGAGAGCAGTGATTGGAGGAAACGGCAAATTATTTTCTTTTGCCAAAAAACCGAGTCCGTCACGCAGGATCCGGTGCGCATCCCCATCAACGAGGATTTGGAAAAAATCCTCAAGGAACTCCCCGCCACCGGCCCGCTTTTTGTGGATCTCCAAGAAAGCGGATTGCGACACATCACAAGAACTTTTTGGAAAGTGTGCCACTACGTCGGACTTCCGCCCATACTCAGTCTCCACTCGTACCGTCTTAGGAAGCTCCTCACCTGGGGGGCTTCCATGAAGGAAAAATTCCGACTCTACCATCGGGGAAACGGTACGTATTACGCCGAGGAACGTGAAACCGGTGCTCGCGAGAGCCTCGGCACCAAAGATCAATCCGAGGCTGGCCAGCAGGTGTTTCAATACGTCTCCAGCTCAATTAACTAACATCGGCTGTCCAGCCGCTGAGAAACCGTCTGTCTTGCCCGGAAAGGATCGGGGAGACAGCGGTTTCTGGTTTTAAGAGGAAGCGCGGCAAATACGCTGGTGGCAGTCGCACTGACGAGCAGGGAAGGAACGGCGATAGCTTTATGTTGGATCGCTTGAAAGTCGAATTGATGCAACGCAACAATATTTCGCAGCACCAAAAAGACATGGACGCGTTGGCTGCGCAAATCGACGAAAGAGTCGTTGAAAATGGGTATTACTTGCTCGAAAAGGAGGGGTTGGAATTGATCTGGGGGAAGCGAGAATGGGATTTCGAAAGACGCCTGATTCTTCAGAATTTTGTCCTGCACTACGGATTTGAGGTAATGCTGGTCGATATAGAAGCCCCACCCCGCGCGAATGCTAAAGCGCGCGGAATGGAGTAACTACGCAATTCTAATTATCACCCGACATCTCCGTCGGCTCGAAAATAAGGTCGTTGGTGATTAGAATCCTGTCCATGTTCGAGGCGGGTTGTCGGCCATAGAGCATCAGAACATTGGCTCCTTTTGGAAGGGTCGTTCCCGAAACAGATACCCATCCCCAAGTGGGAGTCGATAATTTGATGGTGTTCTGGGTTCCTCCATTAAAGGAGTAATTGTAGGAATTGGTCTGAGTAGTGGCGCCCATGCCGCGGAACCATACGTTGTAGGTGCCGGACGTAGCAGTCGTGAAGGGGACCGTGATGCTGTCGCTCGACGAGAGTACGGCAGTGGAAGGAGTAGTCACGTAGGCACCGGTTGAGCATGTAGAGGACAAGGCGATTTCACATTGGCCCGTGAGAGCGCAGTTGGCCGCCGGGACGTAGATATAGCTTGAGGGCATGTACTCATACGGGCCCATGCAGATGCCGCTCCCATAGATGGCGGTGCCAGACAAGGCGGGTGAGCCGATGTCTGTATCAGTTAACAGGACGGGCACAAATTGGCCGCCGCCAATGCTGGTGTCCGTGAAACGAGCACTGGAGACCGCACTTGGCGTGTTTGAACAGACCGCCAGACCTGCCAGCGCAGCGGTGGGCATCGAGGAGCCGGAAATAGTCACCGTACTGCCCGCCTGGTTCCATGTGGTGCCGTCAGTACTGTAATAGCCGCTGAAGTTGCTTCCGGAACGTGTCACTTTCATCCATATCGGCGCGACAAATCCATTGATCTGTACCGATCCGGTGGTTCCGCTCGTTACGCTCCGCCAGATAAATGAGACGGAACCTCCCGCATCGAAGCACATCAAGGCATGCGGACTGGTGGCCGCGGTGCCGCTGCGGAACATCACGCCCGACTTGGCATGGCCAGTGGTTTTCGCCTGGTAATCGACCAGTGCGATAATCGATCCGTCACCGGAGAAGTTTTGCCACGCATAATTGAATTGATCCGATGTGCCAGTGATGTCCACTCCCGCGCCGGAAATCACGGCCCACAGTTGAGGACAGGACGCGCCCATGATGTCAACCGGCACATCGGCGAGGGTCGTGCCGCTACCGATGGCAGGAGAAGGGCCCGTCAGTTGGTAGTTGCTACTGGACGGGGCGACCAGAAGGGGATCGGCCCAAATCGAATGCGCGTCAAAATGGCTTTCGCTTTGCCAGCTCGGGAGGGTGGACGGCTCGTAACCTGTGGTATGGTCGATGAAAAATGCCGCTGAATGGTTGATGTAGAATTCGTTGTAATCGGATTGATCGGGGCTGAACGAAAGGATGGGATTGCCGCTGAACCCCGAGCGGGGGGTCGTGCCGCTGCTGACAACGTAACTCTTCTTGTTGGAGATTGTCTGGTTGTAAGCAACGATATTGTTGTAATACTGGTTGGCATAACAATAGACGGGATTTCCGCTACCATCGGTGCGGAGCGCATTGGTGCCGCTCGGGTCGATCTCGGTGATGCCGTAGGCGCTGTTGCCGTAGGCGAGATTGTTTGCGAGGTAACAACCGGCCGAACTGGAAACATTAAACCCGCTGTCCGTATTATACGCGCAGATATTGTTGATCATGGTCCCCGTATAGGAAATTTCGTAATATATTCCCTCGCCGTTGAAGCTCGAATAACAGTCTTCGATCAGCGCATTCTGGTTGGACACATCGAACCAAATGCCGTTGCTGTTGTTGTGCATGGACGTATGGTCCCAAAGGTCGAAGCCGTTTGACCAGCTGATCTTGAAACCTCCGGCTTCCCATCCACTGTCGTAGACCTTGTCCGGTTCCGTGTTGTTGTAACTCGTCTCACAGCCATACATCGTCACGTTGGTGCAGTGGGTGGAGTGGAATCCCTCCTGGGTATTGTGATTGAACTGGCAGTCTATGACCTGGTCGTATTGGCCATATTCCAGGCCAAAACCCGCGCCGGCGGCATATTGGCAGGTACAGTTTTTCACGATGTTATTGGTGCCGCCCACGATGAACATTCCGGTCTGCGGTTCATTGGCGCAATATTGGAACTCGATCCCATTGACCACCAGATTGTTATAGCTGGCGGTGTTGAGCAGTGCTCCGCCAACAGTGGTTGCGTCCACTTGATAGCTGTTGGGATTGCCCCCATTGGCGAGCCAGACATAGAGTTTCTTATTCACGTTGTCATCATAGAAGGAGCCTGCTGTCATGGCCGATGTGCCCGTCGCCTCGGGGTAATAGGCGCCATTGACAAAGAGCTGGTCTCTGGGCTTGCCGCGGGCGTCAGTTTGGCCCGGGTCATTGGGAGAAAAATAGGTATTCCACGGGCTCTTCACATAGGTCGAGCCGCTTGAAAGCACAAATCCGGTGACGAGGGTTGAGCCTTGGACGGTCACCTGCGCATTGGCAGCGGCCTGGAGAGTGATTGGTGCCGAAGCGCTGCCGGACCTGACGAACGCCGCCGTCGCCGTCTGCCGGTATGTTCCGGTCTCGACGGTGACGATGTCCCCTGCCTGGGCCGTGCTCAGGCCCTTTTGGATGGTGGCAAACGCCGCGCCCGTTGAAGTTCCCGAGTAGGTATCGCTGCCGCTGACAGAAACATAATAGATAGTCGCTTGTGCGGGAGCGATGGCGATGAAGGTTGAGAAACAGATGCCGAGCAACAATGCTGCAAGTGTTCGCCTTGGAGTCAACGGCGAATTTCCATGCGGTTTCATCGGTTTAATGAGAAGGGTGTTATATGTAGTTATGGGGGGCATAGCTTACTTTTGGGTTTGGGGGTTTAGAGTGGGAAAACAGTCGATGAACACACAGGAATCCGCATTTTTATCGAAACTGCTTGGAATGCACATATTTGCATAACAATGTAAATATGTGCATAAAGTCCGCTTCGATGTCAATTATTATTTTTCACCAGGCGTGCTGCTAGGCGTGTGGAGTTGTTATCGGAATGGACTACGGTTCGTATTTTTCACTGACCTCTGAAGGCTTTCGAATCAAAGTCGGAGGCGGCAACTAGACGTATGGAAGTCGGGATGTACCTGGCGCATTCGAAACGAATGAAAACATAAATTTTATTTACACGCTGCAAGCGGTATGCAAATGTTTGCATCCAACCCTGTTATGAGCAATAAAGTCCTTGTTTTTCTTCTGTGTGCGGTGGCTTCCACGTCGACAATCCTAGGACGCGATCTCCTGGTCAATGGCGCCGCCGGGACGGCCTCTGACGATGGGCAGGGGACGGTCGAACGGCCTTTCAAAACGATTTCAGCGGCAGTCACCAAGTTGGTGCCTGGTGACACTCTTACGGTAAAAGCAGGGATTTATCGCGAGGCGGTGGAGATTCCCGTCAGCGGGACGAAGGAGCAGCCTGTCACTCTCCAGGCCGCTCGTGGTGAGACCGCCGTAATTTCGGGAGCGGATCTGGTGAGTGGATGGGAAAAAGTCCCGGATGAAAAGCGGCCGATCTGGAAGAAATCCGGATGGCCGGCCTGGAAGAATTTCAAGTGCGATCCGCAGAGTCGCGGCGAAGGGCCGCAGATTATTGTGGATAGCGTGCTGTTGCCTTTGGTGGAAAGCCCGGCGAAAATGCACGCCGGAAGTTTTACTTTCGATCCGGGCGGCGGAGGAACGATTTATCTTTGGATGAATCCTCCGCGAGCTGCGGAACAGAAGATCGACCCGCAGGCGCAATGGTGGGAAAACCCGGTAAATCTCGCCAGTGACGATCCGAATCAGCATCAAGTCGAAGCCTCGGTGCGCAATGTCAATCTTTCGGCTGCCGGCCGGAGCTACCTTGTGGTTCGTGGATTCGTGATCCGTTACAATACAGCCGCGGCGCAGGTTGCGGGCTTGTCTGTCATTGGTACGAAAGAGCGGACGTCGCATCATGTCACGGTGGAAGATTGTGTGGTTGAAAACTGCCATGGACGCGGTTTGAGCATTGCCGGTGAAGCAATGGTCGTGCGGCGTTGTTATCTTCGCTGGAATGGCGCCTCCGGCGCGGGAGGGGAGCTCGTCGATTCATTGTTCGAAGGAAACGTGCTGGACGGAAACACGGCACTCGGCCATTCGCACGGCTGGGAAGCGGGCGGAGTGAAGTTCGTCCGCACCCGCGGGCTTACGGTGCGTAATTGCACGATTGTGAATAATAATGGCCCTGGTTTATGGTTCGATTGGGGTAATTCCGGGAATGTCGTTGAAGGTAATTATTGCTCCTATAACTCCGGCTCCGGCATCATGATGGAAGTCTCTCCGCACTTTGATTCCGAAAAGCCCGATGCTAAAGCGGTCATAAGTCAGGTCGTTACAAGCGGCAACCTTCCGGGATCTGGCGAATCCGCCACTCCAAACATTCTGCGCAACAACGTATGCGTAGGAAACCGGTGGGATGGCACGACTGGTTCGGGCATTTTGCTGCAACTGGCAAGCAAGACTTTTGTTCTTAATAACACAATCGTCGGCAACGAGCAGTTTGGCATTTTTATTCGATATCATCCTTATGACAAGGCAAACCATCGTTGTGTCGATGACGTGCTGCTTAACAACCTCTGTGCTGACAACGGCGGTAGCCAGATCGAGATTACACCAGATCCAGTCGACAAACCTGGATATGTCGCCCGTAACCGCAGCGATTTTAATCTCTTCTGGAGCACCGTCTCGTGGTTGACGCGCAATGAAGGCGATCAGCAGTTTGATATTTATCCTGACCGGGCCAGGTATTCACGCTGGGGCAAGACAGAAGCAAATGGCACCTACAGCTTGGAGGAGTGGACTAAAATACGCGGCTTCGACCAGCATTCGATTCAACAGGAACCGCGATTCGTCGCGCCCTCACTTCTGGACTACCGGTTGCGGATTGATTCGCCGGCCATAGCTGCAGGAGAGCCGACAGAGTGGGTAACCAACGATTACCTCGGGCGAAAACGCCCCTCGAGCCGCGCTCCATCGATTGGCGCCCTGGAATTTTTTCCGGAAGATATGTCGCCGGTATCTATGCCGATGCATAAGACGGAGGTAGGCCCCGGTCAATAATCTGATATATAAAGTTATACATAATATAAGAAATAACCGAAAAAATAATAAGTGCCCTTGATATAGAATGCCTGCATCATGCTGTTGATTCCCTCGCTCCTGCTTGTCCGCCCGATGGTCTTCGGTGTCATTGTCGCTCTTGTCCTTTCATCTCCCGCATATGCTCGCAGCTATTATGTCGCGCCGGACGGCAACGACAGCAATGACGGGTCGGCTGCGAACCATTTTTTGACTATTCATCATGCAGCCGGGCTTGCCATGGCCGGAGACGTGATCGAGGTCGCCCCCGGGGAATACCGGAATGAGAGCATTGTATTTTCCCATAGCGGGCAACAAGGCCGGCCGATCACACTGAGAGCCGCGTCCGGCGCAAATGTGCTGGTCAAAGGGTCGCTTCCTGTTTCGGGATGGAAAAAGACATCCGATGGTATTTATGTAGCGAAGAATTGGTCGTTCTACTTTGGCGCCTACAGCGCCAGCGCCGGGGACGCAAGAGGAATGGCACGAAACCAAGTATTTGTAGGTGGTGTGATACAGGAGGAAGTCAGTGCGCTCAACAAGATCAAGCCTGGGTGCTTCTATCTCGATCCGGAAACCAAGGCGATATACTTGCAGACTATCGATGGTGGCGATCCGAACAACAGGCCGGTCGAAGTCACTGCAACGGCGGGTCCGCTTCTGGATACCAATGGGCAGAATTTTATTGTCATTGAGGGTATAAAATTCTGTCACTGTGCCAATGAACCTCAAGAGAAGGCAATGGTCCGGCTTTCGGGAGGAAGTAATTGCCTGGTGAAGGACTGCCAGGCGCAGTGGGCTTCCGGGGCAGGAATTACGGTTACGGGCACTGACCAACTCCTTCAATCGAGCCAGTTTAATAATAATGGTCAACTCGGCATTCATTCCTCGAAATCTGTCCGTCTGCGGGTTGAGCATTGCGAGACCTCACGCAATAATCTGCACCCGGGGAAGACTTTTAATCCGGCGTGGGAGGCGGGCGGCAACAAATTTTCCCGCAGTCAAGGCTGTGTGGTGGACGGCCACCGTGCCGACGACAACCATGGTCCCGGCATCTGGTTTGACGTGGATAATGAGAATGCGACCATCATCAATTCGCTCTGCACGCGCAACATGATCGGCATCCAATATGAGATTTCCTATACCGCGCTGATTGCCAATAACGTTTGCGTGAACCAGGCGCTCCACAAGGGTGACATCACGGGGCCGCCGGTTCTTCAGGGTATCTACATTTCAAGTTCGGCCGGCTGCAAGGTATTTAATAATACATGCTACGGAAATCCAAAGGGTGGCATTGACGTTTCGGGGCCTGTGCGAGGCGACGGCGCGGGGCGGCCGGTCTATAGCTATGCCAACCTGATCTACAATAACATCGTCGCCGAGAATCAGAAGATAGGTAATAGCAAGAGCTTTGCAGTGCCGGTCGCCGATTCGCCCGATCCAAAATTAGTGAATCCCTACGTGCCATTTGCGCCGAATATTTCTGATTATAACCTGTTCTACTACAGTGGGAAGGGAGCTTTTTTTATCGCACCCAACAGCCGTCCGACCACGCTCGCGGAATGGCAGCGGGACACCGGTGAAGATCGCCACTCTCGTTGGGGTGATCCGGCGTTCGTTAATCCCGGACAAGGCGATTTTACCCTGAAAAGCCAGAGCCCTGCCATCAACTGCGGCAAAGTGCTTGACGAAATCGTTCGGGACGCTGCAGGGCGTCCTCGTCTTGGGGTGGTCCGTGACGCGGGAGCATTTGAATACACTCATGCGCCGTCGCCGCCATAATCAGTTAACAATTAAAATCCAATAACTCATGAAATCCATAGCCTATTCCTTCCTTTTGGTAGGTGTTATGTTTGCCATTTGTTCTGAAGAATCCATTGGTCAAACCATGGCGGCGAAAGCCGGACGTCCGAAAATCGCTTTGCAACAAACTGACGGCAGTAAATGTCATCCTCAGCGCCCAGGTTCCTGTCTTAATATATGCATTTTCTTTGCGACCATGACCGTTCGCAGTCCGGTGGACGCCACTCACGTATTGGCAGATGTGAAACCTGAGGATGTGCCATTCCTGCAGAAAGTCGCATGGGAAACTGTGCAAAAATATGTCAATCCGTTGCCGACCTTGCCAATCGCGCAATAACCAGTCAAAACTCATCGCTGGACAAGTGTAAGCGCAACTGGAGACGGCCCAAGGTCGTCTCCGTTCAATCCAGTTCCGTAGGGTGTGCGGCGCGTGAAGATTGCCGCGGATCGTCGAAGGCGAGCGCTGACATGAAAAAGCGTCACTAAAATGATTGCAAACGAGGTCAGTTCGAAGGACTGTATCACTGATGGGCGCTAACTTAAAACAGATTGCACTGGAATCAGGAGTTTCAATACCCACCGCGTCGCGAGTCTTAAGAAATTTGCTTAACTTCGCACCAGAAACCAAGCAACGTGTACTGGCAGCAGCCGAGCGATTGAAATACCGCCCCAATCTCCTCGTCAGTGGGATTCGGACCGGCAAAACGAGCACGATAGGAGTTATCATTCCGTCTCCCGACGTTTTTTTTAACAATGTCCTGCACGGCATCCATGACGAACTGGTTGCGGCGAACCATGTGCCAATAGTCCTGCTCACGCACTCCGACGGAGAACTGATCGATCGGGATTATGAACTGACGCAAATTCACATGTTGTTGGATCGCCGTGTGGACGGTATCATTTTTCGGCCAATCAATGAACTTGTAGGTGATTCATATCGCAGCGAAGTTATGGAGCGGAATATTCCCCTTACCGCGATCGATAGCGAGACGCCCTTGACCAAGGCGGATTTTGTCGGGACCGATGACATTTTTGGCGCCAAATTGTGTGCCGAACACCTTCTAAGCCTCGGTCACAGGCACGTTGCGCATCTCGCGGGGCCTTCAAATGTGAGCACCGCTCGAGACCGGTGGAGCGGTTTTGAAGCCGCGATCGCAAAAGGGGGGGGCACATGCATTACATTAGAAGCTTTATCTTACGTTGAAGATTTGACAACTGCGATCCAACTTCTTGAATCCAATCCTCGGCCGACCGCTATATTTGCAAGCAGCGATCCGCTCGCGGAATCTGCTTATCAGGCAGCCTCGATGTTGCGGCTGAAAATACCGGAGGACCTGTCCGTGGTAGGCTATTCAGATTTGGATATAGCTCATCGTCTTTCGCCGCCGCTGACCACTGTACATCAGAATCCCTACCAAATAGGTCAGAGTGCCGCCCGATTGGTAATGAACCGGTCGCTGGGAAAAGTCACCCCCTCCCGGCCGGTGAAAGTCCGGCTAAAGCCTGAATTGGTGGTCCGTTCTTCGACTGCGCAGCCTGCTTCAGACCGGCATCAGCGGCGGCATTCGGGCTGCTTGTCGGACAGAGCAGGAAAAAAGCGGCTGGTTGTGCCAAAGAAGAAGCGAGACATAGCCTGATGCTGGCGAAAAAGAATGCAATTTGGTCGAGCAACGGGATTTGAACCTGTTTTGGGCGTCACCCCTACGGTTTGATCCAACTTGAGGACATGGTGCTATCATCAGAAACATCGAAGGTTTTTGGTCCTGAGCCTCTGTAAGAAGCGCCCAGCCAGCAGGTGCAATCTATCTTCGGGAAACTGGCCTTTAGTAACGAGGATTATCGGACGTTCTGGATTCGATCGCGTACGGACCACGATTGAACAAGGCGCCTTGTATTGTGCGGATCCAATCGATCGGTTGCATAAAGTGATGCCATCGCGGAAAGAAAGTAAATTTGCATGAATGTGCCATGCAGGTGATTTAGAAAAAAAATTTGACTTTTCACGATTGTGCAAGTATGTACATAGCAATGCAAATTGCTCCTTCCAGTGAGGTTCATCATGGCTTCCCTCCACCAGCGATTAAGAGGTATGGACGACCAAAAAGACGGTCGGTTTGCGCGTTCAGTCTCGTCGAAGTGGCATTCGCAATCGGCGTTGTTGCTTTTGCGTTCATTCCGATTCTCGGGTTGATTCCCGCAGGTATGTCTGCGTTCCGGCAGGCAAACAGCACATCGGTGACGGCTCAGATAGCGCAACGAGTTGCAAACGATGCGCAACAAACAGACTATGACACTTTGATTCAGTCGGGAAGCGCTACAGCTTCAACGAACGGCACTTTGCTGTTGCGGCATTTTGATGACCAAGGCAATGAAGTTGGCTTGAACGGGACGGCTCTGACCCCGGCGCAGTTGGCCCAAAGTCTTTATGATGTGAATACCGTGATTGTCTCGCCCACCTCACTACCGGCCACCGGTGGCCAGCAACGGCCTGTTTCTCAAAATCTGGCGACGGTAATAATTCAGGTCGTGGAAAACCCCGGTCACGTTGCGAATCCTTTTCCTCCCGCCGGTCAGGTTCCATGCTCGGTATTTTCAGTCCTTGTCGCCCGCAACCAAACCACGGAAGACTGAGGGGCCTCATCCATGTTCCAAAAAACGAGTTGCTTTCTTCGCTCGCGAACACGCCTATTTTCATCTTCCCGAAGGGTGACGATGTCACGGATCAGGACAGGCGCCGCCTTTACCCTGGTGGAGGTGCTCGTTTCCGTGGCGATATTGATATTGCTTATCGTCCTGCTTGCTTCGATGACCAACATGACTGCCTCCGTCTGGAAGAATACCGGCGCGAAAGTGGACCAATTCAGAGCGGCCAGGATTGCTTTTGAATCGCTGACGGACCATCTAAGTCAGGCTACATTGAATACTTATTGGGATTACCAATATCCCAACAACATTCCAACCCAGCCACCGACCGCTTACATTCGCCAATCGGAACTGCGCTTCATCTCCGGCCAGGCACTGACGTTGACGGGAAGCGCTTCGATTCCAACGCATGCCTGTTTTTTTCAGGCGAAGTTAGGGTTTATCCTTCCGTCGGGGACCAACGGCGCTCCCGACTATACGGGGCTGCCGAACCTCCTTAACACGCTGGGTTATTACGTCGCATTCGGATCCGACGCCACGTTGCGGCCGTCTTTTGTCAACGCCCCTCAGCGTTACCGGTTCCGGCTGATGGAAGTGATGCAGTCAGCGGATGCTTTGACATTATACAATTATACCTCTGGAACCGATAGCAACGGTCATCCTCTAAATAATTCCTATATGGGGCACGAATGGTTCACCACCATGTTGTCCGCTGGCAATGCGAGCCATGTTCTTGCGGAAAATGTCCTGGCGCTCGTTTTGCTGCCGAGACTTTCGCCTCAAGCCGATCAGACGGGGAATCTTCTTGCTCCACAGTATTCTTATGATTCCACGAGTGTGGGGCAGGGAGCGGGGGGCAACGGAAATCTCGACAGCAAAAACCAGTTGCCGCCGGTGGTCCAGGTGACGATTGTCGTGGCTGATGAAGCCTCCTATGGCAGGTATCAGTCAGCACAAGGTAATAACAACATGCCGGCAGCCCTTCTCCAGAATTCTTCGGGGCAACTACTCTTTCAAACAGTTGGAGATATAACACCAACAAATAGCGGAAGTGCCGGTTATGCGAATGATCTGCAAACGCTGCAAAACAACCTTGTCGCCGCCAAAATCAATTACCGCGTCTTTACCACTAATGTAAGTATTCGAGGAGCACAGTGGAGTCGTGTTCAAACAGACTAACTTATGCGTGTGATTACTAAAAATCGGACGCGTTCATCGGGGGTTGCTTTGGTGCTTGTGCTGGCCTTTTTGGTGCTGATCACCGTATTCATCATAGCTTTCTTCTCGAGTGTAACCACCGAACGGGCCTCGTCAAAGAATTACGCCAACATGGTCACCACAAAGCAATTGGCGGACTCGGCTGTCAACCTTGTGATGGCGCAGATTGTTGACGCCACCACAGGTACGAATTCGGTGTCGAGACTGGCATGGGCGTCACAGCCAGGGATGATTCGCACATATGATGTGACGGGAACAGACGCGGGATTCTACAAACTGTACTCATCAAAAAACATGGTCACCAACCAGGCGCAATTGGCGAACGAACTCAATCCATCCAATACAGCGGCTGAGATATCGGCAAACTGGTATTCAATGCCTGCTTTATACACCGACTTGAACAGCCCCGTTCTGGTGCCGGATCAGAATGGCCAGATCGTGCCTGATTCAACTGCGCCGGGTGATACATACATCGCTTCGTACCCCATTCTAAATCCCGTGGCGCAAGCCCCGAATCCCGATCTCCCGTCCAATGGGCAAGCGGAGGGGTTTTCCATCAGCGGGACAAACGTTGGTTATACTGGCGGCAACCCACCGGCGTCCGGCTATAATCCAGCCCAAGCCGCTGTTAATAATACACCGAACCCGGCGGCGATGCCTGTGCAATGGCTCTATGTGCTTCGGGATGGAACCGTGACAGCTCCTGATGGCAGCAGCGGTGGTGGAGGTATTGCCACTTGGTCCGGGACAAACGGCTCTTGCCCGCCAAGCGCCGGTAATCCGATCGTGGGTCGCGTCGCGTTCTGGACTGATGATGACACCTCAAAGATAAACATCAATACTGCAGGCGGCGACCAGCAGTATCGCACGAGCGGATCGAACTCGGACGGCCAGAATTTCCTCGGGCAGCCGGCGTCTGCTTCGGGAGGATCTGCTACCCCTGGAGCTTTCTGGGATATTCCCAGGACGGAATCTCCTGAAGATCAAAGTCTCGCACAGAGCCAGCTTGTACAGCAGGAATTTCAACGATATCCGGGTCATCCGGCCACGGTTGCGCTTTCGCTTCTTTTCCCGAACCTGAACCGGGACCAGATCCTGGCCCTGACACCCCGGTTCTCGGGCACCAATTCATCGGAGGGAGGGACAATTGTCACAACCAGCACCACCGCTGGCACACCCTCCGTGGTCCCCGTTGCTTTTAACCGGCTTTATGCCTCCACGGACGAACTGGAGTTTCAGCCAGGTACTTCAGGCAGTAATCGTCCGCTCAATACATCGGGCACCACAGGCGTATCAAATTCGGTGGTTGACCAGTACCGGTTTTTCTTAACGGCCCACAGCCGGGCGCCCGAAACCAACCTTTTCAACCTGCCACGAATTACCATCTGGCCCATTACGACCCAGTCGGGGGCACAGCAGCCTTCAACGCAGTATCAGACAGCCAGTGATTCCCTGATCGCTTTTTGTTCAACGACCGGGACGAATCCCTATTATTTCACCCGCTACGATTCGAACAGCATGACGAATGATTATGCAAACATAACAAGGAATCAACAGTTGTATGCATACCTTCAATGGCTTACTGGGCAGCAGATTCCGGGTGTCGCGAATACAGTTCTTGGAACAAGTTGCCCCGCCAGGGGGTTTTTAGACAAATACCCGTCGGGTGGCAGCGGTGCCCCGGAGCGGGATCAAATACTTACGGAGATATTCGATTATATTCGTTCGAGTGTTAATTTACAGGACAGCGAACTTGTTGCCAGCGGCGGAATCCCATACACCCCGTCTGCTGCGGTGGGTGGAACAAGCGGGAACATGATGCCTGGCAGCGGTCAGGTTACGCCTATCCGCATCGGAACAACCCAGGGATTTGGACGATTCCCAACAATAGCCGAGGCCGCCATCGTCTGGATCAGCACTACGCCCTATTCGACTCTGACTCCAAATCCGGGCCCCTATTCCATGCAGGCGAACCTGCTTTTTGAGACTTATAACGTCGCACAGGGTTTCGCGACATACCGCCCTTCCCTTCAGCATGTTGTCGCAGTTAAACAGCCATTTACTGTGACAGTAGGCGGCACGACAACAACTCTTGATTTTACAGGCGGCACGAATGTGATTAACGGAATTGCTGGAGATTATTCTGAATCATGGGGAGGTGTGGAAGGGATACTGAGTCCGCTTTTCGCCAGCATTACCTACCCGCCGCCGCTGAAATCAGCGCTGAATTATGGCACGATAAAAACGGTGCCGGCGAATCGCTCGGGAACCACGCCTAATCAGTATCCATTTTTTAGTTCCGCCATGCCTTTGCCCACGCCACCGGTTAGCCCTCCGCTCACTTTCGATTTTGGTGGAGGGGAAATCACCGTGGCGGTCCAGACCACTGACGGGCAGACGGTCCAGAATATCGATCTCTATTTTCCACCGGCGACAAACATCCTGGCGCCGATGCCTGTTCCTCCGGGCGTGAATATCTCCGCTAATTACAGAGATGGAAACCTTACCTGGCAGGGAAGGTTTAACTCGGTGCAGGGCATTAACAGCGGAGCTGCAAATTCGTTGCTTTTGTCAGGCACATATTCGGGGAGCGGACCAACGACCATTCGCGCGCTTGAGCCTGCCGGTATAAACGTGCAGGGCGACTACAGGATTATAGCCGCAAGCCCGAATATTAGCGGTACGGCGTATTTTTTGCCCCATTACAACTATTTTGATGGTGGTAACAATCAGTTTGCGCACAGCCTGCGCTTTGCTTATCAAGGACAAACGTTTGGCGGTGCCTCTTATGGGAGTCTCGTTGCGAACGGCGCGTACAGCACTGGCACGCCCATCACAGTGCCGGATTTTCCGTCGAGTGTCGGCCATTTTGCCGGCTCTTCCACCAACGCCGTCATAATGACAAGCTCCGGCTCGTTGATTCCAGGCGACTGGGATAATGGAATTGCCGACTCATGCGATGGCGCCTATATTAACAAGGCGGACGAAGGGACCATCCTGAACGGTCAATCAACTGTCGTGAGCGGCAGTGTGGGGGCAGGTAATTTTGCCGGCAGTGAATACGCGACCGTTCCTTACTATGCGGGAGGCCAACTGCTCAGTACCACGTTCCATTCGCCAAATCGGCAAATTGCTTCCGCGGTCATGTTCGGTTCACTGTCAACAGGGGTCCTGCGGGGGTTGCCTTGGCAGACTCTTCTTTTTCATCCTGATCCGTATGGCGGGCATCCAGGCAATGCGCAACCGAAGGATTATTACTTGCTGGATCTATTTAATATGCCCGTGGTCGAACCTTATGCCATCAGCGAGCCATTTTCGACCGCAGGTAAAATTAATCTAAACTATCAAATTCTTCCTTTTACTTATATCAAACGAACCACCGCTCTTAGAGCCGTTCTGGATTCGACCATGACGATGGCAATCCCGACAACGGCTGGAAGCCGTTATAAGGCCCAGGGAGCAGCCTTAAACGCAAATGCGCCCAAGATGCATTTCCGGCACCCCATCGATCCTGACGCGACATTGCAGCAATTTGACGCTCGCTTTGCAAACAATGATATTTTCCGGTCAGCCGCTGAAATATGCGGCATTGAGCTTATCCCAAAAGCTGACGGGCTCTTGATTTCAGGGAGCCTGACGGCGTCCCAGATGCCAGCATTTTGGCTCGCCAATCAGCTTACAGGTAATAATACCCGAGATATGCCATACAATCATATCTACCCGTTGCTGACTACGAAATCGAATACTTACACTGTTCATTTCCGCGTCCAATCGCTTCAGAAGCCAATGAATGATCCCAACCCGGCGCAATGGAACGAGGGGATGGGTAAAATCACAGGAGAATACCGCGGATCGACGACAATTGAACGTTATATTGACGCAAGTGATCTGAAGTTGCCGGATTTTGCCACAAATCAGGCAGCAACCATGGATGCTTACTATAAATTCAAGGTTGTTTCTACCACGAAATTTGCACCATGAGTCGCGCATCCCACGGAGGATTCACATTATTGGAGCTTTTGGCGGTAATTAGCATCATCCTCGTCGTTATGGCGTTTGTAACACCGGCTGTGAACTCGATGATGGGAGGTTCGCAGCTAAATGCCGCATCGCAAAAGGTAATATCTGCGTTGGATTTTGCGCATGGTTCGGCAGTTGCGAAGAATCGATCCATGGAGGTCCGTTTTTACAGTTACACCGATCCGAATGCACCCGCCTCCAACGGCGTCCAATATCGAGCCCTGCAGATTTTCGAAATTAGTGAAACGGGCACTCCGACCGCTGTGGGAGCGACCGTAACTCTCCCCACCAGCACCGTTATGGACTCCGGTACCATCCCGGTACTCTCTACCCTGTTGCTTAATTCAGGACCGGTAAAAAATGGAGCCAGCTTAGGTCCGATTGCGCAGGCAGGGGCCAATTATCAGGAAGTTTCCTTTCGGTTTCTTCCGAGTGGAGGGACGAATCTTGCACCGACGAAACAATGGTATATTACACTACGCAACCTGAATGTTCCACCGGTGAACAACCAGGCTCCTGTCAACTATGTCGCTATTCAAGTCGATCCAATTAGTGGAGTTACAACAGTGTACCGTCCATAACCCATGATTACTTTCGCAGTTGATGAGGCAATTCATGGCAGGCCATTCTTCTGAAACCGCACTTGTTTAAAAAAATGCAAAAACAATCATTGGAAGAATGCAAACGTCAGATCCATCTGGATTTTCACACATCGCCTTTCATTCCAGACGTGGCGTCGGAGTTTGATGCCGGTGAACTGGCCCGGACATTTCGCAAAGCTCATGTGAACAGCGTGACGATCTTTGCGAAATGCCATCACGGGATGTGCTATTATCCCACCAGGACCGGTGTTCAGCACCCCGCACTTGCGGGGCGGGACTTACTGGGGGAACAAATCGAAGCGTTGCACCGGGAGGGCATCCGGTGCCCGATCTACACAACCGTGGTCTGGGAGGAGGATGTCGCGCAAAAGCACCCGGAATGGCGTCAGTTGACGAAGGAGGGGGCGTTCGCGGGATGGACCACATCGGCAAACCAGAAAGACGTTCAGCCCGGCATGTGGAAGTTTAACAACTTTCTTCATCCTGACTACCAGGACTATATCGAGGCGCACGTGCGGGAACTCTGCGCCAATTATGAAATCGACGGTTTGTTTTTCGACATCTTGTTTTTTGTTCCGAATGCCTGCTGGAGTGAATCCTCCGTCAGATTCAGGGAGAAGCATGGGTTTCTTAACGACGATGCCGGAACATTCGACCGGTTTCAAGGAGCTGCGCAATCGGTCTTTGTAAAAAAATTCACAAGGCTCGTGCGTGGGCTGAAGCCACAGGCGGGCATTTTTTATAATGCGCAGAATGAATCCAACATTGACGCCGGCGTGGGCCCGCGTGCGCGCGCAGGGGAAGTCACCCATTTCGAGATCGAATCACTGCCGAGCGGGTTCTGGGGCTACTACCATTTTCCACGCATGGCGCGCCAGCAAAGCCACTGGGGCAAATTCTGGTTCGGCATGACGGGCCGCTTCCAGAAAATGTGGGGCGATTTCGGCGGCATCAAACCGCAGGCGGCCCTTGAATTCGAATGCTTCCGATCCCAGGCGCTGGGCGGAGGCAACTCGGTCGGCGACCAGCTTCCGCCGCGCGGTGTGCCGGACCCGGCGGCCTACGCATTGATCGGCGCGGTTTACGCACAATGCGCGGAGGCCGAGCCGTTCTATGAAGGTTCGCAAGCCCTGCCACAAATCGGCATTTTCTCGGCAGGTTATCCGGGCTTCGACGGCAACACTGCTGGAAAAAGTGAGGAAGGTGCGGTACAGATGTGTGAGGAAACCCACTACGATGCTGCGGTGCTGGACAGCCTGGACAAACTGGATGCCTTTGATTTGCTGATCCTGCCGGATACCACCGTTGTAACCCCCGGACTTAAAAACAAGCTGCAAACCTTTTATAAGAATGGCGGGTCGTTTTTGATATCGTACAAAGGCGGCTTTGATGCTGATGGGAACTGGGCGCTCGATTTCCTGCCACTTAGCTTTCATGGCGAGGTGGAAAAGTACCCCAC
>JBAVPB010000050.1:0-3165 GCA_049692655.1 Chthoniobacteraceae bacterium | reverse complement strand
ATGTTGCTCGTCGCTTTGTCCCGGCGGATGTGTTGCTCCCTCGTCTGCAACGAAAGCCGGTACGCCGGATTCCCCTGCGCATCATGCGACACCCCCACGAGCCGCCCCGGCATCTGCCGCTTGAAAGCATCCCGCGTCGCCATGTAGGCCGCGTGCGGTCCGCCATACCCCAGCGGCACGCCAAACCGCTGCGTCGATCCCACCGCGATATCCGCGCCAAATTCCCCCGGCGGCTTGATCAGCGTGAGACTCAATATATCCGCCGCGACAATCACCATCGCCCCCGCCGCATGCGCCTTCTCCACCAGCGCCGCGTAATCATGGATCGTCCCGCGCGTGTCGGGATATTGCAGCAGCATCGCAAAAATCTTCCCGCTGAAATCAAACGCAAACTCATCCCCCTCGATCACCTCGATCCCCAGCGGCTCCGCCCGTGTCCGCACCACCTCAATGGTCTGCGGGTGACAGTTCCGCGAAACAAAAATCGCCTGCGCCTCCGCGCTCTTCTTCAACGCAAAAGCCATCGCCATCGCCTCGGCCGCCGCAGTCGCCTCGTCCAGCAGCGACGCATTCGCGATATCGAGCCCGGTGAGAT
The DNA here is from genome assembly GCA_049692655.1 of Chthoniobacteraceae bacterium. Classification (GTDB taxonomy): domain Bacteria; phylum Verrucomicrobiota; class Verrucomicrobiia; order Chthoniobacterales; family Chthoniobacteraceae; genus DASZPK01. Next base: position 2,570 of record JBAVPB010000050.1, on the reverse strand, counting down.
CGACGATCATCGTCTGGAAATTCAACAGCGCCTCCATCCGCCCCTGCGCGATCTCCGCCTGGTAAGGGGTATAGGCCGTGTACCAGCCCGGGTTTTCAAAAATATTCCGCTGGATCACCGGCGGTGTGATGCAGCCGTGGTATCCCGTCCCGATGAACGACCGGAACACCTTGTTCTTTTTCCCGATCTCGCGCAGCTCATGCAGCGCCTCGTGCTCCCCCTTCGCCGCGGGCAGGTCCAGCGCCCGCCCCAGCCGTATCCCTGCGGGCACCGTGGCATCCACAAGAGCATCCAGCGAATCAAACCCCGCCACGCGCGCCATTGCTTCCACTTCCCCGGCATGAGGCCCGAGATGACGGTTCAAAAAAGTATCCGTCGCGGCGAGTATGTCGGAAGATTTTGCAGTCGGCGCTTTGCCCGTTTTTGGCGCGGATGGTGGGCTGATCGTGGTGGTTCCCGAAGATGACATGCTGGCAGCGTAAGACTTGAAAAAGGCAAATCAAGCGCATTTCCGTCACTTATAATCTGCCATCCGCCTTGATCCCTTCCACGCCCCGCAATGAATACCAAAAACATATCCGAATATCCTTGTTGCGATTCCGCGATTCGGGATGATGCTACCCACAAACCATCTCCAATCTCCATTTCCATGAACGAAGCGACTGACAAACCAAAAAGCACCATCCTCAACGACGTCGAAATCACAGGCACACTCGATTTCAAGGGCGAACTCGCCTTCGGCGGCCAGATCAAAAAAGGCAGCATCACCGGCGACGCCCTCCTCGTGGAAAAAAGCGCGATGATCGACGGCGACGTGATGACCGAATCCCTGCGCCTCTCCGGAAAAATCATCGGCAACGTGACGGTCATGAACAAGTGCGAGCTCTCCTCGACAGCCTCCCTCACCGGCGACCTCGTCTCAAATCAGCTCGCCATGGAGGAAGGCGCCACCCTCATCGGCCAGGTCCGCCTCGGCCCAAACGCCAAGGACTCCAAGCCCGCCCAGCAGCAGAAATCCAAATAGACAGCAACTACTTCGCGGGAACAAATTTGTTCCCCGTGTACGTGTAGTCCGGGTTGTAAGCGGGGCCCGTGACGACCTGCAATTCCTTCCCGTCCTGCGGAAAATTCACGAAAGTATTGTTGGTCACCGCCAGGCCCGCCATGTGAAAAAGCTGCCCCGGCGTCCCCGACAAATGCGCTGACACCACGCACGGCGAAGCAGCCATGGGCAGCGGCGCAATGAACGTGTTCTCCTTCACCACAATCTTCCCCACCGGCGGATTGCCCGGCGTGTATTGGAGAACACTGACCCCCTCCGGCCCGCGCGGTCCAAATTTCAAGTAAGGATGCTGCGTCATCCTCACCTTGTTATTCTGCACATTCAGCCCCGCCGCGAAATTCCCATTCGCATGCATCAGGATCAACGCGACCGGCCCGCAATCCGTCAGCGTATTGCCCGTGACCTGCACCGTCTGCCCGCTGAAAAACACATTGTTCCCCATCGTCTGCGTCCCCGGCTCGATGAACCAGAGCGAGTCCACCCCCGTTGCCTTGTTATCGGTCGCGACAGGGCATGTGCAGCATTGGGTATAGGGGAGATCGGAGTATTCCGGCGACTTGAGCTTCAGGAACTCGCAATGGGAGACGACATTCGTATTATCCACCGTGATCCCCGGCTCCGCATCCGCCATCATGATGCACGTCAATCCCCCGTCCGTATTCCCATGCACCACCGGCTGCGTAAAGACACACGAATCCACCACGTTATGATTGAGATTCCCCTTCGCCGAGGTGCCGACCACAAAGAAGACCGGAAATGACTCCACCCCCTTCGCGCCGATATTGATAAACTTCACCCTCTGGACCGCGCAATGGTCCGCCGTGGAAAACGCAAACGCGATGCAGCCCCCTTTCCCCTCACTCCACCAAGGCTGCCGGGTGGAATTAAAATCAATCGTCGCGTCGCAAAACTTGAAATTCGAAATCGTCCCCTTCTCCGCAAGCCACATCGGCGCAAAAACACCCCGCGCCGCCCCGTCCTCGATCTTGATGATCGTCGCATCCATCCCCGCCCCTTGGTGCGTCACCCCGCTGGACATCGAGAAAGCCGGCGTCACCAGGTAAGTCCCCGGCGCATAGACGATCACTGTCCCCGGCGCGGTATGCGTTTGATTGATGCCACGATATTTTGCCGGAGTGGAAGCATCCGCCGCATTGGCCGCGCTCGTCCCCGCCCCATCCCCTTGAGCCCCCGAGGCATCGATATAGTAGCTGGCGGCATCAACATCCGCCTGAAACAAAAATCCAAGAACGAGAAAAACCCCCGCCAGAATATGCCCCACCGGTTTCAACCTCAGCGTAAGACCGTATGGATTGGAAATGATAATGCTTTGCATGGGGCGCGGCGGAACCGGAGCCCACCTCTTTGACCCGTAACTATTGCCAATATCCCCCGCGACTCCAAGCTTGTTTTGCCCTTTACAAAAACTCAAAGTTCTGACCCGCAATCCATAGATATCCTCCGCCCTCCGCCCTCCGCCCTCCGCCCTCCGCCCTCCGCCCTCCGC
>JBAVPB010000049.1:0-8998 GCA_049692655.1 Chthoniobacteraceae bacterium | reverse complement strand
CCGACATCCTCGGCACGTCTGAAAAATGGAAGAACCTCTCCCCGCTGCGCTTCGAGGATTACCTCGAGGCGGACGATCTGTTTCCGCGTCTCGAAGCAAAAACCCTCGGCAATTTCGACCTCGTCCTTCATCTCGGCGCCAACTCGGCGACCACCGAGCGCGACGCCACGCATCTCATCCGCAATAATTTCGAATACACCAGGCAACTCGCCGCCTGGTCGCTCGCAAACAACGCCTGGTTCGTCTATGCCTCCTCAGCCGCAACCTACGGCGATGGGAGCGCCGGCATGAGCGACACCGATCCGGACATCGCCAAATTCCGCCCGCTCAACATGTATGGATACTCGAAGCATCTGTTCGACCTCTACGCAAAACGGCACGGATTCCTCGACCGGATCGTCGGCCTGAAATATTTCAACGTCTTCGGCCCCAACGAAACCCACAAGGACGACATGCGCAGCCTGGTAAACAAGGCGTACTCGCAGGTCGTCGAGATCGGCGTGATTCGCCTCTTCAAAAGCCACCGCCCCGAATACAAGGACGGCGAGCAAAAACGAGATTTCCTCTACGTGAAGGACGCTGTAGCCATGACGCTCCACCTCGCTGCGCAATCCGGCGCAGGCGGCCTCTTCAACATCGGCTCAGGGGAAGCCCATACATGGATCGAACTCGCCAACGCCGTCTTCGCTGCGCTCGGCAAGCCGCCCAAGATCGAGTTCATCGACATGCCCGAAGCAATCCGCGACAAATACCAGTATTTCACCCGGGCCGGCATCGAAAAACTCCGCGCTGCAGGTTACGAAAAATCTGTCACCCCCCTCAACGAAGCCGTCGCCGACTACATAAAAAACCACCTCGTCCCCGGCCGCCACCTCGGCGATTAAAGCCCGTTTTGGCAGGGATAATCAACCCTTGCCAACCCTTACCAACCGTCAGCTATTTCCTGGGTGCCAGTAATTTGTCAATCCGCGCCGCAAGTTCCTCCGGCTTGAAAATCGGCGCCGAGCACGAATTATTGGTGCAGATATAAGCCACCGCCTTCGGCAGATCAGGATAGGCGATGTCCTTGTGCAACGCCTCCGTATGCGGCTCCTGCCACTCGATCTGCTTGTAGTTCCCGGGATACAACACCGCCGCCGCAAAGAGCTTTTTCGCCGTGTCATCCTTCTTCGATCCCACCACCACGATATGGAGCGGAGCCGAGTTCAATTCAAGATCAGCAAGGAGCAATCCCCCGGTGTACGCCCCCCGTTTCATGGCGATATCCGGAGTAGAAATATAACGCATCGCGCACTCGGCAAGGTCGCGATAATGAAAATTGTCGGTGTAATGATAGAGGAGATTCGCGAACCGGGCGACGTCCACATTCTCATCAAATTCCGGCCTGGAAGCGACGATGCTCGACTCGGAAATCGCCGTGGTGACAACGCCCGCAGCCTTTTCCGACGGCACATGCCGGTCGATGATAAATATTGCGGCCTGCTCCGCCTGGAAGAGCCATCCCACATCCCCCGTGACCTCGTAAAGCCCAAGACATGCGCGCCCCATGTAAAGCGTATCCCCGAGGAACGGCCCCGCTTGATTCTCGGCATCGTGCCGCCAGCCCCCGCTTGGCATCGAGCGCTCGTGGAGCATGCAATTCGCGGCGGTAAGCGCCTGCTCCAGGTAGTCCTCCTTGCCCGTGGCGGCATAGAGCCTTGCGAGTGAATAGATCATCCATCCGTTTTCACGCCCGTAAACATGCTTGTCCACGCGCGGGACGCCTTGCTTGCGCCGGGCGGCATCGTCCAGCTTGAAGTAATCTGCCGAGTGTTCCCCATCCACGACATCGGCATCCTGACTCGTATAAAAAGTCCCGGTGGGATCGGTGAGGAAATCGTGGACAAAGCGGTGGATGTCCGAGGCTGCCTGCAAATCCTTTGGATCCTTCCAGTAATCGTAAGCCAGCGCGTAGGTGCGAATATCCTCCGCCTGGAACTGCATGATTTTTTCGAAGTGCGGATGTTTCCAGTCCCCGTCGGTCGAGTATTGATAGACACCGCCCCAGACGGGATCGATCAATTGCAATTGAGCCGTGAGTGTCTGCTTCGCCATTTTTTCGAGGTGCGCATCGCCCGCAACTGCGCGCGTGATGCAGTATTCGACATTGTTCCAATCGAGGTATTTCTGGTCCCGGCCCCAGCTTCCAAATTTTTCGTCATAGCCTGCTACCAATGCTGCTTGCAGATTCTTTCGCTGATCGTCAGTGAGGGTGGCTTTGTCCGAATATTGCACCTTTTGCTCCTTGTCATCCACCGACGGGCCGGGAGTGGGATCGTCTATGAATGCCTGCAGCGTGGATGCCATTGCCTCCGGCGCGATAAAGCCGCGGCGTTTTGCCAGTTCGGCGCCGTCGGATCCAAAGATGACCGTGGCGGGCCAGCCGTAATCCTCGTAGCGGTTTGAGAGATCGGGGCGCGAATCCTGATCCACGCTCACTGCGATGTATTTCGAGCGAATGAGCGCGATGACCTTGGGATTGCTGTAGGTCCGCTGGTCCATCACATGGCACCAATGGCACCAGACGGCATGGAGGTTCAGGAGGACGAGTTTGTCCTCAGCCTTCGCCCGTTCGAAAACCGCTGGCGACCACTCCTGCCACTCGATGCTGTCCGCCTTTGGCGCATCAGCGCAAAAGGCGAGTTGTCCCAGCAGCAAGCAAGCTATGAAAATCAATCCCTTCATCACCCATTCAACTTCTTCTTCCCGTAAATTTTTCCGATCACCCAGTCCAGCGAAAAGACACCGGGGCCGAAGATAAATACAATCAGGGAAGCCAGGAGAAATAGAAACGCGGCATCGGATACAAAGGAATCCGGGTCCTTGAAAATATTGAGCAGCGTGTCGCGGCTGGCCGTGAGATAGGCCACGCAGAAATTAACGATGAGCGGGATTGTAATGAGACGCGATGCGAGCCCGAGGAGGAGCAGGATGCCGCAAATGGACTCCGTGTAGCCGGAGACGTACACATTGAATGTCGGGAATGGGACGCCCCATTTTTGGAACCGCTCGACCATGGTCGGAACATCGGCAAGATGGGCGTGCCCGGAGACGAACATCTGCCACCCCCAGTAAAGCCGGATGACAAGCAGCAGCGGGGATTTAAGGGATGAAGCGCCGCAGATCAGCCATCCGTAGCATTTTGCGAAAAGATCGATGAGGTTTTTCATAATGGATTATTTTTCATAACGGCAGAACCAGCCCAATGACGACCAATTTTGAAACCACGCCTTGATTTGCTCCGCCCAATCGGTGTCGGGGGATGCTTTCCACAAGGCGCGGGCGCATGCCTCTTCCACGGTGCATCCCTTCCGCAGCGCAGTGAGCAGGGCGTAGGATTCCGGGGTGAGGCGTTTGTAGTAGAGTGAGCAGTCGTGGCGATGGACAGCCACGAAGGTTTTTGTGCGTTCCGGCAGGGGAGGCGGCTTGAGCTTTGAAGCCTTGGGGGCCGAGGTCTTCGCATTGCTGGCTTCGCCGCGCAGGGCATCGTGTTTTTTCACGGCCAGCATGAAATCATCCACCGGAAAATCGAGCTTCAGCAGCGAAATGTAAGGCTGGAGACCGAGCTGAAGTGTTGCTGGGTCTGCCCCGAGCAGTTCATCGACGTGCAGAGGCGTGTTCGCCGCCTCGTCAAATGCGAGGATTTGTGCCCACTCAAACCGGATGATGTCGATGGCGATGTCGAAATTCTTTCCAGCCCATTTTGGGTTGGCGCGGAGAAATTTTTCGAGCCTGCCGCCCAGGTTGCGCAGGGTGAACGAGGCGGAGGGATATTTTGTGAGATAAGCCTCGGCCAGCTTCATGAAAGGGTCATTCCCCAGGACGGCGCGGAGGCCGGGATAGTCGTCGTAAAAGCAATCGAGCACGCGGAACCAGTAGCTGCGGCTGTAGATCTCAAGCCGCTCGGCCGCAGTGAGGCGGTCGTTTGGCTTGATGAACTCATTGATCACCACGGAGAGCTTCCGGCCGTCGGTCCAGCGCTCCTGCAGCCGGTCGTCGGAATTGAGCGGGAGAAAGAGCGCACCCGCCATGAGGCGCTGCACGTCGCGGAGATCCTTGAGGGACTTGATCTCAGACTTTGGCGGCGGCTGGCGTCGTGTGGGTTTCGAGGAATTTTGCGGCTTTGAGAGCTTCATTGTGGACTTCGTCAAACGAGGGGATGCGATCATCCCACTCGAGGAGAGTTGCGGTATGGCCGCAGAGTTTAATGGCTTGAGCGTATAGTTTCCAGACCGGATCTAGCACCGGGTGATCGTGTGTATCGAGGATGTATTTCTTGAACTTCGAGTGGCCGGCGATGTGGATCTGGCCGACGCGGTGGTGCGGCACATTGTTGAGATATTCGAAGGGGTCGAAGTTGTGGTTCTTTGAGGAGACGTAGATGTTGTTCACATCCAGAAGGATTCCGCAATCGGCCTGCTCCGCAACCTCGCTGAGAAACTCCCACTCAGTCATGTCCGATGCGTGGAATTCCGCATAGCTGCTCACATTTTCCACGCAGACCGGCACCTCGGTGAAATCGCGCACCTGACGGATTTTTTGCGCGGTATGTTTCGCCACGGAATGCGTGTAGGGCATCGGCAGCAGGTCGTGCGTATAGCGGCCATCCACGCTCCCCCAGCAAAGGTGGTCGGAGAGCCAGGGGGTATTCGTGCGCTTTACGAGGCGTTTCAGTTTATTCAGGTGCTCGCGGTTCAATTTTTCCGCGGAGCCGAAATACATGGAGACGCCGTGCTGCACGACGCGGTATTGTTCAAGGATCTTGTCGAGAACCTCGAGGGGGCGGCCTCCATCGACCATGAAATTTTCCGAGATGATTTCGAACCAGTCCACCACCGGCTTTTGCTCGAGAATGTGGCGGTAATGCGGCACGCGCAGCCCCAGGCCGATGCCGTAATCGGTGAAGTTATTGAAAGGGTTTGCTGGCATTTTTAGAGGGTGAGGGCCGGGGGATGGCTCCCCGGCTCCCGGAGGTTTACGTCGGGATCAAATCGTCCCGATTGATGTTACATGGGTTTCTTGGTATTGCAGCCGCCTTTTCCCTTGCAGGAGTTTTTGCCCGAGCAGCCGTTGTCGCCGGCTTTGCAGCCACCCTGGCCTTTGCAGGCGTTTTTGCCGGTGCAATCATGCTTGCCTTTGCAACTGCTCTTTCCGCTGCAACCGTCCTTGCCGCTGCAGGCGTTTTTATCCGCCATCTGGTGGATGGTGTTTCCGGCGTTCGCGCCGGCAACCTGTGCCGCGGTGGCCTGGATTGCGAATGAACCTGTGAACAGGCCGGCCATTGCGGCGCCTGCGATCAGTGATCTGGAAGATTTTTTCATGAGGGTTTTGTTTCATTGAAGACCCGGGGATTGGAACCCCGGATCTCCAAATAAAACGGAAGGATTAGTCCTTCATTTTGCTGCCATCGGTGGCGCAACCGCCCTTGCCTTTGCAGGAATTTTTGCCTTTGCAGCCGTTGTCGCCGGTCTTGCAGCCGCCCTTGCCCTTGCAGGCATTCTGGCCCTTGCATGCGTTTTTGTCGGCATCCAATTGATGAATGGCTGTGCCTGTAGCATTGCTGCTGGCGCTGACTGCATGGGCGCGCACCGCCGTACCTGTGAACAAGCCGGCCATTGCCGCGCCTACGATCATTGTCTTTGATGATACTTTCATTGGGATTTGTCTTTCTGTTGTTTTGTTGAATTGCGAACCATTAGCACCGCTTGCGGATGCACGCGGCATGATGATGTTTGCTCATGGTATTCGAGAAGCTTAAATGTTTGGATGCAAAAAACAGGGGAAAGGGAATTTTAACCGCAAAGGGCGCGAAGGTCGCAAAGGGGGAGATGGTGTTCGTAATTTTTCGGGGAATTGCGTTGGTTTTCATGGAAATTTTTACCCGGATTTAGTCGGATTAACCCGGATACGGTCGGATAGAGGGAAGAGATTCGTCCACAGATTGCGGCTCTCGCCCACAGACCTCCCTACATCGAGTTAAGCCCGAAACACAAGAGGCACGAAGACCGTAACCGGGACTTCGCGGCAGACTTTTGGTCATAGATTCCATTTGATCAAAATTCGGGAAACATGTCAAGCAGATTGTTAGATTTTCGTAATTTGTGTGGAATATATGAAAGGCGGCGATTTTGTGTGAGGAAGAAATGGACTACGATAGTTGCATCTAAAAGGCGCTGGGCGTCGTCTTATCGGCGATGGTGCGAGCTTGCCAAAATCCTCTTTATGAATTTATCTATCGGTTCCGCGATGGCATCCCACTCTTTGCATCCAATGACAGACCTGCTGCCAGCGATCCGGCTGCGGGGTGCATTTCCTCATCCATGAAAATTGCCGACGCTGAAAACACGGAGCTGCTCTCGAAGATCGCGCAAGGCGACCAAGAGGCGTTTGCCAAATTTTACGACCAGTATGTGCATGGGCTGTATTCGCTGGTGTTCAAGATATTGAATGACAGCAAGGAGACCGAGGATGTGCTGCAGGAGGGGTTCACGCAGATCTGGAAAAAGGCCGCGCAATATGACGGCACACGGAGCAGCGCATTTACCTGGGCGGTAATGATCATGCGCAACAAGGCGATCGACCATATCCGCACGCGGCAACGCCAGGCGCGGCTCGTGGAGGCGGCGACGCTGGATGGGGCTTACTCGTCCGATTTTGAAGAAGATGAAAGTGTGTTTCAAAATGAAAAAAAGGCGCTGGTGAAGACGGCCCTCGGGAAGATACCGGCGGACCAGAGGCAGGCGATCGACCTCGCGTTTTTTTCCGGGCTGACACAAATGCAGATCGCTGAAAAACTGGGCGAGCCGCTCGGCACCATAAAAGCAAGAATCCGTCGCGGGCTGCTGAAGCTGCGCGATTACCTGAACGGGAGCCAGCCATGATGGACGAGCGCAAAGAAGAGATGGCGGCGATGTATGCGCTGGGGATGCTTGAAGCGCAGGAGGCGCGTGCCTTTGAAGAGGAAATGAAGGGTGACTCTGCGCTGAGGGCGCTCGTGGACGACCTGACGAGGGACGTGGCGGCACTGGCGCATATGGCTCCATTCCAGGAAGCACCCGCCGACCTGCGGGAGAAGATATTGCAAACGATTCATCACCTCGAGGTTGAGGAAAAATTGGTCGCGATGCAACCCGTTGGGCCATCACCCCGCGTCGAGCGGCAGAACGTGGTCCCTTTCAAGCGCCCGCTGGCATGGCTGCCATGGGCGATGGCGGCGGGATTTGCGGTGATGAGCGGCCTGCTGTTCATGGACCATGTGAAGATGAAGCGCGATTACGAGGCGCTCCAGAGCCAGACGGATTTCTGCCAGATGAAGGTATCGATGCTGGACCCGATGCCTGACAATTCCCACCACGGCACGGCAGTCGTGTTCTGGGATCCCTCCACGCAGACAGGCGTGATGACGGCGGAAAACATGCCGCGCCCTGCCGCAAACGAGGATTACCAGCTCTGGATGGTCGATTCGAAATATCCGCAGCCCGTAAGCGCAGGTGTATTCAACGTGGATGAGAATGGAGTCGCGCGGGCGACCTTCAAGGCGATGCCGAGCACGGATTCCTCCAAGTTTGCAGTGAGCATCGAGCCCAAGGGCGGCGTGCAGAAGCACGACAAGGGGCCGATCATTATGATGAGCAAATAAAGGGCGGAGGGATGAGGGCGGAGGGCGGAAACAAGAGGGAACGCTTTCCTTGAGGCGATGCGATTCGTGGCTGGCGAAAAATTGCGGCTCTGGATAGTCTCGGATGCAAATGTCCTGGTTACGTCGTTATAACCGCAAAGCGCCGATCATTATCTGCATTGTATTCACTGCGCTGGTGGCAGGGCTATATAGTATTCATTGGAATCCGCTGCTGAGGGGTGAGTTCTACATTCAGAACGTTTTGACGCAGTTCGGCAGGCGCGCCAAGTTGCGTCCCGACCTTGTTTATCTGGCCATTGACCGGGACTCGGTTCAACTTGATCAATTCGATCAAACGGAAATAGATGCATCGCCTGCTTTGAGCCTTATGAAGCAGGGCTGGCCATTTTCGCGAGCCGTTTACCCGCTGATTTTTGACAAGTTGATCGCTTCTGGCGCCAAAGTAGTAGCGTTGGATTTCATGTTTCCCACCCCGCGCGAAGGGGATGAGGCATTTCATGCGGCTTTGGACAAGTATAAGAGTAATTTGGTGATCGCCTCTAATTTTGCTGTAGAAACCCGCGGTGCGAAAAGCGGTACAACGCTTCAAATGCCATCGGACGATCTGATCAAGGCAACATCGCCCATCGATAACAGGGTGGGATATGTTAATTTCTGGCCTGACACAGATGGAGTGGTGCGGAGCGCTTACTATGGAGTGACACCAGCTGACCTGTATGGCGAGGAAGAGGGTCAGGAAACCTATCGTTCCCTGGCAGCCCGGGTTCTGCAAAAAACAGGAAATGGTAAGTTGATCCCATCTCCTGGCGCCCACCGGTTTCGTTTTGCCGGGCCAGCAGGGACTTTCAAGCCGAGATCATTGTGCGACATTTTTGACTCACACAAATGGAACGTGCCCGAGGAATATGACGGTGGCCGGTTCTTCAAGGATAAGATCATTTTGCTGGGGCCTGAAGGCAATTTTATGAAGGATGTTCTGCTCACTCCTTTTGGCGAGATGCCCGGACCAGAAATTCATTTGAATGCGATCAATGCAGCGTTACAGGGCGAGTTTTTTTCAGAAACCTCGAATGGTATGGACTACACTCTCATTGGCCTTGCCGCAGTGATTGCATGGCTGCTCAGTGTGCAGTTTCCTTCGCCTTTGCTGCGTCTTTTCTTGCTTGCGATCGCGCTGCTTGCTTGGCTTGGCACCGCTTTCATTCTTTACGACTACGCGAACCTTTCGATTTTCACTTTCAACCCTCTTCTCGTTCTTGGTTCCAGCGGTGTGTTTTCGCTCTCATGGGATTTCTTTGTGGAGCGGCGGGAGAAGGCGCG
>JBAVPB010000048.1:0-17987 GCA_049692655.1 Chthoniobacteraceae bacterium | reverse complement strand
GGTTTGTTCGTCGCCGTTCGCGGCATCGTCGTCTTTCTTGTCGTCGGGTTTTGGAGGAAGGAGGAAAACCTCAAGCGACTTTGCGATCTCCTCCGATTTGGCGGCAGCGGTGGTTTCGATGAAGATCATCTGCTCGGGATCTCCATCGTCGTTGTTGACGATGCTGGCTTCCACCGACTTGATTTTGAAAAAGCTGTAGATGTCCGGCACGCGGGTCTTTGACTCGACCGGTTCCTTAATCAATGCGCCGCCTTGGACGGTGGACATTTTTTTGTCGAGGAGGAGTTTGATGAAATCCTCGCGCTCGGGGAGCGTGATGGAACCGCTGGTCACGTAAGCAATGCGGTCGCGCAAGCCCGGCTTGACTCCGAACTGTGCGACGCCCTGTTTAAAAACCTGGGAACCACCGAGCAGGGTGAGTGAGAGATGCTTCAGTAATTCGTCAGGGGCGATCTTGTGGGTGAACTCGAGCGTCGCGACGATTTGTTTCAGTGTGGGATCCAGGGGATTCTGGTAAAACTCCATCTTTGTGACCGATGCGGAAAAAGGAGGCGTGGAGGTTTCGACTTGATAGCGGTCGAGCAGCACATGAGGGGCGACGACGTCTTTCGCGAGTGTGATGTGGTATTTCAGATCGGCCGGCCAGTCGTTTACAGGCTTGAAAACGAGCAGCCGGTCGCCGTTCCAATGCCAGACGCCGTCCACGGGCGGATCGATCTGGATGCCGGTGCGGACTAGCTTGCCGATCTTGTCGAGCGGGGCGGCGGAATCATTGAAGCTGATATTGAGCGTGGGAATATGCACCCAGCGTTTGTCGAGCGGGGTCACGGGGATCGGCTCGGCTTGGACGGCGACTTTTACCGGTTTCGGCAGTTTCTTGTACCATTCGTAGCCGCGCCAGCCGGCAATCCCGACGGTGACTGTGAAAATCAGGGCCACCGCCACCATGCGGCGGTGACGGCGACCCCATCCCCCAAGTGATTTCGCCCAGGCAGGCGGCTGCCAGGAGACGTTTCCAAAAGCAAGGGTCAAAAGCTGCTGAAGTATCCTCATTGGGAGAATACGTGGGAATGGAGGTGAATCTTTCAGCGATTTTCAGAATTTTTCGTGAAATAGGGGATGCCGAGCCTAGTTTGATTGGTTCGTGTTGTATTCTTTCCTTGAAGAAAGGGCGGTGAAAGCATCTTATTGATTCATGGCATCAGCCAGTGAAATCCAGCGCTACTGCGATGCGATCGCGCGCATTTTTTCCCCGGAAAAAATCATTCTTTTCGGTTCGCATGCCTACGGAAAACCGCACAGGGATTCCGATGTGGACGTGCTGGTGGTGATGCAGCATGCCAAGTGTTTTGGCCGCCGTCCTTCGCTTGCAATCCGCCGGCAAATATCCGCCGGATTCCCTGTGGATATCGTAGTGAAGGAATCCAGGGAATTTAGAAGACGATTACGGGAGGGAGACTCCTTCCTGAGTGAGGTGACTGAAAAAGGACGCGTGATGTATGAAGCAAGCCACGCGTGAATGGATGGAAAAGGCCGAGGAGGATTATCTTGCGGCGCTCGCTCTTTCCCGCCGGCGCAAAGTGCCGTTGCATAACGCTGTCTGTTTTCATTGCCAGCAAAGTGCGGAGAAATATCTGAAGGCCCGGTTGGAGGAAGCTGGTATTCGTATCCCGAAAACACACGACCTTGAGGTGTTGTTAAACGCAATCCTGCCGATGGAACCTCTTTGGGCTTCCCTGCACCCTGCGTTGCAGAACCTCACTGATTTTTCGGTGGATTTTCGTTATCCCGGCTCAACCGCAACAAGCCAGGACGCTAAAACAGCCCTGCGCGACTGCAAAGTTGTCAGGGAAGAAGCTAGACTCGTAATGCGATAGTAATCCTACCTTTCGGTGAAATGCGGAAAAGTCAAAATTTTCGAATTGACGGAAGAGTTGCCAATTGCTTCGCTCCTGCGCGGAGGACGTTCTCCCTGACTATTTCACTTGTTTTTCAGCAGTAGATGCTATGCAGAGAGCAAAGCTGAAGCAGCGAAAATTCCCATGATCCTACGAACACAGGTCCCAACCTGTTTGATTTCATGACGGGAATATGAACAAAGACAGTCTCTTAACGACACTCTCACGTTTCGCAATTGAGGCAAAACGCCTGCTGGATGAAACGCATCAAGCCGAAGATCGGAACATTTATGAATCGTTTTTTGCTCAAGCGGGTGTAATTCAGGCTAAAATCGAGAGAGATCAAGATTTTAGAGATTCCATCAACACAATGGACCGGCTATTCGGTAATAGCTGGCTCAAAGATGAGAGTGCATATCGTCACGTCTATTCAACTTGGGACTTGTTCAAAAGTTTGCTCATTGAATCCATTCAGGGAATGACAGTGAACGAACGGCTCTCAATGCTAGGGTTTTTCGACGAGTACGATAAAGCTGTGAAGCGTGGGAACGAAGACAGGCTTAGAGTAATTCTCTCAAAATGCCTTCTGAACGAGGACAACATTCGGAAAATCATTGATCACGAATTCAGGCACAAACATTGATGCTCGAATGCTTCACGCCGAATTGATCGCACAAACCGTGGTAGCGGACAAACAATATATGGCACAATTCCTTATGGTGCTGACGGTGCAAAAGCGGGCTTTTTCTCGACGGCTTTCATAAGCGCCTTTCACGGAAAATCCTCCAGCATTTTATGAATCCGGTGGTTTGTGATTTTAGGAGCGGAAAGTCCCAGGCTGATTGCCGGCATTCCCATCGTCTTGCATACTTTTACGCTGTATTTGCCTCTTACTGGAAGTTTCTTTGGCGTGGGTAAGGATATTTACTGCAATTCTGTTCTTCCAGCGAGTGCAATTTCGGCGGAGAAATCATCAAAATCGAAAAAAATCGCGACTTGGGAGATTTTCCGATATGCTTGTAAGTCGTGACCCATAAACAATTCCTGGTGACCCGGCGAAGCCTCGTCGATCGTCTCGCGGATTGGCGTGACCAGAAGAACTGGCATGAGTTTTTTGAGACTTACTGGAAGTTGATTTACAGCGTCGCTACAAAAGCGGGACTTACGGATGCGGAAGCGCAGGATGTGGTGCAGGAGACAATCATCACCGTGGCGAAAAAGGTGGAGGGGTTGAAATATGATCCGGCTCAGGGGTCGTTCAAGGGCTGGCTGCTGCAGATCACGCGCTGGCGGATCGCGGACCAATTCCGCAAGCGGGAGCCTGCCGAGGCGGCCCGGGTAAAGCGAGGGGACACAAGCCGGCGCACTGCGACCATCGAGCGGGCGGCTGATCCTGCCGGGATCGATCTGGAATCGACATGGGATGCGGAATGGCGGACGAATATGATTGCGGCGGCAGTCACCCGTGTGAAGCGGAAAGTGGACGCGAAACAGTACCAGATTTTCGATTGCTACATGATGAAGGAGTGGCCGGCGAAAAAAGTCGCGAAGGAACTCGGGGTAAGCATCGCGCAGGTCTATCTCGCGAAGCACAGGGTATCGGCATTGATGAAGAAGGAATTGAAAAGCCTGGAGTCGCCGGGAAAGAAATGAGACAGGCGCCGCAAGCAGGATGAAAACCGAGGCAAACAAGCCGCAAATACCGGATCACGAAGTGCTGCGCGTGATCGGGCGGGGCGCGTATGGTGAGATATGGCTGGCGCGCGGGCTCACGGGAGCATTGCGGGCGGTGAAGGTGGTGTATCGAACGACTTTTGAGAGCGAGAGGGCCTTCAACCGGGAGTTCGAGGGGATGTCCAGTTTCGAGCCGATTTCCCGGGCTCACGATGGGTTCGTGGATATCCTGCATGTCGGGCGGACGGAGACGTTTTTTTATTACATCATGGAACTGGCGGACGATTGCGCCTGCGAGCAGCGGATCGACGTGGAGCATTACGTGCCGAAGACATTGAAGAGCGAGCTGGAGCAGAGGAAGAGACTGCCGGCGGAAGAATGCATCAGGATCGGGGTGCTGCTTACGGATGCATTGCGGGCGCTGCATGGGCACCGGCTGGCGCACAGGGACATCAAGCCTGCCAACATCATTTTCGTGCATGGTGTCCCGAAGCTCGCGGACATAGGTCTTGTGGCGGCAAGTGGGCAGAGGTCGTTTGTTGGCACGGAGGGGTATGTGCCCCAGGAGGGACCCGGGACGCCCCAGGCCGATATCTACAGCCTTGGCAAGGTGCTCTATGAAATCAGCATGGGGAAGGACCGGATGGATTTCCCGGAGGTGATGACGAGCCTGGAGGAATTGCCCGACAAGGGGAGGCTGATGCGGTTGAACAAAGTCCTGCTCAAAGCGTGCGCGAATGATTCTGGTAAACGCTACGAAAGCGCCCAGCGGATGCACGATGATCTCGCGCTGCTGGAGGGGCGGAGAAAACGCAGGCGCGGCATGGTGTGGCCGCTGGTGTCGAGTGCAGCGGCGGTCATTTTCGCGACGCTGCTGGTTTTGTTCATGATCGCAAAAAACCGGGCGGCGGTAATGACGACAGCGGTCATCCGCACGGAACCTGAGGGGGCGATGGTGCTGCTTGGGGATCGCATGAAAAAGAGTCCTGCGGAATTCAAAGACATCGGGTCGGGAAATTATCCGGTGAGGGTGATGCTGCCGGGCTATGATCCCGTGGAGGCGAAGGTGGAGATCGTGCCCGGAGGTGAATTGCCGGAGTTCAAGCTCACTCGTAGTAAAGGGACGCTGCAACTATCCACACTGCCGGGCGGAGGTGAATATGAACTGCGTACAAATGGCGACCTTAAGAAGAAAGGGGTCACACCCGTGACTCTCACGGATCTGCCGGCAGGATCGTACGAGGTGACAGCCAGGAAGGACGGGCGGGAATTGAAAGAAACCGTGGAAGTGAAGCGGAACGAATTGACGGCGACTGAAATGGTCTTTGCATCGGGCAGTGTCGCGGTGACGAGCGAACCGGTGGGAGCGGACATTTTTGCGAATGGGAAACTGCAAGGGAAGACGCCAATCAGGATCGAGTTTCAGACAGGAGTCCATCATCTTACTGCGAAATACAGTGACTGGCCGGAGGAGTATCGGGATGTAACGATTGAACGGGACCGCGATGTGGCGGTGGGTTTTGAGTTTTCCAACGGAAGTGTGAAAATCACGAGCGCGCCCGGTGGAGCAGCCATCCTGCGCGGAGGGAAGGAGATCGGCCTTACGCCGTTATTGATCGAAGAAGTGAAGCCGGGCCCGGTTGCGTACGAGTTAAGGATGGAGGGGTACAAGCCGGTGACGTTAAGCGGGACGGTGCTGCCGAAGCAGCAGACATTCCTCGCGCAACACCTGGAACAAAAGCGAAGCCCCGAGCCGGGAAAGCCCTGGGAGAACAGCCTCGGCATGAAATTTGTGCCGGTGGGGGACGTGCTTTTTTGCGTGTGGAAGACGCGGGTGAAGGATTATGAGGAATTTTGCGTGGCGACCGGGCGGCAGCATGAGAAACCGGATTTTGCGCAGACGGATCTGCATCCAGCGGTGAGAGTGAGTTGGTATGACGCGCAGGCTTTCTGCAAATGGCTTACGGAAAAGGAGCGCGCGGCAAACATGCTGGAGGAGGGGCAATCCTACCGGTTGCCCGGTGATCTGGAGTGGAGCGGCGCCGTGGGGCTGCCGGACGAAGGAGGAGCCACGCCCGAGGAGCGCGATGGAAAGATGAAGGGCGAGTATCCTTGGGGGAAAACGTGGCCGCCTCCCGCGGGTTCCGGCAACTACGCGGACATGGCCGCCAGAAAGCAGCGCGTGGCGGTTATCGATGGATACAATGACGGTTTTGCGCAGACCTCGCCGGTGGGGAGTTTTGCTGCGAACCGGTGCGGGCTCTTTGACATGGGAGGGAATGTCTGGGAGTGGATTCAGGATGATTATAATGGAAGCGAAAAGTCCAAGGACTGGGGCGTGCTAAGAGGCGGGTCTTGGGCAAACAGCAGCAAGTCGGAATTGCAGTCGTCGTATCGCAATGTAGTGGATCGCAACGACCGGGATGTGATTTACGGGTTCCGTTGCGTCCTTGTTCTGGAATCTGCGAAATAGCGTGCATGATGATTTGTAACAGGCTCTTTCACAGTGCTTTGTGTGATTTTTTTGGCTGTTTGGATTTTGATGCCAAAAAACCGAATGTTACGAAACTTTTACAATACACACTTTGACCCGATGGGGGGCATTCCAGATAGTGCCGTTCATGAAATTGAAAAACATTTATCTCCTCAGCACGGCGCTGCTCGTGGTGGTTGGATCCACTGCTTCCGCCCAAATGACTCTCAACGGAGCGGGTGCAACTTTCCCGGCGCCTCTTTATCAACGCTGGTTTGCCGAATACAATAAAACGCATCCCGATGTGCAGGTAAACTACCAGGCAGTCGGCAGCGGCTCGGGAATCAAGCAGGTGATCCAGGGGGTCGTTAATTTCGGTGCGAGCGACGCGGCGATGACAGATGAGGAAATCGCAAAGGTGGGTAATGGTGTGGTGATGCTGCCAATGACCGCTGGAAGCATCGTGCTGGCCTACAACCTGCCGGACGTGAAGGAGTTGAAGCTCTCACGCGATGTCTATGCAGGTATTTTCCTTGGAACGATCACGAAGTGGAATGACGCGGCGATCAAGAAGGACAACCCGACCGCAAACCTGCCTGACCTGGCAATCACAGTGGCATATCGCTCGGATGGCAGCGGCACGAATTTCGTGTTCACGAAGCATCTCGCGGCGATCAGTGCGGATTTCAAGACCAAGGTCGGCGAAGGAAAGAGTGTGAGCTGGCCAGCCGGAGTGGGTGGCAAGGGCAATGACGGCGTAACGTCATTGATCAAGCAGACTCCAGGGACAATCGGTTATGTTGAATTCGGCTATGCCAAACAAAACAGCCTCGCGATGGCTTCGCTGCAAAACAAGTCGGGCAATTTCGTTGCTCCGAGCGCAAAATCAGGTGCATCGACACTGGCTTCGGTGGAATTTCCGGAGAACCTGCGCATCTGGCCCTCTGATCCAGCGGGCGCCGAGGATTACCCGATTGCGACGTTCACATGGCTGTTGCTCTACGGAAAATACGACGATGCAAAAACCGCGAGCACCCTCAAGGACATCGTGAAATACGGAGTCACGGACGGACAGAAATTTGCGGACGAACTCGGTTACATCCCGCTTCCCGACAAAGTCGTGAAACTCGTGGAAGACAAGCTGAGCAAAGTACAGCCTTAATTCTTAATTTTGGTCACGGGTCATCCGGATTTTTAATATCCGGATGACCCTTTCCTGCAAAAACATCATGGCAGTTCCGGAGGCAATTCAGAGCAAGCAGAAAAGCGGGGTCAGGGAAATACCTGCGCTGCGGATCGGCCCGGATTTCTTCCGGGCGTTTTGCTGGATTGCATCCGTGGCGGTGGTGGTGCTGATTTTCTGGGTGGTCTTTCAAATCGCCAAGGTCGCGTGGCCGGCGATCCAGCAATTCGGGTTTGGGTTCCTGAACCATTCCGCATGGAACCCGGTAACGGACAACTATGGCATCGTGCCGTTTTTATTCGGTACGCTCATGAGCTCCGCAATCGCGATTCTCGTGGCGCTTCCTCTCGGGCTGGCGGTTTCCATTTTTCTCAGCGAAGACTTTCTCCCGCTGCAGGCGCGGCAGGTGGTGCGTTTTGTCATTGAGATGCTGGCATCGATCCCGAGCGTGGTTTATGGGCTGTGGGGCATCGCCGTGCTGATTCCGCTTGTGGAAAGCGCGGGAAAACCAATAGCCGCAAAGCTGGGGAGCTTCGGATTGCTGGCAGGGCCGGTATTCGGCAATAGCATGATTACAGCGAGCCTCGTGCTGGCATTGATGATTCTCCCGACTATCGCTGCAATCTCACGGGCGTCCCTGGCGAGTGTGCCGGGAACCATGCGCGAGGGGGCCTATGCGCTCGGTTCGACGCGCTGGGAAACTATTTTTGGCGTGATCATTCCCACCGCGCTGCCGGGCATCGTTGCAGCGAGTATTCTGGCGCTGGGCCGGGCGATGGGTGAGACGATGGCGGTGGCGATGTTGATCGGGAACAGTTCCCGGTTTACGTGGTCGCTGTTTCAACCTGCCGGAACCCTGGCCAGCCTTCTGGCAAACCAGTTTGCAGAGGCCGATGGAATCCGTATCAACGCGCTGATGTATGCCGCGCTGGCCCTTATGTTCCTAACGCTGCTCGTCAATATTGCCGGTGAGGGCATCCTCCGATTTGCGCAACGTAAAACCGCGGGACTGAAATGACAACAATCACCAAAGACCCCGGTATCATGGATCCTGCGTCGCAGGCTGCAAAGCTCAGCGGTATTTTTGAGGATTTTACCCCCGGCACTTCATTCCGCCTGGTGATGAACAAGGTGCTGTCGGTGCTTTGCATTTTGCTCGCGCTGGCGACCTTCATCCCGCTTTTTTCGATCATCTATCTACTCGTGACCAAGGGATGGAAACACCTGGGGATTTCCACGTTCACCCAATTGCCCCCGGCTCCGGGAATGGCGGGCGGCGGAATCGGGAACGCCATTGTGGGCACGGGCATCCTCGTTGCCATCGCCATGGCGATGGCGGCGCCGCTGGGAATCCTTGCGGCGATTTACATCAGCGAATACAGCAAGAATTCCAAACTCGCGAGCGCCGTGCGTTTCACAGCCAAATTGCTTACTGGACTGCCATCCATCATCTGTGGCGTGTTTGCGTATGCGATGGTCGTGGTGACCACCGGGAAGTTTTCCGCGGTGGCAGGCGGTGTGGCGCTGGCGGTGCTTGCGTTGCCTACCATTCTGCTCACCAGCGAACAGGCGCTGCTCAATGTGCCGAAGACATTCCGGGAAGCTTCGCAGGGGCTGGGTGCAACCACCTTCCAGACGATCTGGAAGGTCGTGCTCCCTGAAGCGTTCCCGGCGATGATGACCGGCATGATGCTCGCGATCGCGCGGGCGGCGGGCGAGACGGCGCCGGTTTTGTTCACCTCGCTGTTCAACTCCTACTGGAGCAAATCCATCATGCAGCCGACCGCCTCGCTCTCGGTGCTGATCTATAATTTTTCCAGCGTCCCTTATCCCAACATGGTTGAACTCGCGTGGACGGCCTCGCTGGTCCTGGTGATTATCGTTACGATTACAAATGTGTTTTCGCAACTCGCATTCAGCCGGAAATAGAGCATCTTTAAAAATGCGCATTGTTGATAACCATGAATACGCCAACTGTCATGTCTGAGAAAAAAATCATCGCATCGGAATCAATGAAGGAAACCAATCCGGCAGCCGGTTCGCAGGCGGCAGTCCCCGGGCAGGCGCAGAATCTGATCGAGGTAAACAACTTCAATTTTTTCTACGGGCAGAAGCAGGCGTTGTTCGATATCAAGCTGGGCATCCCGCGCAGCAAGGTCACCGCTTTCATCGGGCCATCGGGCTGCGGCAAATCGACGCTGCTGCGCAATTTCAACCGCATGAACGACATGATCGACGGTGTGCGGCACGAGGGGGACATCACGCTCGGGGGACGGAGCATTTACGATCCAAAATTGCAGATCATCGCGCTGCGCCGCCATGTGGGAATGGTGTTCCAGAAATCGAATCCTTTCCCGATGTCGATCTATGACAACGTCGCCTACGGGTTGCGTGTTGCGGGGGAAAAGAACCGCAGGGTGCTCGACGAAGTGGTGGAGCGCAGCCTCACCGGCGCCGCGTTGTGGAACGAGGTGAAGGACCGGCTCCGCGACAATGCGCTGGGCCTTTCGGGCGGCCAGATGCAACGCCTTTGTATTGCCCGGGCGATCGCCGTGGAGCCCGAGGTTTTGCTGATGGATGAGCCGTGCTCGGCGCTTGACCCGATCGCCACCGCGAAGGTGGAGGAGTTGATGGACACCTTGAAAGAGCAGTTCACCATCGTCATCGTCACCCACAGCATGCAGCAGGCGAGCCGCGTGTCGGACATGACGGCATTTTTCTATATCGGCAGGCTGATCGAGTTCGGACCCACGCAACAGGTCTTCACGCGGCCCAGCCAGAAGCAAACGGAAGACTATATCACGGGCCGGTTCGGTTAGGCGCACATGACCGGTATTCAAGATTTATAAAATGGAAACACCCACACGACATATCCTCGGGACGTTTGAGAACGCCCTCAATACCTTGCGCAGCGATGTGCTTATGATGGCCAGCCTCACGGAGCGCAGCCTGCATAACGCCATGCAGGCGGTATTGCAGAGGGACAGCGACCTCGCCAATCTCGCCATTGCCGACGACGAAGAGATCGACCTGCTCGAGAAGCAGGTGGACCAGACCGGCATCGAGCTCCTGCTCCGGTTCCAGCCGGTGGCCTCGGATTTGCGGCAGGTGATCTCCGCCATGAAATTGAGCGGCAACCTGGAGCGGGTGGCGGACCAGGGGGTCAACATTTCAAAGCGGGCGCGCAAGCTGAACATGAGCCCGGAGCTGGAGGATGTGCATTACCTCGAGCCGTTGTTCGTTGAGGCGCTCGGCGTTTTCAAGGACAGCATGCGGGCATTTGTCGAGGGAGATGTGGATCTCGCGCATGCGGTGAAGGTGCGTGACAAAAAGCTTGACGAGGCGAATGCGGAAGTGGCCCAGCGCCTGACGGAGCGCATGGCGGAAATGCCCGACCGGATCGCGGATTTCCTGAACCTGCTGCTCATCGCCCGGCACCTGGAGCGGGTGGGTGACCACTCCAAGAATATCGCGGAAGATGCCGTCTATGCCGCCGCGGCGGAGGATATCCGTCATCCCCGGGCACAGAGCGCATCAAGAGTATAGGTAAAACAAAGTTTTACTTCCGGTAGTCTGCCGCCATGTGGGCGAGGCAGGTCGAGAGCAGCACGGCCTGGCACTGGTAAATGATCGAGGGCTCCATGTGGACGAAATCCAAGGCGGGTTTCGTGGGGTCGAATGTAAAATCCTGCACGCCGCCCACGGGGCCGCCCAGCATGTAACCCGGCATCACGCCGATGCGGTCGGGGTGCGAGGCATCGGGGGTGAGGTAGTGGTCTGCCTGGTCTGGCGGAAGGTTGATGCAGGTGGTGTGGAACATCACCTGCGGCGAGCGGGTTGCGCCCCAATCCTGCAGGCTGGTGACCATCGTCCAGCGCGTGGGGTTGCGGCCCATGATGAATTGCATGTATTCATCGGCGGCCTGGACGTACGATGGCATCTCTCCCTTGGGCGCGAAATTTTTTGCCCACCAGAGCATCCATGCGGCGCGACTGGTGATGCCCGCCGTGGAGCCCCAATGGTAAATGGGAAGACCGGCGCCGTATTCATAGACCTTGCTGGTCTTTGCGACGTCGTCGCGGCATTTCTTTGCCGGGCCGGCGAGCAGTGTGCCCCATTCCGCCACCAGCTTGGGATCGGCGCCCTTGCTGGTCATGTAGAGATGGCAGATTTCATCCTTTTCCCACCGGTAGCCGAGTTCCACCACGGAGTTGTCGGTCACGGTTTTCGCCTTTGCGATGGTATCCTTCATCCATGTCTCGACGATGGGGCGGTATTCATCCTGGCCCGTGGCGCGGAGAAGCGCGGCGGCGGCCAGCACCTTGAGCTGGTTCTCGTCGCCGTAATTGCCATCGATGCTGCCGATTTTTTTCGGTCCGCCATCGGTGCCGAGCGGCCATGGGGAGGGGTGGTCCTTCATGTAATTCCACGAGAGCTGGGCGGCGTCGAGGCACTTCTTTGCGTAATCCTTGTCCAGCCCGCTTTCCTGCCAGATCGCGGCGGCATAGGCGAGCGAACCTATGGCGCAGAGGGTCGCACCGCTGCACGGCTCTGCGATTTCCGCGGCGGGAGTGGTCGCCTGGCTTGTGTCGAGATCGTAGCGGATGCCGAGCGCCACGCGGTCGTACACCTTCCCGTCGGGCATCTGGATGCGCAGCAGGTAATCGGTGGTGAAACGGGCTTCATCGAGGAGGTCGGGCAGGCTGTTGCCCGATTCCGGAATGTAGAGGTCGCCATCCTTGAGGGTGTCCTTGTTCATGTCGTAGGCGACAAGCAGCGCGTTTTGGGCGGAGGCCTCGTTCTTGGTGTATTTGTTCGGGTCGCCGGCATCGAGCCAGCCTCCGGTGACATCGTGCGGCGTGGGATCGAGCTGCTTGCCGCCGATGCTCGTCCACTGCACGCCAGCCGACTCGTGGAGGGTGGCTTTTTTCATTTCATCAAGATCGTGATAGGAGGCGCGGGCCCACTTGCCGGCGTGCTCGTCCCAATCGATGCCGGAACGCTGGTAGTAGAACATGCGGGTGAGCACGTAGGCGGAGCGCTTGTACACATCCTCCTGGATATCGAAGGGGAAGGATTTCAGTTTCGTATCGGGATCGTAGAGGCAATAGCGCCCGGGGGTCTTGAAATCATCGAAGAACACGCGGCTGATATTTTGATTTGCGGTCGCGTAGTAACCCATGGGGACGATGGAGCCGCCATCCTTTGGGATGGTGTAAACCACAGCGTCCGTGGCGGCATCGTGCAATTCCAGCGTCTTCCAGACATGCTCGCCGCGCGAGGAAGCGATGGCCAGCTTCTGCTCGCCCGGGAGGTAACCAATCTGGCCCGCCACGAGATAGGTCGAGAGGGGCGAAGTCAGGGGTTCCTCGCCGCTGACCACATGCTTCCATGTCTGCCGGTCGTCGGCCTGGCGGCCGGGAGGGACGGTGCTGAAGGTCACGCCCTTGAGCGGCATGTCATTTGCATCCACCAGGCGGGCAGCCACGCCGAAGTCGTTCCCGGTGGCGAGGACCTTGATCATGATGATGTTCATCCCCTTTCGCAGTGTCACCAGCGGGGAGACCTCGAGATCCGGCACGCACTTGCGCTTGCCGACGAAGCGGCCGACCATCCTGCTATTCACGAAGGCCTTGCCACTGTCCCGGCTGGACCAGTAGAGGCGCATGGGGGTGTCCTTCTCCACCACGGGATACGCGACGAAATAAGCGGCCACATTCTCCGCGTTTCCGAAGCCGGCCTGCGGGCCATCGACAGCGGGCGTGTTGTTCCTGATGGTGCAGAGACGCCATTTGTATTTCCGTGAGCTTATGGCGACGACGTCATCGGGCGCGGGGGCGATTCCCACCTCGCGATTGATGAAGTCGATATCGATGGCGCGGCCCTGCGCATCGACCGCATTGATCGGGATGGGGCCAAGCCCGAGCCAGTAGGGGACGATGCCCGCACCGTCGATGCCGAATTTGTCATCGTCGGCCGCGGGGGCATCCTGCGCGCGAAGGGAGGCGCAAGCGAGAAGGCCTGCTGCGATGAAGAAAAGGGAGCGGAATAAGTGCTTCATATCTGGGGGATTCAAAGAGCGGGTTTGGCTGCCGGGGCGGGTTCTTCTTCGCGGTTATCCACGCCGACCTCGTCAACGTAGATATCGAAGATGCGGGAGTCCTGCGCCCACTGGCCGAAATCGATCTCCCAGCACTGGGTGGGGTCGAATTGGGAGTTGAGGAGATACTTGATCGGGATCACGACTTCGTGCCACTGGCCATCGGTGAGGTCGCCCGTGTAGGTGGCCACTTCGAGGATGTTCGACTCCTTGCCGCCGGCGGAGGTGAGGTGGGTGTTGAGGGCATTGGGACCTTTGCCCGGAGGGGCGTCGATCTTGATCCAGAAGGAGAGGTTTTTGTAGTTGCTGATATCCCAGACCGCAGTCGGCGGATACCAGCCCACGAAGTTGAAGCCAAAGCCGAGGTAGGCCTGGCCTTCGCCGTGGAGTTGGGCGCATTTTTTGCCGCTGTGCGACTCGAGTTTGGTGATGGTGAGGGTGCAGCTCTTTGGCGGCGCGGTCCATGACCTGGGGCTACCGGGGAATTTGTCGCCATCCCACATCATGAGCTTTGATTTCAGCGCCATGTCGGCGGTCATTTCATCGACGGTGAGCGTCTTGAACGGGACCGGGGTGGGTGTCGGCTTAGGGGTGGGTGAAGCTTTCGGGGCCTGGGCGATGGAGGCGATCTGGACGGTGAACAACCCGACGGCGGCAAGCAGGGAGGAGAATGCTACTGAATGTTTCATTTTGTTCTTTGTGGGGATGCGAGGCGGGGGAGACCTTATCAGAGTTATTTGATGTACATGCTCGGGATTTTGCTGAGTTTATGTCGGAAAGTAAGGGGGCTGGATGCTGGATGAGTTGGCGAGCGGTTTGTTGAAGGAAAAGCGCCGGATTTACTCTGGCGCGCCTTGACTGGGCTTGACGGGACTGGACACTTTTTTGGGGAAGGGTGTACCGCGAAGGGCGCAAAGGGCGCGAAGGAGGAAAGGAACGGCCAACACCTATTGAATGGAGATTCGTGGAGTTGACTGCATTTTTTCATCGGATTCATGAACTTTTAGGCCGGTTTAACCCGGTATAGGCCGTTAGCTTGTAGTGTCTGCCGCTACCGGCTTTCATTTTTTAAGTCCATTCCGGCTTGATTTACCTTGATTTAGCTTGATTTTTGGAGGGGCGGAGGGCTTGGAGTTCAGAGAATTGTCCACAGATTTCACGGATTTTCACAGATTTTTGGCTTTGAAATGGGTTCGTTTGGGTTCGTTTTTTGGGAGTCTCCAGAGTAAAATTGGGTTCGTTCGGAAAAAATGCATGTTTTTGCGGAGGGTAAGGGGGAAGGTAACCGCGAAGGGCGCGAAGGGCGCAAAGGAGGGGAAATGCTGCACTCGTACTCGGGTGTGGCGTTGCGCGTTGACTCCATAGCTTAAAGTTGAGAGAGATGTGTATGTGTTAGATTTAATTTAAGTATTTCAGAAAAGCGTTGATTTGTCAAGCTGTGTGTTAGTTTTGTGAAACGGAGGGATGTTCTGCTCTTTTGAAAACAATGCATGGAATACTGATGGGATGGGGCGTTTCTTAAAAGAGAGGAGGGTGCAACGCACCATGTGCGTCTTTTCGAGAAAGCGTCCGGGGAGTGAGTTTGCTTATTTGGAATCCTGGGTGTTGTACGTCATCAGCACGGTTCCGTCTGACAGCTTCGCTTGTTGCCCGTGCAGATGCTGCTTCACAATCAAACTCCAGAGATGCAAATTTTCTTCGCGATTCTGGCGGACGAGATTCTCGGTCAGGCCGGGATTTTGAGGCATGGCAGATTCGCTGCGCAGGACTTTAAAAAATGCAAAAAAGTTCACCAGGTGGAACTTTTTCGAGAATCTGGGAAACCGATTCGGGAAGATCAAAGCAGATGTTCGCCGAAATGTTGACCTCTATCGTTACACTGCCGATATTCGCCTTGAGCGTTTTCTTCCATTCATCGCCGGTAAAAGTCGGTCGGTACTCGACTGTGATGCCGTTAATGGGTTTGTCGGAGATTGCGGAGTTGTAGCCGATTTCAATTTTGAAATCCGGCGCAAGGTAGTATGTGTCGATTGCAAGCGAACTCGAAGTGAATGTGTTTAGGGGGTAGTCGATAGCATGGGCAGGAACGGCAATGCTGATTCCGTTCGGTAAGGTTGTGGAATTGACTGACCCCCGATAGACGGGAAAAAGTCGCTCAACTTCTTTTAAAGGCGTGTGGGGTTTTACCTTGTCGGCACGATCACGCAATGCCTTCAGGTCGTCGTCTGTTGAGGCGAAGGAATGTCCGCTCACAAAGAGGATGCACAATAGGAGCAGGAAAAGGCTACGGATCATTGGGTAATCGCCCACATAAATAAAAGGAACGCCATGATGACCAAAAGAATGATGAGTGCTTTTGCGCCGATGAATGCTACGGTGCCTTGACTGTCGATTTGCGGCAGGTCTTCCGGTTTGAAGAGCTTTTCAACTACCAACGAGGCATACCTGATCACGGCAAGCCCAAAACCAATGCGGATGATCCTGTCGAAATCCAAGAGGGCGTGGGGGTGCCATGTAAAATACCCATTACTTCCAAAAGTGCCGGTTTTTATTTTGGAGAACAGGAGGTAGATGAGATCAGAAATCATCTGGGCGATGTCAGGCAATATCAGCCAGAGGCCGAGGATTTTAACGGCGACGGTTGAGAGTGTTTTTTTGTCCATATTTGTTGAACTTGGGAAGGTTGCGGGCCAAATCTCTCCCGGGAATTATTCAGTGCTATTCCACGGCGGCTCATTGATTTCTTTGGCCGACAGGGAGGAATCGAGTTGCCCGGTCACGGGCTCGTACCTGCCGTCGTTGCGCTTTTTAAGAAATAATATATAGACCTGGCGCGCCTCCGGATTTTGTAAATGCTCCGGGTGCATTTCCGCTGCTGTCTCCGCCAGGGTTTTGATCCGGAAATGGATCGTAAGCGCTCCATCCATGTGTGAGGAACCAGGAGCGTTTTTAAAATGCAAAACCGTGATTTTCTTCGCATCGACATCGCCTTTGCTGACGTCCAGTACTTCGAATTCGGTGTTGACGCCGGTGTAGCCGTCCTTCTCGGCAAGAAAAACATCTTTTGTGTCGGTGTTAGAAATCGTCTTGGCTATCACCACAAAATCCGCGCAGTTGCGAAGCTTGGCATAAGACCAGATTGATATCCCTCTGGCGTCGAGTTGAGCTGTTATCGCCAGCAGGAACAAACCTATGACGGGGAGTGCGAGTTTTTTCATGGGATTTACTTCGTGAATTTCATCCCTGGCTCCTCGTCAAATTCGCTGTAATATGCGTAAATTATAATCGCATCTTTCGCTCGGGCAGCACGGCATGCCTCAAGAAAGGATTTAGTATTTCCCACGTTGGGATATGCAATCTGAGATGTTCGCTGGCCACAAATGCCGAGCACCGGGTAAAGGTCGAAATCGGGGGTTCCTTTATCTTCGTGTTTTTGTTTCTCGGGTGATGAATCTGCAAAATAGTAGGCGTCAAACGGGGTGAAATCTTCCAGGTGGATGCTGGCTGTCCACGGGCTGTAAAAATCTCCGTTGTCATGGACGGAAACCAGATTGTGGGCATCGCGCTGCCAGCCGATGGAAATGACGCCCGTGGTGTCCTTTTTTGAATTATCATACTTGGCCCGCGACATACGGAACCGGCCCACGCATTTTCCATTTTTGTACAGCTCTGCAATCAGGAGTGTGCCTTGGGTATATTTGGACAATTCGTAATCACATCGGAACTCTTGCACTCCGGCCAACTCGGACAGGCGGGATTCGTTACGAGGGATATCGGCGCGTCGAAAGTGGCAGAGATCCTGGCTCCAGGCGGTTGAGAAGATACTGAGTAAGCCGAAAACGAGGGCGGATTTTGCGATCATACATTGCAGGGGGAGGGCATAGTGAGTATCGGCTTTATGGGCGGGGTCAACAAGATCAAAACCAAGGGCTACACGACGATCAATTGCCGAGGGCGGCTTTTGGGTTTGGGGAGAATTGGAAGCCAGCGAGGGGCTGGCCGGATTTTTGAGGGAGGTTTTTTTCGAGGGCGAGGAACTTGAAAGCGAGGCCCATGAGGGCGGGGTGCATGAGGGTGTGGAAGGCGCGGAGGGATTTCCTGCGGGCTTCGTCGGCGGGCTGGTCGGTGTCGGGGAATTCCTGCTTGCCGAGACCGACCATGAAATGATGCTGGTCGGCGAATCCGGAGAGGTGGAAGCCGGCGGCTTCCGCGCGTTCGGCGAGGGTGGTGAAATCGACGTGGGCGGTGATGTCGGAGTTGCCGGTGTTTTGGAGGGGATCGTAGCTGCGTTTGTGCTGGCTGTAGCAGGTGAGGGTGCCGGTGGTGCGGTCGGGGGCGTAGAAGATATCGCGCGGCCAGCCGTAATCGATGATGAGGGTGTAGCCGGACTCGAGGCGGGAGGCGAGGGAGTCGATCCAGCAGAGGGCGTCGAGGTTGATCTCGGTGGTGTAGCCTTCGACGGGGGTGAGCGGGAGGCTTTGCAGGTGGGCGGCGAGTTGTGGAGAGGAGAGGGGGGCATCGAGGAATGCGAAGCGGTCGTCCTGCCAGTCGATGTGGCGTTCCTTCCATGCGCCGCCGGTGTATTTCACGAGGTGGACGGGCATGGCGTCGATGAGTTCGTTTGAAAAATGGACGCCGCGGAATGGGGGAAGATCGGCG